>CAXTDZ010000039.1:0-27178 GCA_964243035.1 uncultured Lichenihabitans sp.
GTTTTGGCCGGCACGCTCGCGCGGGCCGGCGACGCGGCTGCGCCGCCTGCGAGCGCAACGGCCGCCACGGTGACGCCCGCCGCGCCGACCCCGTGAGCGACGGCGGCACATCGACCCCCCGCGCGCTTCAACTCGGGAACGGCTCGGTCCAGAAAAACAACCAGGTCCCACCCTCGCTGATGCCCGCGCGGTGGATCGGCGGCCCCCCGTCCGGAGCGCGGGACAGGAGGTCCGCGAAGCGGACGCAGCGCCAGGGGTGAAGCTGCTCGGCGGGTGTGGGCGCGCGCTCCGGAGCTACCGGAAACACCGGCCAGCGGTAGATGGCCGTGCCGCCCCGCGCGACGCGGGCGTGGGGCGCCGTCAGCACGGCGCGCAGGACGTCGAGCATCTCCAGGCCGCGCCCGTCGAAGCTGCGCGCCTTCAGGAACGCGACCGGGTCGAAGTCGGCGGGCTGCCCGCGGGTGAAGAGCGGCGGCAGCTCGTTCCAGCCGAGCGGGTTTTCGAGGTCGTCGATGTCCCGGCTCAGGGCCGATTGGAGGAGGCGCGCGCGCATCCGGGCGACCGGGCCGGGCAGGGCGGCGACGTCCGCCGACGGCGGCCCCGGCACCACCCCGCGGCCGTCCGCCGTCACGCGGCCTCGTCGAGCCTCGGGTAGTCCACGTAGCCCTCGGGACCGGACCCGTAGAACAGGTCCGGGCGCGGCGTGTTCAGGGGCGCGTCCCGGCTGAGGCGCCCGGGCAGGTCGGGGTTGGCGATGAACAGCTTGCCGAACGCCACCGCGTCGCCCTCGCCGGCGTCCAGCACGGCCTGAGCCTTGGCGGCGGAAAAATCCTCGTTGACCACGTAGGGGCCGCCGAACTCGCGCTTGAGGTGCGGGCCGAGGCTGTCCTCACCCCGCCGCTCGCGGGCGCAGATGAAGGCGATTTTCCGCCGCGCGAGCTCGCGCGCCACGTAGCCGAACGTGTCCGCGGGCGTCGAGTCGCCCATGTCGTGAAAATCGCGGCGCGGCGCGAGGTGCATCCCCACGCGGCCTGCGCCCCAGACCGCGATGCAGGCGTCGGTCACCTCCAGCATCAGCCGGGCGCGGTTCTCGATCGTCCCGCCGTAGTCGTCCGCGCGCTGGTTGGCGGCGTCCTGGAGGAACTGGTCGAGGAGGTAGCCGTTCGCCCCGTGGATCTCGACGCCGTCGAAGCCCGCGGCCTGGGCGTTCTCGGCCCCCCTGCGGAAGCCCGCGACCACGCCCGGGATCTCGGTCCGCTCGAGCGCGCGGGGGGTCTCGAAGGCCTTCTTCGGGCGCAGCAGGCTGACGTGGCCCGTGGGCCGCAGGGCGCTGGGCGCCACGGGCAGCTTGCCGTCGAGGTAGCTCGGGTCGGAGATGCGGCCCACGTGCCAGAGCTGAAGGAAGATCAGCCCGCCGGCCCGGTGCACGGCGTCCGTCACCCCCTGCCAGCCCTCGACCTGCGCGGCCGACCAGATGCCGGGCGTGTCCGGGTAGCCCACGCCTTCCGGCGTCACGGAGGTCGCCTCCGACAGGATCAGCCCCGCGGACGCGCGCTGGACGTAGTAGTCGCGCATGAGGGCGTTCGGCACGCGGCCGCCCCCGGTCGCGCGGCAGCGGGTGAGCGGCGCCATGAGGACGCGGTTGGGGAGGGTCAGCTCGCCCAGGGCAAGGGGGTCGAACAGCGTCGGCATGGCGAATGTGCAGTCCTGTCTCACGTGATAGGGGCGAGGTGGTGAGGAAGCCCCGCGCCGTCAAGCGAACGTCGCGGGATCGGCCCCCATGCGGCCCTCGGGACTGTCCATGGTCGCGATCGCGGCGCGGTCCTGCTCGTCGAGCGCGAAGCCGAACACGTCGATGTTCTCGCGGATGCGGGCGGGCGTCTGCGACTTGGGGATGGTGAGCAGGCCTTCGTCGAGGTGCCAGCGGATCACCACCTGCGCGGGCGTGCGCCGGTGCTTGGCCGCGATCCGCACGATAACCGGGTCGTCCAGCACCGCGCCCTTGCCCAGGGGCCGCCACGCCTGGGTCAGGATGCCGTGCTCGGCGTGGAAGGCGCGCAGCGCGCGCTGCTGGAAGCGGGGATGCAGCTCGACCTGGTTGAGGGCCGGGACCACCCCGGTGGCGTCGATCACGCGGCGGAGATGGTCGGGGTTGAAGTTGGACACCCCGATCGACTTCGCCAAACCCTCGCGGCGGAGGTCCACCAGCGTGCGCCACGTGTCCACGTAGAGGCCCCGGGCGGGGGCGGGCCAGTGGATGAGGAACAGGTCGACCGCGTCCAGGCCCAGGCGGCGCAGGCTGTCTTCCAGCGACCCGCGCGTTTGGCCGCGGCCCTGGCGGTCGTTCCACACCTTGGTCGTGATGAAAACCGGGGCGGAGCCTTGCGGTGCGGTCCGGACCGCGCGGCCCACCGCGGCCTCGTTCTCGTACAGCGCGGCGGTGTCGACCGCGCGGTAGCCGGCCCGGAAAGCCTCGCCCACCGCGGCCTCGGTGTCGGCCTCCGCGATCCGCCACACGCCGAAGCCGAGCTGCGGCACCGACCGGCCGTCGTTGAGGGTCCGGCTTGGCTGTTGGGTGGTCATCGGTCGATCCCGGAAGCGCGTGCCCCGGAGATCGGCCGCGCCGCCGCAGCGTCAAGCCGCCGGGCGTTACTGCCGCGTCGCGACGGAGAACTCGCCGTGACGGATGCGTTCGGGCAGGCGCTCGGCGAAGTCCGCGACCGCGTCCTCGCCGTAGACGCCCACCAGCGTCTGAAAGGCCGTGAACAGGGCGGCCTGCACGAAGCAGTCCTCCTCGATGCCGTCCAGCGTCGCCTCGGCGAAGGCCTCCTCGACGTAGGCGAGGGCGGCCCGGCGCTCGTCGGCACCCTCGGCCGGGGTGGATGCGGATGTGGTGTCGGTCAGCATGGGGCCGAGACTAACCCGCGGAGGGTCCGGCCGCCAGACCGATTAACCCTGAAAGGTTAATGCTTTGTCCCCGATTTGAGCTTCCACCGCCGATCGCGGGGCCGTGTTGCCGTTCGGTCACGCGCGCCGGGGCCGGCCGAGGGTGCGGAGCCGGCCCACGGCGTCCCAGGCGCGGGGCGAGCGCTTGATCCACCGCTTCGCGCGCAGCCGGCAGGCTTCCTCCAGGGCCCACAGGCGGCCGCGGGCCGTGACGGGGAGGAAGCTGTCGAACAGCGGGTCCTCGACCGGGCAGTAGCCGTGCTTGTAGCGGGCTTCGCCGACGCCCAGGTCGAAGCTCGCGAACCCGTCCCGGCATTTGGCCTCGATCACGGCGGCGAGCAGAAGCTCGCCGGGGCTGGTCCGCGCGATCTCGGGCGCGCCGTCGTAGGAGATGAGGAGGCCCGAGAACCGGCCGGACCGGGCGAGGCCGCCGAAGGTCGCCACGATGCGGTCGCCGCAGCTCAACGTGTGCAGGTCGAGGGCGGGCGGCGCGGTGCCGTCCGGGCGGGCGAGCCGGTGCAGGAAGGCCCGCAGCGCCGGATTGCCGAGGTCGTGCGGAAGTCCCGCCCCGTCCAGCGTTGCGGTCTTCTGGGCCAGGTAGGCGTCGAGCCCGCGGCCGACCTCCTCGGCCGTCCGGGCCACGGCGTGGCGAACCGGCCCCACCGCTTCGAGCTTCTCGCGCTTGCCCCGCAGGGTCTTGCGGGTGCGGCGCGATTGCCGCTCGGCGAAGAAGCGGGCCGGGTCGGGGTCGAGCGGCGTCCGGTGGCTCGCGCTGGGGCTGGGCTGGTGGCGCAGCCCCGCAAGCGGGTTGGGGAGCCCGTCCCACGCGTGCGGCTGGTTAGCGAGCACGAACGCGTCCGGCCGCACCGGCCCGGCCCGGGCCGCGGCCCGCAGCAGGGCCGAGACGTCGCGCGGCGTCCAGGTCACGCCGGGGCGGAACAAGCCCATGGCGTAGTTGACGTGCTTGCCGCCCAAGAATCCGGCGACGCGGATCACCCGGCCGCTCAGCCCGAACGGCAGCAGGGCCACGGGCCGGTCGCGGTCGTCGTAGGCGGTGGCCAGGAACGGCAGCACGCCCTCCGCCGCCCCCTGGGTCTCGATCCACGGCAGCAGGAAGCGGGACGACTGGTAGGCCGACGCGGAGCCCGCGGCCTCCAGCTCCCGCCAGGCCGGAAGCGCGCGGGCCGGGTCGGTCGCCACCTCCACACGCGCGAAAGGCGCCGCCGCCGCCGCGCGCGCCGCGTCCGCCGCGAGTCCGATGCCAACCCCGGTTCCCATGCGCGTCCCGCTCGCCCGACCCCGCGACTGCTAGCAAGGAAACGTCAACGCGAGCTTGCGTAAGCTCGTCCGCGTCGGGCGGGGGACAGCGGCATGGGCTTGCGCGGCCGGGTGATCGAGGCGGGGTTCGGCGTGCTGGGTGCCGCCCGGCTGCACCGGCTGGCCGCGCCGGCCCTCCGCGGCCTCGGCGCCGTGCTGATGTTCCACCACGTCAGGCCGCCGCGCGCGGGGGACGGTTTCGCCCCGAACGGCGGATTGTCGATCACCCCCGCCTTCCTGGACGCGACCCTGACCCACCTCGCGTCCCGTGGCTACCGGGTGGTGGGCCTGGACGACCTCCTCGCCGCGCTGGCCTCCGGCCGCAAGCCCGACCGCCCGCTCGCGGTGCTGACCTTCGACGACGGCTACCGCGACAACCGCGACTTCGCGCTTCCCGTGCTGGAGCGCCACGGCGCGCCGGCCACCTTCTACGTCACGACGGGGTTCGCGGCGCGGACCGCGCGGCTCTGGTGGGTCGAGCTGGAGCGGGCGATCCGCCGGGCCGACCGGGTCGCGGTCACGGCCGCGGGCGAAACGCTGGACCTTCCCGCCCGAACCGCGGCCGAGAAGCGCGCGGCCTGGGACGCGCTCTACCGGCGCCTGCGCGCGGGCCCGGAGGACGATCTGCTCGACACGGTGGCGCGGCTCCGCGACGCGGGTGGCGTGGACGGGCGCGCGCTGGTCGAGGCCGACTGCCTGGACTGGGACGAGCTCGTCCGCTTCGCCGCCCATCCGCTCGTGACCGTCGGCGCGCACACGCTCACGCATCCCCGGCTGGCCAAGCTCGCCGAGGCCGACGCCCGCCGCGAGCTCGCCGGCGGCAAGGCCGAGCTGGAGGAAAAGCTCGGCCGTCCCGTGCGGCACCTCGCCTACCCCGTGGGCGACCCCACCTCGGCGGGCCCGCGCGACTTCACGCTGGCGGCCGAGTGCGGCTACGCGAGCGCGGTCACGACGCGGCCCGGCGTGATCTTCCCCGAGCACCGCGACCACCTGCTCGCGCTGCCGCGCCTGTCGGTCAACGGCGACCACCAGGACGTGCGCAGCCTCGACGTGCTGCTCTCCGGCGTGGCCTTCGCGCTGTGGAACCGGGGCCGCAGGCTCAACGTGGCCTGACCGGCCTCACGGCGTTCCGGGCGCGGGGTCGTCGGGGTCGGGCCGCTCCATCCAGGCGAGCAGCGGCATCAGGGGCAGGATCCAGGCGAGCCCCACAACGGCGTAGAAGATGCCCTGCGCCCAGCCCGGCAGCGCGTGCACCGGCTCCGACTGCGCCACCACCATGGCCGTGCCCGCGTAGACGGCCACGAAGGCGAGCATCAGGCTCGCGCCGATGAACTTGCGGATGCGACGCCGCATGGTCTTCCTTCACGGACGGGACTACATCCCGGGTTGCCCCCTTCAATCAGGTCCGCCGCCCCATGTCGATCCAGTCCCTCCGTGTCCGGCCCGTGCCGCGGGCGCGCCCCGCCCGGCCCGCGGCGGCCCCGGCGCGCAGCCTGGGCCTGGTCCGCGCCTGGCTGTGGGGCGTGGCGGCGCTGATCCTCGCCATGGTGGTGGTCGGGGGCGCCACGCGGCTCACCGAGTCGGGCCTGTCGATCACCGAGTGGAAGCCGATCAGCGGGATCGTCCCGCCGCTCGACGGGGCGGCCTGGCAGGCCGAGTTCGACCGCTACAAGCAGATTCCGCAGTACGCGGCGGTGTTCCCAGACATGGACCTCGCCGGGTTCAAGTCGATCTTCTACTGGGAGTGGTCGCACCGCCTGCTGGGGCGGGTGATCGGCCTCGCGGTGGCGCTGCCGCTGGCGGGCTTCTGGCTCGCGGGGGCGCTGTCCAGGCCGCTGAGGTGGAAGCTCGTCGGGCTGCTGGCCCTGGGAGGGTTGCAGGGGCTGATCGGCTGGTGGATGGTGAAGTCAGGCCTCGCGGACCGCACGGAGGTGTCGCAGGTCCGGCTCGCGACCCACCTGCTGGTCGCCTCCGCCACGCTCGCGCTGGCGGTGTGGCTCGCCGAGAGCCTGGCGCCGCCCCGGCCCCGCGGCGCGGTCCGCGGGGAGGGGCGGCTGCGGGTCGGCGCCACGCTGCTGCTGGTCGGCGTCTTCGTTCAGCTCGGGCTCGGCGCGCTGGTGGCGGGGCTGCGGGCGGGCCGCATCTACAACACGTGGCCGCTGATGGGCGGCCACCTCATCCCGTCCGCGGCCGAGCTGGCCCCCCGCGCGCCGCTGTGGCGCAACCCGTTCGAGACCGCGGTGACGGCCCAGTTCGACCACCGCGCGATGGCCTACCTGCTGCTCGCGGGAGCGGTCGCGCACGCGGTCGACTGCGCGCGCGCCGCGCCCGGATCGGTCGCGTCGCGGACGGGGACGGCTTTGGCGGTTCTGGTCGCGGCGCAGGCCTGCATCGGCGTCGCGACGCTGGTGTGGTCCGTGCCGCTCGGGGCCGCGCTGGCGCACCAGTGCTTCGCCATGGTGGTGCTCGCCGCGGCCGTCACGCACCGCTGCGGGTTGCGCGGTGCCCGCCCGGCCGCGCCGGTGCTCCGCCCGGCCTGATCAGGCCCCGACCAGGCGCGGGATCTCGATCGCCGGGCAGCGGTCGGCGATGACCTGCAGGCCCGCGGACGAGGCCCGCGCCAAGGCCTCGTCGTGGTGGACGCCGAGCTGCGTCCACAGCACGGCGGGGCGGGGCGGGTCGGCATGGCGAGCACCTCGTCCACCACGCCCGGCAGGGCGTCGCTCGCCCGGAACACGTCCACCAGGTCGACCGGCTCGGGAAGGTCGCCGAGCCGCGCGTAGACCGGCGCGCCGTGGATGACGGCGCCGGCGAGCGCCGGGTTGACGCCGACCACGCGGTAGCTGCGCAGAACCAAGAAGCGCAGCACGCCGTTCGAGGGACGCGCGGGGTCGCCGGACGCGCCCACCATCGCGATCGTGCGCGTTTCGGTCAGCACACGGCGGAGGCGCGCGTCGTCGGGACCGACAATCATCGTCACGGCTCAGGCTCCCAAACAGGTACCCTGATACCTCTATAGACAAGGCGTTGTTCCGGCCAGGCTTTTCTTACCCCGTCAACGTGCAGCGGCTTGACGCGCGGGTGCGAGCACTTTATTGGGCCGTATGCATCCGGCGCGCGCCCTCCGCGGACGTTCCCCGATCCTTCTCGCAGACGAGTCACCATGTTCGGGAAAACCTATTCGGCCAAGCCGGCCGACATCGAGAAGAAGTGGGTGCTGATCGACGCCGACGGGCTCGTGGTCGGGCGCTTGGCCTCGCTCATCGCCCTGCGGCTGCGCGGCAAGCACAAGCCCTCCTTCACGCCCCACATGGACGACGGCGACAACATCGTCGTGATCAACGCCGACAAGGTGCAGTTCACGGGCCGCAAGCGCGAGCAGAAGGTGTACCACTACCACACCGGCTACCCGGGTGGCATCAAGGAGCGCAGCGCCAAGTTCATCCTCGACGGCCGCTTCCCCGAGCGGGTCATCGAGAAGGCCGTGGAGCGCATGCTGCCCCGCGGGCCGCTCGGCCGCAAGCAGCTCGGCAACCTGCGGGTCTACAAGGGCGCCGACCATCCCCACGCGGCCCAGCAGCCCGAGTCGCTGGACGTCGCGGGCCTGAACCGCAAGAACAAGGCTGCCTGATCCATGGCCGAGACGCTTTCCTCCCTCGCGGACCTCGCCAACGCCGGGGCGGTCGGCTCCGAGCCCCAGGCGCCGGTCCACGTCCAGAAGCTCGACAAGTACGGCCGCGCCTACGCGACCGGCAAGCGCAAGGACGCGGTGGCCCGCGTGTGGCTGAAGCCCGGCACCGGCCGCGTCACGGTCAACACGCGCGCCATCGAGACCTACTTCGCCCGGCCCGTGCTGCGCATGATGGTCAACCAGCCCCTCCAGGTCGCCAACCGGGTCGGCCAGTTCGACCTCGTGATCACGGTGGCGGGCGGCGGGCTCTCGGGTCAGGCGGGCGCCGTGCGCCACGGCCTGTCCAAGGCGCTCACCTACTACGAGCCGGAGCTGCGCGCCGTGCTGAAGCGCGAGGGCTTCCTGACCCGCGACCCCCGCGTGGTCGAGCGCAAGAAATACGGCCGCAAGAAGGCGCGCCGGAGCTTCCAGTTCTCCAAACGCTGATCGGGACCGCACCCGGCGGCCGGACGAAACCAGGCTCCCCGCGCCCCGGGGAGCCTTTTTCTTGCGCGAGATCCACATGGCGACGGTGTTCATCGACGGCGAGGCCGGCACGACCGGCCTGGGGATCCGCGACCGGCTCGCGGGGCGCGCGGGCATCGAGCTGCGCGCGATCGACCCCGCCCGCCGCAAGGACGGGGCCGCCAAGCGCGACCTGCTGGCGGAATGCGACCTCGCGATCCTGTGCCTGCCCGACGAGGCCGCCCGCGACACCGTGCGGCTCGCGGAGGACCTGGGCGACGCCGGGCCCAAGCTGCTCGACGCCTCCACCGCGCACCGCACGGCGCCGGGCTGGGTCTACGGCTTTCCCGAGCTGGGCCCCGGTCAGGCGGAGGCGGTCCGCACGGCCCGTCGCGTTGCCAACCCCGGGTGCTACGCGACCGGCGCGGTCGCGCTGCTGCGCCCGCTGGTCGACGCCGGCCTGATCCCGCCCGGCCACGCGCTCACGATCAACGCGGTGAGCGGCTACAGCGGGGGGGGTCGGACGATGATCGAGGCCTTCGAGGCGGGCGGCGGCACAGGATTCGAGCTCTACGCGCTGGGGCTGGAGCACAAGCACCTGCCCGAGATCGAGGTTTACGCGCGGCTCACCCGGCGGCCGCTGTTCGTGCCCTCCGTCGGCGCCTTCCGGCAGGGCATGCTGGTCAGCGTGCCGCTTCACCTCGACGACCTGCCCGGCAGCCCCGGCCCCGCCGACCTGCGCCGCGCGCTCCAGGCGCACTACGTGGGAAGCGAGCACGTCGCGGTGGTGGAGGAGGGGGCCGACCGGCTGGAGCCGCAGTCGCTGAACGACACCAACCGGATGGAACTCAGGGTGTTCGGCAACAGCGCGCGGCGGCACGCCGTGCTGGTGGCCAAGCTCGACAACCTGGGCAAGGGCGCCTCCGGCGCCGCCGTGCAGAACGTGGAGCTGATGCTGGGCTCGTCCGCCTGAGGCGTCAGCCGCTCGGCTTCGACCAGGCCACCACGGTCTGCTTCTGCTCGCCCAGCCCCTGGATGCCGAGCGTCATGACGTCGCCCGCCTTCAGGAACAGGGGCGGCTTCATGCCGAGGCCCACGCCCGGCGGCGTGCCCGTGGTGATCACGTCGCCCGGGTCGAGCGCCATGAAGTGCGACACGTAGGACACGAGCTGCACCACGGTGAAGATCATGGTCGACGTGTTGCCGGTCTGCATCCGCCGGCCGTTCACGTCGAGCCACAGGTCGAGCGCCTGCGGGTCGGCGACCTCGTCCGGGGTGACCAGCCAGGGGCCGAGCGGCCCGAAGGTGGGGGCGCTCTTGCCCTTCGTCCACTGGCCGCCGCGCTCGGCCTGGTAGGCCCGCTCCGACACGTCGTTGCAGAGCGCGAACCCCGCCACGTGGGCCATCACGTCCGACTCGGTGACGTAGCTGGCGCGCGTGCCGATCACGATCGCGAGTTCCACCTCCCAGTCGGTCTTCTCCGAACCGCGCGGCAGCATGACGTCGTCGTGCGGCCCGACCATGCAGTTCGGCGCCTTGTTGAACAGGATGGGCTCCTTCGGGATCGGGGCGCCGGTTTCGGCCGCGTGGTCGGCGTAGTTGAGCCCGATCGCGACGAAGTTGCCCGGCTTGCCGACCGGCGCCCCCAGGCGCGGCGTCCCGCTGACCAGGGGGAAGTCGTCGGGTTTGGCTGCCGCGATCCGCGCGAGCGAGGCGGGCGACAGCGCGTCACCCGCCAGATCCGGAACCAGGGCGCTGATGTCGCGGATGCGCCCGAGCCCCTCGTAGAGCCCCGGCTTCTCGCGCCCAACCTCGCCAAAGCGCACAAGCTTCATGTCCGTCGACCCCTTGTCCAACCGGGCGAGGCCCGCTCGGCGCGTTCGCGTGAGCGACGGCCCGCGAGCCTCAGACCGGGCGCGTTTCCCCTGCCGGGCAAGGGTTTATGCGCCGCGCGCGCCCGTGCCGCAACGGGACCGTCCGCGTCAGCTCCTCACCCGCACGTAGGTGCCCGGCGCGTCGCCCAGCGCGGGCAGGGCGCCGTCGCCCGGCTGGCGCGCCGGCACGGTGCCGGGAGCCTGGTCGCGCAGCCACGACGCCCAGTCGGGCCACCAGCTCCCGGCCGCGTGGGCGGCGCGCGCGATCCACGCCTCGTAAGTCTCGGCCGCGGCGGGGGCGGGTCCCGTCCAGTAGCCGTATTTGGCCTGTGCCGGCGGGTTGATGACGCCCGCGATGTGGCCCGATCCCGCCACGACGGTGCGGACCGGGCCGCCGAACCGGCGCCCCCCATCGAACACGGACGGGGCCGGCGCGATGTGGTCCTCGCGGGTCGCGAGGTTGTACAGGGGGACCGTCACGCGCCCGAGGTCGAGCCGCTCGCCCCCCAGCACCATGCGGCCCGCGGCGAGCGCGTTGGCGCCGTAGCACTCGCGCAGGTAGAAGGAATGGTTGGCCCGCGCCATCCGGGTCGCGTCCGCGTTCCAGGCCAGCAGGTCGAACGGCCTGGGCTCCTTCCCCTTCAGGTAGTTGTTGACCACGTAGGACCAGATCAGGTCGTCGGGCCGCAGCATGTTGAAGGCCTGCGCCATCTTGGCGCCGCTCAGCGTGCCGGTCTGCGCCATCTCGGCTTCCACGGCCGCGATCTGGGCGGGCTCGGTGAAGACCCTCAGGTCGCCGGCCCGGGTGAAGTCCACCTGGGTGGTCAGGAAGGTCGCGCTCGACACGCGACGGTCGCCCCTCGCCGCCATGTGCGCGAGGGTGGCGGCCAGCAGCGTTCCGCCCACGCAGTAGCCGAGCGCCGCGACCTCGCGCTCCCCCGTGGCGCGCTCGACCGCGTCGAGGGCCGCGTAGACCCCCTCGGCCATGTAGGCGTCCCAGCCCTTGTCGGCGTGGCGCGCCTCCGGGTTGACCCAGGACACGACGAACACGGTCAACCCCTGCGAGACCGCGTAGCCGATGAACGACTTGGCCGGGTTCAGGTCGAGGATGTAGAACTTGTTGATCCAGGGCGGCACGATCAGCAGCGGCCTCTTCAGCACGTGCTCCGTCCGCGGCGCGTACTGGAGGAGTTCGATCAGGTCGTTGCGGAACACGACCTTGCCGGGGGTGACGGCGACGTTCACGCCCAGCTCGAAGCGGCTCTCGTCGGTTTGCCGGATGCGGAGCTCGCCCCCGCCCGCCCCGATGTCCTGGGCCAGGAGCTGGGCGCCGCGCAGCAGGTTGGCGCCGTTCTCGCGGATCGTCTCCCGCAGCAGTTCCGGGTTGGTGAGCACGAAGTTGGACGGCGACAGCGCGCTCGCGACCTGCCGCATGATGAACCGCGCCCTGAGCCGCGTGGGCTCGTCCAGGCTTTCGGCGCCCTCCACCATGTCGCGCGCCCAATCGGCGCCGATCAGGTAGGCGCGCCGGACGAAGTCGAAGAAGGGGTTGTCGCGCCATTCGGGGTCCGAGAACCGGTTGTCGCGCGCGGTGTCCTTGCTCGCGCCGGGCGGCGTGCCCGTGAAGCGCTTGAGGCTGTCGGACCACAGGTCGATCAACTGCGTCGACAGCGCCGATTGGGCCTGCGCGAGGCGCGCGGGGTCGGCGAGCCAGTCGGTCGCGACCTTGCCCAGCGTCCCGAAGGCGGCCGCGATCCCCTCGGCCGCGGCGGTGGGCCCGTCCTGGGGGGCGAACCAGGCCGCGGCCAGCCTGCCTCCCTGCTCGACGAACTGGCCCACGTTCCTGCCCAGCGCCTCGAAATCGGGCGCCGCGGACCCGGTCCCGTCCGGTCGCGCCCTGTCCGGTGCGGCGGGCTGCGTGGGGCCGGGGCGGAGCGGCGCCGTCTCGCCCCCGTCCTGCCGCGCCTGGATGAGACGCGCCGTCAGGACGGACGGCGACGCGTCCCAGATCGGCTGCTCCGACGCCCTCGGCACGGCGCCCTCGGCCCGAACAGACCGCGCCTCGTCGACCGCCACCGCGACATCGTTGTCAGCGTGCTTCCTGTGCGACTTGCGGTGCGGCTTGTGCTTCATGGTTCTCGTGCCCGCATCCCACGCCGACCCGTCGCGCTCGGGCCACATTGGCCCGCTAGGGGCGTATCCACCCGCAACACGCCGCTTGCGGCTTGAGATAGGTCGGCCGCGAACGCATGTCAGCACCTGCCGCGCGCAGCTTCAATCCGCTTCGGCGCGGTCTGGCGTCGGTCGGGCGCGGCGTGCTGGTCGCCGCGGCGCTGGCGGGCGCCGCCCGGGCCCAATCGCCGGGGAACGGCTCGACCTTCGACGGGATCATGGAGCAATTCGGGCTGAAGAGCCGGCCGACCTCCGCCCCGGATTTCGTTGAGACCTCCCGGCCGGACCCGGGCTCGCTCCGCTACATCCCGGTCGGGCCGCCGCGGTCCGACGCGCCCGCCGCCAAGGTCATGACGCCCGCGGAGGTCGCGGCCACGACCGCGGCGCTCGACCAGGCCCGGGTCAGGCAGCAGCGCGGCGCCGGCCTCCACCCCGCGTCCGTGCCGCCGAAGCCGGCCGCCAAGGGCGCGCGCAAGGCAAGCGCTCCTTAACCATAGCCGTGGACAATCCGCCGCGGCCCGGCTAGCCCTGACCGTCCCGATCACCCCGCGCGCCCGCCCCGGGCTGGAACACCCCCATGACCGACTTCCACCGCGTCCGGCGTCTGCCCCCCTACGTCTTCGAGCAGGTGAACCGCCTCAAGGCCGCGGCCCGCAACGGCGGCGCGGACATCGTGGACCTCGGCATGGGCAACCCGGACCTGCCCGCCCCGAAGCACGTGATCGACAAGCTGGTCGAGACCGTGGGCAAGCCGCGCACCGACCGCTATTCCGCGTCCAAGGGCATCGCGGGGCTGCGCCGCGCCCAGGCCGGCTACTACGCGCGCCGCTTCGGCGTGAAGCTCGACCCCGAGCGGCAGGTGGTGGCGACGCTGGGCTCCAAGGAGGGTTTCGCCAACATGGCGCAGGCCATCACGGGGCCGGGCGACGTGGTGCTGGTGCCCAACCCCTCCTACCCCATCCACGCCTTCGGCTTCCTGATGGCGGGCGGCGTGATCCGCTCGGTGCCGGCCGAGCCCACGCCCTCCTTCTTCACCGCGCTCGAACGCGCCGTGGCCCACTCGATCCCCAAGCCGATCGCCGTGGTGGTGTGCTACCCCTCCAACCCGACCGCCACGGTGGCGTCGCTCGACTTCTACAAGGACCTCGTGGCCTTCGCGAAGCGCCACGAGATCTTCGTGCTGTCCGACCTCGCCTATTCGGAGGTGTATTTCGAGGGCGAGCCGCCGCCCTCCGTGCTGCAGGTGCCGGGCGCCATGGAGGTGACGGCCGAGTTCACCTCCATGTCCAAGACCTTCTCCATGCCGGGCTGGCGCATGGGCTTCGCGGTGGGCAACGAGCGCCTGCTCGCGGCGCTGACCCGGGTGAAGAGCTACCTCGACTACGGGGCCTACACGCCCATCCAGGTCGCGGCCGCGGCCGCCCTCAACGGGCCGGAGGACTGCATCCACGAGATGCGCGCGATCTACCGGCAGCGCCGCGACGTCATGGTGGAGAGTTTCGGGGCCGCGGGGTGGCGCGTGCCGGCCCCGCAGGCCTCCATGTTCGCCTGGGTGCCCATCCCCGAGCCGTTCCGCCACCTGGGCAGCCTGGAGTTCTCCAAGCTGCTGATCGAGAAGGCCGACGTGGCGGTGGCGCCCGGCATCGGCTTCGGCGAGCACGGGGACGACTACGTCCGCCTGGCGCTGGTCGAGAACGAGCAGCGCATCCGCCAGGCCGCCCGCGGCGTCCGCCGCCTGTTCGAGAGCGCGGAAACCAAGCTCCACAACGTCGTGCGCTTGAAGAAGCAGGCCTGAGGCGCGACCTTTCCCGCGGGGGAGACGCCCCGCGGGGAGGATGGACGAGGTTTGACGGGCCCGACCGAGCCGGCGCTGGACGCCCTGCAAGGCCTGATCGCCCGCGCGCGGCGGATCACGGCGCTGACGGGCGCGGGCATCTCGACCGAATGCGGCGTGCCCGACTTCCGCTCGCCCGACAGCCCGTGGCGCCGCAACCCGCCCATCCCGCACGCGGACTGGTTGTCGAGCCCCGCGATCCGCGCGGAAGCGTGGCGGCGCAAGTTCATCCTCGACGACGCCTACGCGGGCGCGGGCCCCGGCCGGACGCACCGGGCCCTCGCCGCGCTTGCGGCCCGGGGCCGTCTCGGCTGCGTCGTGACCCAGAACATCGACGGGCTGCACCAGGCCACGGGCCTGCCCGCATCCCGGCTCGTCGAGCTGCACGGCAACGGCACCTACGCGCACTGTCTGTCGTGCGGGACGCGGTTCGACCTCGAACCGCTGCGCCGCGCCTTCGAGGCGAGCGGGGAGCCGCCGGTCTGCGCCTGCGGCGGCCTCGTGAAGTCCGCCACGGTGGCGTTCGGCCAGGCGCTGCCGGCCGAGGCGCTGCGCCGCGCGACCGAGGCCGCGCTCGACTGCGACCTCCTGCTCGCGCTGGGGTCCTCGCTCGTGGTCAGGCCCGCCGCGACCCTGCCGCGGCTTGCCAAGCGCAACGGCGCCGTCCTGGTGATCGTCAACCGCGAGCCGACGCCGCTCGACGCCGAGGCCGACCTGGTGCTGCGCGGCGACGTGGGCCGCGCCATGGCGGCGTGCGAGTCATTTTAGTCGCATTGCGGCAACAATCTGTCATCTCGCGTTGGTGTCCGGCGGTTTGGACCTTTGTAGCCCGGAGCCGGGTGCTATGGTCGGAGCCGTGTCGAGTGGGACAGTGATTCGAGGCGGCGCCCGGCGGGGGCGAGGCCCTTCTGGACCGCTCGCCTGAACGGGACGGCTCCTTTGAGCAGCAAAGACACTCCCTTCCACCTCGACGTCGGCCGCGCTTCCGAGGCAGGGGACCACGACGACCTGTCGCTCAGGGAGATCGCCGGGCACATCAAGTGGTTCGACGTGGCCAAGGGATACGGGTTCATTGTTCCGGACGACGGCGGCACCGACGTGCTGCTGCACGTCACCACGCTGCGGCGGGACGGCCACCTGGCGGCGCGGGAAGGCGCGCGGGTCGTGTGCGAGGTGCTGCAGCGGCCCAAGGGCCTGCAGGTCTTCCGCGTGCTGTCGCTCGACCTGTCGACCGCCGTCCACCCGTCGCAAACGGCGCCCTCCCGCGCGCACGTCCAGGTCACGCCCTCGGGCGGTTTTGAGATCGCCATCTGCAAGTGGTTCAACCGGGTGCGCGGGTTCGGCTTCCTGTCGCGCGGGGAGGGGACGGAGGACATCTTCGTCCACATGGAAACCCTGCGGCGCTACGGGATCACCGAGCTCAAGCCCGGCGACAGCTTCCTGGTGCGGTTCGGCGACGGCCCCAAGGGCCTGATGGCCGCCGAGGTCCGCCCGCTCGACAACCCGAACCCTTCGGGCGCGCACTGACGCCGCCCCCTGCTGGCCAAGCCGGTTCGGCTGCGGTAAGCGAGGGTCCCGCATCCGTTCCGGCAGGCGCCAGACCGTGACGAAACACCGTGGCCTCGCGGCCCTGCTCATCCTGGTGGTGGCCGCGACCGCCGCCCGCGCCGCCGGCGGTCTGGAGAAGCTCAGCCTGGTCACCGCGAGCGGCCCGCACCCGTTCGCGGTGGAGGTGATGCGCACCGAGCCGGAACGCGAGAAGGGCCTGATGTTCCGGCGCTCGCTCGCCGCCGACCGGGGCATGCTGTTCGACTTCGGCAAGGTCGAGCCCGTGATGATGTGGATGAGGAACACCTACATCCCCCTCGACATGGTGTTCATCGGCCCGGACGGCCGCGTGGTCAGCACCGCGCAGAACGCCGAGCCGCTGTCGGAGCGCATCATCCCCTCGAACGGGGCCGTGCTGAGCGTCCTGGAGGTCAATGCCGGCACCGTGGCCAAGCTGGGCGTGCAGCCCGGCGACCGGGTCGAGAACGCGCTGTTTCCGCACTGACCGCGGTTGCCTTGCTTGTTGGGACGACCCGCGCGTGCTACCGGGAGCGAACGTTCGTTCCGGGGCATAGCGCAGCCTGGTAGCGCGATAGTTTTGGGAACTATAGGTCGCAGGTTCGAATCCTGCTGCCCCGACCAAATCGATGTGGTCCGGTCGAGGCCGGCGGAGGTTGAAGCGGAATGACGGCGCGCATCTACCGCCCGAGCCGGAGCGTCACGCAGTCCGGCCGCGGCAAGACCAAGCGTTGGATCCTGGATTACGAGCGGACGCAGCCTCGCGAGATCGAGCCGCTGATGGGCTGGACCAGCTCCGCCGAGACGGACTCGCAGGTCCGCCTGTCGTTCCACACCAAAGAGGAGGCGGTGGCCTTCGCGGAAAAGCGGGGCATCGCCTACCGCGTGGAGGAGCCCGCGCCCGACCCTGAGCGCCGGGGCCTCTCCTACTCGGACAATTTCAAGCCGAACCGCGCCAACCAGTGGACCCACTGAGTCCTGCCGACGACCTCGGCTCCGTAGCTCAGCCGGATAGAGCAGCCGCCTTCTAAGCGGCAGGTCGCAGGTTCGAACCCTGCCGGAGTCGCCATCCCCCCCGTGTCTGCTGGCCGGATCGCCCGAAGGTTCGAGCCCCGGTGTCGCCGAGTTGGGCGGTGGCGGACTGCGCGGCGCCGGCCGCGGCTCGGTCCTGGTGGACGAGTTTCCCGACCCGGATGCGGCGGACGCCCACCGGCGCGGATCCGGGGACGACGACCAAGCCGTCGACGGCCGCCGGGCCGAATGGCGCCGGGAACCCGGGCGCCGACCCCGGGGCCGCGTCATCGGATCCCTCCTGATCGGTGAAGCGCACGCGCACGGCCTCACTCCGACACGAGGATGTCGTAGGTGGCCGACGTGTTAGGCGCGCGTCGAAGGGCGCGCTGGACCGCGGGATCCCGAAGGTGGCGCGCCACGCAGGCCAGCGGCTTGAGCCGCTGCTCCGGGAGATGGTCGGGCAGCAGCACGGTGAAGACGAGATCGACCGGGCGGTCGTCGGCCGCGCCGAAGTCGACCGGCGCGCGCAGCGTGGCGTACACGCCGTGGGCGCGGTCGAGGGCCGCGAAGCGCGCGTGCGGAACCGCGACGCCGTTGCCGACGCCGGTCGAGCCCAGCCCCTCGCGCTTGGCCAGCGCCGAGAAGATCACCTGCGGGTCCATGTCGAGCATGGAGGCCGCTTGGCGGGCGAGCGCCAGCAGCACGCCCTTCTTCTCGACTGCCGCGACCTGGCAAACGCCGTTCCTGGACAGGATATCCCTGATCTTCACCGTGCCCCTCCCGCATCCGCGATCCCGTCCGGCGCGGCGCGCCCGATCCTTTTCACCTGGTTTCCCGGGGAGCGTCCGGCACGGCGGGGGGCGGTCGCGCCGCCGCGACGCCGGTGTTCGTCGTCAGGCCGTGGAGCGGGACGGGGCTTCGGGCGTCCCGGGCCGGGTGGGGTCGAGCCGTGGCGGGGCTGCTGGTGAGCGGTCGGGCGCATGGCCATCGCGTGGTGAGGTGTCGGGGCAGGGCGTCAGGCGCGGACCGCGGCGGGCGCCGCCAGGCGGTAGCCCACGCCAGGCTCGTTCAGGAGGATGCGGGGCTGCGAGGCGTCGGCCTCGATCTTCTGGCGCAGACGGCCGACGAACACGCGCAGGGATTGGAGCTGGTCGACGTGGTCGGGGCCCCACACCTCGCGCAGGATATGGCGGTGGGTGAGCACGCGACCCGACTGGCGCGCCAGCAGGTGGAGGAGCGCGTACTCCTTGGGGGTCAGCCGGACCGGCTCGCCGTCGAGGCTGACCCGGTGGGCGAGGGTGTCCACCACCAGGCCCTCGGCCTCGAACACGGCCGTCGCGCCCGCGGCCCTCGCGGCATGGCGGAGCGCGGTGCGCAGGCGCGCCACCAGCTCGCCCACCGCGAAGGGCTTGCTGACGTAGTCGTCCGCGCCCGCCTCCAGGGCCGCGACCTTGCCCGCCTCGTCGTCGCGCGCCGACAGGATCACGACCGGCACGTCGGAGACCTTGCGCACCTCGCGGAGCACGTCGAGTCCGTTCATGTCGGGGAGCCCGAGGTCGAGCACGATCAGGCCGGGTGCCGCGGCGCGGAACTTCGCGAGCGCCTCGCCCCCGCTCAGCGCGGGCTCGACCGCGTAGCCCTCGGCCGCGAGCGTCGGCCGGAGGAAGCGCTGGATCTGCGGCTCGTCGTCGACCACCAGCACGGTGGTGGGATGCACGCTCACCCGGGGTCCTCCTCGAGCGGCGGCGCATCGCCCGGACTCGCGGCGGGCAGGCTGATCAGCACGCGCGTGCCGCGGCCGTGGCCGATCGGGCTTTCGGCCCGGATCCGGCCGCCCATGGCCTCCACCACGCCCTTGGCGACCGCCAGTCCCAGGCCCGTGCCGGGAGGACGGCCGTCGCCGTCGCTGAGCCGGGTGAACTTGTCGAACACGCGGTCGAGGTCGGCGGCGGGGATGCCGCAGCCGCGGTCCTCGACGGCGACCACGACGGTCCCGCCCTCGTCCGCGGCGCGGACGGTGGTGGGGGTCCCCGGCTCGGCGTACTTCTGGGCGTTGTCGAGCAGGTTGAACAGCGCCTGCTCCACGAGCACCGCGTCGCCGCGCACGGGCGGCAGGCCGGCTCCGAGCAGGACGGTGATCTCGCGTCCGGGAAAGGCGCGGGTGGCGCGCCCGATCGCGGCGGCCGCCACGTCGGCCACGTCGAACAGGTCGCGTTTGAGGTTGAGCGCGCCCGCCTCAACCCGGGTCATGTCGAGGAGGTTCGACACGAAGCGGGCGAGGCGGCGGGTTTCCTCCTCGATGGCGGCGAGCAGGTCGTCGCGGTCGGCCTCCGGCATCCGCTCCCCGTAGCCGCGCAGGCTGGTGACCGAGCCCAGGATGGAGGCGAGCGGGGTGCGCAGGTCGTGGCTCAAGGAGGACAGCAGCGTCGCCTGCAGCCGCTCGCGCTCGGCCGAGGCCTCGTTGCGGCGGGCTTCCGCCACGAGGTTGGCGCGCTCGATCGCCAGGGTGCCCTGGTCGAGCAGGGCCGTGAAGGCGCGCGCCGCCTCGGCGGGGAGGTCCTCGGTGCGCTCGGCGGGCGCGAAGCCCACCACGCCCGCCGTGCCGCCCGAGGTGCGCACGGGCAGGAACTGGAACAGGGCGTTGGGCAGCGTGCCGGTGCGCCAGCCCGCGGGCTCGGCCCTGGCGTAGGCCCAGCGCGCCGCCGCCCACTCGCCCGCGCCCAGCTCGTCCTCGGGCGGGAAGGCCGCCTGGATGGCGAGGTCGCCGTCGGGCCGGGCCAGCAGGATCACGACCTGGCCGCGGATCGCGGCCGCGGCCTGGCGGGCCACGATCCACAGGACGTCGTCGAGGCCCACCGCGCCGGTGAGCTTGCGCGACACGTCGTAGAGCGCCTCCATGGTGCGCACCCGGTCGCGGGCGGCGTTCGATTGGTCGCGCACCCGGCCCGCGAGCCCGCCCGCGAACACCGCGACCAGCATGAAGACGAGCAGGGCCAGCAGCTCGTGCGGCTCGGCGATGGCGAACTGGTAGAGCGGCGGGATGAAGAAGAAGTTGTAGGCGAAAAAGGACAGGAGCGCGGCCGCGACCGCCGGCCACTGCCCGACCGTGACCGCGCAGCCCAGCACGGCCGCGAGGAAGATCATCGACAGGCTGTCGCGCTCCAGCACGCGCCCGGCCGCCTCCGCCAGCGCCACCGCGGCCGCGACCGAGCCCACCGCGGCGCCCGTCCCGAGCAGGAGGCCGCCGCGATCGGGGCGGCGCGGCCCCGGCTGGCGCCCGAGCGCGTCCGGGCCCACCACGACGTGCACCGCCACGTCGGACGCGCGCCGCAGCAGGATGCCGGACAGCGAGCGGCCGCGCACGCGGGCCCAGAAGCCCGCGCGCGAGCGGCCGATCACGATCTGGGTGACGTTCTCGCGCCGGGCGAAGCGCAGGATCTCCTCGGGCAGGTCGCGGCCGGACAGGCGCGCCACCTCGGCGCCCAGGCGCTCGGCGAGCCGCATGGCCTCGTCGACGCGCTTCAGGGTGTCGGGGTCGGTGACCTCGTAGCCGGTCCGCTCCAGCGTGACCGCGGTCCAGGGCGCGTTGAGGCCGCTGGCCAGCCGCGCGCCCGCGCGCACGACCCGCTCGGACGAGGGGTCCGCGCCGACGAGCACCAGGATGCGCTCGCCCGCCGGCCAGGCGCCCTCGATGGCGTTGCGGCGGAGGTGGTCGACCATCTGGTCGTCGACCCGGTCGGCGGTGCGCCGCAGCGCGAGCTCGCGCAGGGCGGTCAGGTTGCCGGGCTTGAAGAAGCCGCCCGCCGCGCGCCGGGCGTTCTCGGGGAGGTAGATGCGGCCCTCGGAGAGCCGCGTGATGAGCTCGTCGGGGGTGACGTCCACCACCACGACCTCGTCGGCGCGGTCGATCACCGTGTCGGGCACGGTTTCGCGCACCACCACGCCCGTGATGCGCCCCACCGCGTCCGACAGGCTTTCGAGGTGCTGGATGTTGACCGCCGTCCACACGTCGATGCCCGCGGCCAGCAGTTCCTCGACGTCGAGGTAGCGCTTGGGGTGGCGGCAGCTGTCGGGGTTGGAGTGGGCCAGCTCGTCCACGATGATCAGCGCGGGCCTGCGGGCGAGCGCCGCGTCGAGGTCGAACTCGTGAAGCTCCGTGCCCCGGTAGGTGATCACCTGCCGGGGCATGATCTCCAGCCCGTCGAGCAGCGCCTCTGTCTCAAGGCGCCCGTGCGTCTCGACCACGCCGACCACGACGTCGAGGTGGGCGCGGGTCAGGCGCCGGGCGGCCGAGAGCATGGCGTAGGTCTTGCCCACGCCGGGCGAGGCGCCGAGGTAGACCTTGAGCCGGCCACGGCCCTCCCGGCCGGCCGCGGCGAGCAGGACGTCGGGGTCGGGACGCGCGGGCGCGGCCGCGGCCGTCATGGGAGTGGGGCCCCGGCCACCCGCGTCTCCCCGCCTCCGCCGCGGGACGGTGTCAGGGCGCAGCCCCGGTTTCGGCCCGCTTGTCGGCCTGCGGGGCGGCGCCCGGCGCGGGGGGCGGCGGCGCGAGCACGTCCAGGGCGAGATTGAGCTCCAGCACGTTCACGCGCGGGTCGCCCACCACGCCCGGGCCCGCGGCGTGGTCCGCCACCAGGGCCTGGAGCTTGGCGGCGTCGACCTTTCTGGCGGCCGCCACGCGCGGGATCTGCAGCGCCGCGTAGGCGGGCGAGATGTCCGGGTCGAGGCCCGAGGCCGAGGTCGTCACCGCGTCGGCGGGCACGGGCTTTTGGGGCGAGCCGCCCAGCGCCGCGACGGACGCCTTCACGCGGTCGAGCAGCTTCTGGCTGGTCGGGCCGAGGTTGGAGCCCGACGAGTTGGCGGCGTTGTAGGGGGCGTCCACCGTCTTGGAACTGTCCTTGGGGTCGGGGGCCGAGGTCGCGGACGGGCGGCCCCGGAAGTAGCGGTCGGTGGCGAATGTCTGGCCGATCAGGCTGGAGCCCACGACCTGGCCGTCCCGCACGACGAGGCTCCCGTCGGCGGGGCCCTTCAGCACCGCTTGCGCGATGCCGGTGATGGCGAGCGGGTAGGCGAGGCCGGTCAGGGCCGAGAACAGGACGATGGTGACGATCGCGGGGCGCAGGTGGGTCAGCATGGGTGTTCACGCGAGATGGAGGACGGACACGGCGAGGTCGATGACCTTGATGCCCACGAAGGGCACCACGATGCCGCCCAGGCCGTAGATCAGCAGGTTGCGGCGCAGCAGCGCGGCGGCGCCGACCGGCCGGTAGGCGACGCCGCGCAGGGCGAGGGGGATCAGCGCGATGATGATCAGCGCGTTGAAGATCACCGCCGACAGGATGGCGGAGCGGGGCGAGGCGAGGCCCATGACGTTGAGGGCGCCGAGCTCGGGATAGGTCGCCAGGAACAGCGCCGGGATGATGGCGAAGTATTTGGCGACGTCGTTGGCGATGGAGAAGGTGGTGAGCGAGCCGCGCGTCATCAGCAGCTGCTTGCCGATGCCCACGATCTCGATGAGCTTGGTGGGGTCGCTGTCGAGGTCCACCATGTTGCCCGCCTCGCGCGCGGCCTGGGTGCCGGTCTGCATGGCGACGCCGACGTCGGCCTGGGCGAGCGCGGGGGCGTCGTTGGTGCCGTCGCCGCACATGGCGATCAGCCGGCCGCCCTGCTGCTCGCGGCGGATGTAGGCGAGCTTGTCCTCGGGCTTGGCCTGGGCGAGGAAGTCGTCGACGCCGGCCTCCGACGCGATTGCCGCCGCGGTCACGGGGTTGTCGCCCGTCACCATCACGGTCTTGATGCCCATGGCGCGCAGGGCCGCGAAGCGCTCCTTGATGTCGGGCTTCACCGTGTCCTTGAGGTGGACGACGCCGAGCAGCCGGCCGCCCTCGCTGACCGCGAGCGGGGTGCCGCCCGTGCGCGCGATGCGGTCCACCGCGGCCCGGAAGTCGGCCGGGCCGCCGCCGGCCTTCTCCCCCACGCTGTCCAGCACCGAGTCGACCGCGCCCTTGCGGAGCGACCTGCCGCCCACGTCGATGCCCGACATGCGGGTCTGAGCCGTGAACGGAACCACGGTGGCGCCCGCGGCCGACAGGTCGGTTTCCTTGAGGCCGTAGCGGCTCTTCGCCAGCGCCACGATGGAACGGCCCTCGGGCGTCTCGTCGGCGAGGCTCGCCAGAAGCACGGCTTCGGCGAGCGCGGGCTCGGGCACGCCGCCCACGGGGATGAACTCGGAGGGCATCCGGTTGCCGAAGGTGATGGTGCCGGTCTTGTCGAGCAGCAGCGTGTCGCAGTCGCCCGCGGCCTCGACCGCCCGGCCGGAGGTCGCGACCACGTTGAAGCGGATCAGCCGGTCCATGCCCGCGATGCCGATGGCCGACAGCAGCCCGCCGATGGTGGTGGGGATCAGGCAGACCAGCAGCGCCACCAGCACCGTCACCGACAGGGTCGCGCCCGAGTAGGCCGCGATCGGCCACAGCGTCACGCAGACGATCAGGAAGATGATGGTGAGCCCCGACAGCAGGATCGACAGCGCCAGCTCGTTGGGGGTCTTCTGCCGCGCCGCGCCCTCCACCAGCGCGATCATGCGGTCCAGGAAGGTGGAGCCCGCCGCGGCGGTGACGCGGACCTTCACCCAGTCCGACAGCACCATCGTGCCGCCCGTGACCGCCGAGCGGTCGCCGCCCGACTCGCGGATCACGGGGGCCGACTCGCCCGTGATGGCCGACTCGTTGACGGACGCGATGCCGTCCACCACCTCGCCGTCGGAGGGGATCAGGTCGCCGGCCTCCACCAGCACCACGTCGCCCACCTTGAGGTCGAGCGCGTTGACGGTCTGGAAGCGGCGCGTCCTGGGGTCGGCGAGGCGCTTGGCGGTGGTGTCCGTGCGCATCCGGCGCATGTTGTCGGCCTGCGCCTTGCCGCGGCCCTCGGCGACGGCCTCTGCGAAGTTGGCGAACAGCACGGTGAACCACAGCCAGGCCGCGATCTGGCCGGAGAACAGCGCCTCGCCGTTCCCGGAGGCGAGGTCGCGGACCCAGACGACCGTCACCACCAGGGAGACGACCTCGGTCACGAAGATCACGGGGTTCTTGGCCAGCGTGCGGGGGTCGAGCTTGCGGACGGCGTCGAGGGCGGCGCGGCCCGCGATGGCGGGGTCGAACAGGCTGGCTGCGGCGGAGCGGGAGGCCATGGCGGAAGGGGTCCGGTGAGGAAGGGGACGGGTTTGGAGCTGGTGCCCTTCTCCCTCGGGGCGGGAGAAGGATCAGGGTCGGGGGGCCCCGCCTAGAAGGCCTTGCCGTGCAGCATCAGGAAGTGCTCGACCACCGGCCCCAGCGCGAGCGCGGGGAAATACTGCAGGAGGTAGAGGATCACGACGACGCCGAGCAGCAGGCCCACGAACAGCGGCCCGTCGGTGGGAAAGGTGCCGGCCGAGGCCGGGGCCTTCTTCTTGGCCGCGAGTGAGCCCGCCAGCGCCAGCACCGGGATCACGTAGGCGAAGCGGCCGAACATCATCGCGATGCCGCCCGTCGCGTTGAACCAGGGCGTGTTGCCGGTCAGCCCCGCGAAGGCCGAACCGTTGTTGGCGGTCTGCGACGCGTAGGCGTAGGCGATCTCGCTCAAGCCGTGCGGCCCGGCGTTGTTGAGGCTGCCGAGCGCGGTGGGCAGCAGCACGGAGGCGCCCGTGAAGCCCAGCACCAGGACGGGATAAAGCAGCACCGCCAGCATCGCGAGCTTCATCTCGCGCGTCTCGATCTTCTTGCCCAGGTACTCGGGCGTGCGCCCCACCATGAGACCCGCCACGAACACCGAGATCACCGCCACCACCAGGATGCCGTAGAGCCCGGCGCCCACGCCGCCCGGCGTGATGCAGCCCATCAGCATGTTGAACATCGCCACCAGGCCCGCGAGCGGGGTGAAGCTGTCGTGCATGGCCACCACCGCGCCCGTGCCGGTGCCGGTGGTGCCCGCGCTGAACAGCGCGGTCAGCGCCTGGCCGAAGCGCAGCTCGTGGCCCTCCAGGTTGCCGGCCGAGCCGTCGACGCCGAGCGCCGCGAGCAGCGGGTTGCCGTAGGTCTCCGCCCCGTAGATGACACCGACGCCGATGAGAAGGAGCACGCCCATGGTGGCCAGCAGCGCCCAGCCCTGCCTCAGGTTGCCCACCATGCGCCCGAAGGCGAACACGGTGGCGACCGAGATCACCAGCAAGGTCCAGATCTGCAGGATGGTGGTCCAGGCCGACGGGCTCTCGAAGGGGTGGGCGGAGTTGGCGTTCATGAAGCCGCCGCCGTTGGTGCCGAGCTCCTTGATGGCCTCCTGGCTCGCCATCGGGCCGATCGAGATGACCTGCTTGGCGCCCTCCAGCGTGGTGGCCTCGACCGAGCCCAGCAGCGTCTGGGGCACCCCCATGGCGACCATCACCAGCGCCAGCACGATCGAGATGGGCAGCAGCAGGTAGAGGACGCCGCGGGTCAGGTCGACCCAGAAGTTGCCGATCGTGGGCGACGCGGAGCGGGAAAAGGCCCGCACCATGGCGAGCGCCAGCGCCAGGCCGGTCGCGGCCGACACGAAGTTGTGCGTGGTGAGCCCTGCCATCTGCATGAGGTGGCTCATGGTGGTCTCGCCGCCGTAGTTCTGCCAGTTCGTGTTGGTGACGAAGCTGATCGACGTGTTGAAGGCGAGCGCGGGGTCGACGCCGTCGAACCCTTGCGGGTTGAACGGCAGGTAGCCCTGCAGCCGCTGCAGCGCGTAAAGGCTGAAGAAACCCACCGCGCTGAAGGCCAGCATGGCCATGGTGTAGGCGCGCCAGCCCTGCTCGCGCGCCGGGTCGACGCCCGCCAGCGCGTAGAAGCCGCGCTCCACGGGCGCGAGCACCGGCGTCAGAAACGTCCGCTCGCCGCCCATCACGCGGGCGATGTAGGTGCCGAGCGGCACGGCGGTCCCGACGACGACCGCCAGGATGATGATGATTTCCAGCCAACCCGTGACGGTCATGGCAGACACTCTCGCGCACCTCTGGAGTGGCGCGTCCTCTCAGAAGCGTTCGGGGTGGAGCAGGGTGTAGAGCAGGTAGGCGCCCAAGCCGACGGCCACGACCAGGCCCAGGACGGGTTCCAGCATGGCGCCCTCACAGCCGGTCGCAGGCGGCGGTGTAGGCCACCGTCACGCCGAACAGGGCCGCCCCCAGGGCGAGATAGATGACGTCGAGCACGAGGGATCTCCGAAGAAAAGTCGTCGAGGAACACTGGTAGACCACACCTTGCATAAACGATCGATGCGTCGAGCAACCGCTTCGTGTAAACAAAACATAAACGAGAGCGGCTTCCTTCGTTGGTAAGTTTTGTTTACGCGGTGTTTATGAGGCGACGCCGGGCCCGGGGATCGTATTGTTACTTCCAGCGACGTAGATCCGAGGCCCCTGAAACCGGACGTCGATCCACCCCATGCCCGCCCCCCAAGCCACCCGACCGCACCTCGCGACCGGCCCCTCCGCTGCCCACTTCGTCGTCGGCCAGGACGAGCAAGGCCACTGGCTCGCCCTCGACACCGCCCGGCCGTGCGGCGGCCTGTTCAAGAGCCGCGCCGACGCCATCCACTTCGCCAGCTTCGAAACCGGCCACCGGCCGGACGGCGTGGAGTTCGCGACCGCGCCGCTCAGGCTCCTGTTCCGACCGTGACGGCCGGGTTCGACGACTTTCGACGGAACCTCGCCGAGGCGCTGCTGGCTTGTGCCGACGCGCGCGGGGCGCGGGCGGCCCCGCCTCGCGAGCGCGACGCGGCGGCCCTTCTGCGCCGGTTGGCGGATGACACGCCCAACCTGGACCTGCACGTCTTCCTCCTGTGGCAGTTCCTGCTCACCCACGACGAGCTGGCGCACCGGCTCCGGCGGCGGTGCGACCACCTGTTCACCCAGGTGGGCGTGACGGTCTGGCCGAAGGACGCGACCGATCTCGTCCGCTGGATGCTCGGGCAGGTGATCGCCGAGCGGCACGCCCCGCTCCGGATCGAGCTGAGGCGGGCGGCCCTCGACGTCGAGGCCGGATCGGAGCGCGCCTGCGCGCGGTCGCGGCCCGGCGGCGCCCTGGCGGTCGCGGGCGAGCTCTGCGCGGGCCTGGGCCTCGTGGCCCCGGCGCTGGCGATCAGAGAGGCTTACGTCGGCATCGGGCAGTGGCGCGCGCAGGCCGCCGCAACCGCGCACCCGACCGCCGTCGCGAGGGTCGTCTCGGTCGCGCCGGACGCCGGCGGCCGCGCCGAGGGATCGCCTGCCGCGGTCACCGTGTCGTTCAGCCCGGCGCCCGGCGCGCCGCCCTGCCTGGCCAGGCT
>CAXTDZ010000040.1:0-26794 GCA_964243035.1 uncultured Lichenihabitans sp.
CGCAAAAGACTGAGCCCCGCCCAACCCCGTCACCGGCCCGCAGGAAGACGGGACGGCAAGACGGGTCGGAAGTCGGGATGGTGCTTCGACATCCACGGGTTGAAGGCGCGGTCCTCGAACGAATCCGTCCGGTGGCGGGCGCGCAGGCTCGCCTTGTCGCGGTTGAAGCGGGCGACGTTCTCGGGCGTCTCGTCGCTGCCGCGCGTCGCCGACTCGTGGTGGACCAGGCAGGCGAACGGGGTGAGCACGACCCGGAACCCCTTGGCGACGGCCCGCAGGCAGAAGTCGACGTCGTTGTAGGCGATCGGGAACACGTCCTCGTCGAAGGGGCCCGTCTCGGCGAAGCAGCGCCGCGACACCAGCATGCAGGCCCCCGTCACCACCGACATCGACTGGCGCACCATGAACCGCCCCTGCGGCCCCGGGAACAGGTCGCGGCGCCCGATGTGCCAGTGGCCCGCCAGCTCGCTCAGGCCCGCGATGACGCCCATGTGCTGGATGCGCCGGTCGGGGTAGAGCAGCTTGGCCCCCACCACGCCCACGTCCGGGTAGGCGAAGCAGGACACCATCTCCTTGAGCCAGCCCGGGTTCTCCACCTCCACGTCGTTGTTGAGCAGCAGGACCAGCTCGCCCCGGGCCGCCGCCGCGCCCCGGTTGACGGCGCGCGAGAAGTTGAACGGCTCCGGCCGGATCAGGGCCTGGAACGGCACCGGGCCCGCGCCGGCCCGCTCGTAGAGCGCCAGCACGGCCGGGTCGGTGGTGCCGTTGTCGACCACCACGACGTCGAGGGCAGGGTAATCGGTGCCGCGCGCGAGCCCGTCCAGCGTCCGGCTGATCAGGGGGAGGGCGTCGCGGCTCGGGATCACCACGGTGACGGGCGGCCACGCGCGGGGTTCGGCGTCGAAACGCACGCGGTGCAGGTCGGGCAGCAGGGCGGGACCCACCTGGGCGGGTCCGCCCCCCGGCCGGTAGTGCTCGGCGAGCGCGCGCCGGGCGCTGGCGGTCGCGGTTCCCATGAAGCGCGCCGAGTAGCTGGCGCCGTCGCGCCGCCACAGGTAGGCGGGGTAGGGGAGGTGGACGATCTCGCGCTCGGCCAGCCCGGCGGTGTAGCGCAGCAGCAGGTCGTAGTCCTGCGAGCCCTGGAAGCCCTCGCGCAGGCCCCCGATCGCCCGGAGGCGGTCGCGCCGGTAGACGGACAGGTGGTTGACGTAGTTCACGCCCGACAGCAGCACCGGGTCCCAGGCGGGCTTCAAAAAATAGTCGACCGGCCGGAGCTTGCGGTCGGTGATGACCTCGTCGGTGTACAGGAAGCGGCAGTCGGGGTGCTCGCGCAGGGCGCGGGCGACGCGCGACACCGCGAAGGGCGCGAGCGCGTCGTCGTGGTCGAGCAGCGCGACCCAGGTGCCGGTCGCGCGCTCGATGCCGCTGTTGGTCGCGGCCGCGATGCCCCGGTTGGTCCCGTTCTCCATGACGCGCACGCCCGGCTCGGCCGCGTGGCGCGCGAGCCAGGCGCGGGTTTCGCGCGCGGTCGAGCCGTCGTCGCTGAGCACCAGCGCGCACCAGTCCGCGGGCTGGCGCCGGAACGAGGCCAGGAGGTCGTCGAGGTAGGAGACCCGCGTGTTGAACACCGGGACCACGAAGCTCAGGAGCGGGTCCTCGCCCGCCGGCCTCGCCCCGAGCGGCGCCTCGCCCTCCTCGCGGGCCGCCAGGGCCACCACCTGGGCGAAGTGGGCCGCGGTCCTGCGCAGCGGCCTGGCGGCGCGGCGCGGCGCGGGCGGCAGGACGGGCGCCCGGCGCTCCAGGGTGCCGAGGTGGTGCAGGAGCGGGTTGGCGCGGGCGGGGGCCGGGTCCGCGAGCCCGGCCAGGTAGGCGGCGCCGCTGAAGGTCGGGTGCGGGTCGCGGCCCTGGGCGGCCCCGACCTCCAGGAAGTGCACGAGCGGGTTGACGTCGGCCTCGGCGACGTCGGGGTTGCGTTCCAGGTACCAGCGGATGCTGAACAGCGGGTGGGGGTCGCGCCCCTCGCGCCAGCCCGACAGGGCGAAGTGCAGCAGCGGGTTGACGCCCGCCTCGCTCACGTCCTCGTTGGCGGTCAGGTACCAGGCCGTGTCGAACAGGGGGTGGGGGTTCCTGCCCTCCTTCCACCCGCGGCGCATGTAGTGCGCGAAGGGGTCGCGCCCGGCCCGCGCCGCCTCCGGATAGGCCTGCCGGTAGTGGTCGGGGTCGAACAGCGCCCGCGCGGCCGGCGCGGGCGGCGCGCCGAGCCATCGCGCCACAAGCCCGCGGATCACCGCGCGGCTCCCGGCCGTCGCGGCCCGGCCCGCGCGGCGCCCGCGTCCTCCGGCCCGCCCGCAACCCGCGGACTTCCCACCCAGCGCCGTCCTGTTCCCATCGATCCGCTTGCTTCCCGCTGCGTCGCCCTTGATCGGCAACGCGCTCTTTAAGCCCGCGGGGCCGTCAGGGGGAAGGCCGGGCGTTGCCGGGCCGGGCCGCAGAAAAGCTCGAATCCCGGGGCATGAGCGGGACCAAGCCTCCGAAACCCCGTCGAGGCGACGCGGCCCCGGGGGCCGCGCCCGAAAAGGATCCCGACGCCAGGCGCATGATCCAGCTCGACCGCGTGTTCAAGTTCTACAAGTTGGAAGGGCACGTCAAGATCGTGCTCGACCACGTCTCGGCCGTCTTCGAGCGAGGGCACTCCTACGGGATCCTCGGGGTCAACGGGGCGGGGAAGTCCACCACCGTCCGTCTCCTGTCGGGGGCCGAACTCCCCAATTCCGGCCGGATCCGCCGGTCGGTCCGGGTATCGTGGCCGCTCGGCTTCGGGGGCGGCTTCCACCCCAACATGACGGGCCGGGAGAACCTGAAGTTCGTGGCGCGCGCCTACGGGGAGGACGTGCGCAAGGTCACCCAGTTCGTCGAGGACTTCGCCGAGCTCGGCGACTACATCGACATGCCCGTCAAGAGCTACTCGTCGGGCATGATGGCCCGCCTGGCCTTCGGCATGTCGATGTCGATCGAGTTCGAGTGCTACCTGATCGACGAGGTGACCGCGGTGGGCGACGCGCGCTTCGCGGCCCGGTGCAAGTCCGTGTTCGACACCCGGCTCGCGGGCGCCGACGTGATCATGATCTCGCACGCGCTGGGGACCATCAAGGAATACTGCGACCGGGGCGCCGTGCTGGTGGACGGTCAGCTGATCATGTTCGACACCGTGGACAAGGCGATCGAGGTTTACAACCGCCTCAATCGGTGAAACTCCGCTTCGGCGGCGAGGCACGCCCGCGGGACACGCGCACGGCAAGGGAAGATGGACCAGGAGCTCCACGTCGAACCGCGGACCGGCACGGCCCTGGACAAGATCCGGCTGGTGTCGCAGGCCCTGTCGGAGGCCGCGCGCCAGCGGCGGGTGTCCTCCCGGGGGCGGGGGCGGAGGTCGTCCTTCGCGAGCGGCGGGTTCGAGGCCCAGCGCGGGGCCAGGGCGATGCGCCTCGCCATCGTGGTGAGCTTCTACCTCGTCGTGGTGCTCCCGAGCCTGGCCAGCGTGATCTACTACGGCTTCATCGCCTCCGACCAGTTCGTCGCGGTGGCGGACTTCAGCGTCATGGGCGGCGAGCCCGTGCCCATGGACGGCCTCGGCGCGATGACGGGCATCCCGGCCGCCATCATCCAGGACACGCAGATCGTCACGAGCTACCTGCAGTCGCGCGCCGCGGTGGAGAAGCTGCAGGCCATGGTGGACCTGCGCGCGCTCTATTCGGACCCGTCGGTCGACCGGTTCTCGCGCCTGCAGCCGAACCGGCCGATCGAGCGCTTCGTGGCCTACTGGAACAGGATGGCGAGCACCTCCATCAAGATGCCGTCGGGCACCATCGAACTGAAGGTCAGGGCCTTCAAGCCCGACGACGCCGCCCGGGTCGCGCAGGCGACCCTCGCGGTGTGCGAGGACCTGATCAACACCCTCAACGAGCGCATGAACCACGACGAGCTCGCCAACGCCGAGGAGGAGCTCCGCCGCGCCACGGCCCGGCTCACGCAGACCCAGGTCGCGCTGGAACAGGCCCGCAACGACCGCGGCATCCTCGACGCCACCAAGGCCGCCGACGCGCTCAACAAGCTGATCCTGGAAAGCAGGCAGGCCCTGCTCGAAATGCAGGGGCAGTACGACGCCCAGCTCCGCTTCGTGTCGGCCGCAGCGCCCCAGTCGCGCGCCCTGAAGGTCAAGATCGACGCGACCGAAGCGCAGCTCCAGGAGCTTCAGAACAAGCTCACCGGCGCGCAGGACGTCAAAGGGCAGCAGTCCCTCGCCACCTCCATGACCCGCTTCTCCGAGCTGGACCTCGAACACGGCGTGGCGCAGAGCCTGTTCACGGGGGCGACCACGTCGCTGGAAGCCGCCCGCGTGATGGCCGAGTACAAGCTGATGTACCTCAACACCTACGTGAAGCCGGTCGCCCCCGAACAGTCCGAATATCCCCGCCGCGGGCTGCAGATGCTGCTGATCTCGGGCGGGGCGCTCGCGGTCTGGGGCCTGTGTTGCGCGATCGCACTGACGATCCGCAACAACATGGCCTAAGGCTCGCGCTCCTCGTCCGAACCGGCCCATGCTGTTCAACCTCGAAAACGACGCGGGCGGCAGAGTGTCGGGCTACGTCGTGCCCGACGGCTTCACCACCCACCCGAACCTGATCGTGCGGGGCCGCGGGACCGAGCTGCTCACCATGGCGACCAACGACCCGCGCGACACGCTGGTGGCCGGCGGCCGCCACCAGACCGGGATGTGCGGCTTCGTCATCGACGAGGACATGATCGAGGGGCTGGCCGACATCGACGACCTGGAGATCGTGGAGGCCGACAGCGGCGTCATGATCTACCGGCGGCCGCAGCCCACCCACATCCCGCGCAAGATCCTGCGGCTCGAAACGCACCTGTTCCCGCTGTGGCGGCTGGACAACGCCGTCCGCGACATTTTCCAGTACTCCGCCTTCAACATCGACCAGCACGGCCGCGAGACCACGGCGCAGATGTTCGCGTTGAACCAGGTCGGCTCGGCCTACCTGAGCGGTCGGCTGTTCTACAGGAGCTACGCGCAATACGCCGACACCGAGTTCAAGACGGTGCTGATCCTGCACGACCCCTACGAGGAGATGGCCGAGCGGCTGCTGGTGCTGCGCAACATCGAGAAGGTCGGGGCCGGCACGCTGGGCTTGCGGGACGCGATGGGCTTGAAGCCCGTCATCGACTTCGCGGCCGAACTGCCGGTGGGCGACGAGAAGGCGCTCGGCCGCACGCTGCGCCGCATGCCGGACGACGTCGCGGTCGCGCTCGCCAACCCCGTCGTGCGGCAGCTGACCTCCTCGACGCCCAACGAGATGCCCAACAGCGCCGCGGTCGCCTCCGCGCTCGGCCTGCTCGCGTCCTTCGAGATCGTGGGCCTGCGCCGGGAGCCCGAGACCTTCGTGGCGGCGCTGGCGGAACTGTTCGACATCGAGCCCGACCTGCTCCCCGACATCCCCACGATCCCGTCGGTGGCGAGCCTCGCGGAGGCCCTGCGGCGCACGCGGGCGGTCGACGAGCTCATCGACAGCGACCTGGAACTCTACCATCACGTGAGCGCGGCCTTCAAAAAAGTGGTATAGCCTTCGCCCGTCGCTTCCGCCGCGCGCCCGTCGCGCCCCGGAACCCGCAACTCCGGACGGTCATCGACGCAATGAAATTCGACAAGGACGTCAATGCGCAGGTGCGGGTGAGCGCGCCGGAGGGCGTTATCGACCTCGCGCCCGTGCGCGAGGGGGGCGCGCTCGCCAGAACCTCGTCGGCCGTGCTGCGCGCGGCCGTGCGGACCGCGAGCTTCGGCGCCCTCAGGCTCCGGGGGCAGGGGGAGGACCTGGGCGGGGCCGTGGTCGCGCTGCCCAAAGCGTCCTTCTACCGCGCGAGCCTGGTTGCCTTCGTTCTGGTGCCGTCGCTGGTCGCCTGGGTCTACCTGGCCTTCCTGGCCTCGAACCAGTACGTCGCCGAGACGCGGTTCGCGGTCCGCTCCGCGGAGCCCGACCCCTCGCTGGCCGCGAGCGTCATGGCCTCCCTGTCGTCCCTGGGCGCGGGCGGCGCGGTGAGCCTGGCGGGCCAGGACGGATACGTCATCACCACCTACATCCGCAGCCGCGCCATCCTCGACGACCTGAGCAAGACGGTGGACCTTCGCGCGGTCTTCACGCGGCCCGAGGCGGACTTTTGGGCCAGGCTGCGCAAGAACGCGACCCCCGAACAGCTGCTCGCCTACTGGCAGTCCATGGTGAGCGCCAGCGTCGACGGCCCGTCGGGCGTCGTGACGGTGTCGGTTCGCGCGTTCCGGCCCGCCGACGCCGTGATGCTGGCCACCGCCATCAGCAAGGTGAGCGAGGTGCTGGTCAACAGCGTGGCCCAGCGTCCCCGGCAGGACGCCGTGCTCAGGGCCGAGAAGGAGGTGCAGGCGGCCGACGGCCGGGTGCAGGCCGCGCTGGCCGACATGCGCGCCTTCCGCGACAAGCAGGGCTTCATCGACCCCACGGCGGCCGCGACCTCGAACGGCGTCCTGCTCGCGCAGCTGATGTCGCAGAAGATCAACCTGGAGAACGACCTGTTCGTCGCGTCCCGCACCGTTGCGCCCGACGCGCCCCAGATGAGATCGATGCAGACGGGTTTGGCGGGGCTCGACAAGCAGATCGACCAGCTCAAGGGTCAGATGACGGGCCACTCGTCCGACAAGCCGACCGTGGCGGCCGCGCTGGCGGACTTCGAGCAGCTTGAGCTGCGCCGCATCTTCGCCGAAAAGTACTACACGATGGCGCAGGCGGGCTGGGAGCGCGCGCGGTTCCGCGCGGAGCGTCAGAACATCTTCCTCAGCACCTTCGTGCCCCCGTTCCTGCCGGAGGAGGCGCGCTACCCCGAACGGCTGGGCCTGTCCCTGGTCATCCCGGCCTGCCTGCTCGTGGTGTGGGGCATCTTCGCCATGACGGCCGCGGCCATCGAGGATCACCGCGTTTGAGCGGGCCCGGCCGTCGGGCGGTACCCGTTTGTCGGCGCAGGGGCCGCGCGGGTTGTTGACAGCCGTGTTGAGGGTGCCTAGAACCTGCGCCGTGTCGGGGCTGTAGCTCAGCTGGGAGAGCGCTGCAATCGCACTGCAGAGGCCAGCGGTTCGATCCCGCTCAGCTCCACCACACCTCCCGCGATCGGCGTTCGCCTCGCGCCAGCCGGTCAGAAGTCCACGATCTGGCGCACCGCTTCCCCCGCCGCCAACCGGTCGAAGCCGGCGTTGACCTCGTCGAGCGGCATCCGGTGCGTCAGCAGCTTGTCCACGGGAAGCAGGCCGCGACGGTGCAGGCCCAGGAACCGGGGGATGTCGCGCGACGGCACGCCCGAGCCGAGGTAGCTCCCCTTCAGCCTGCGCTCCTCGGCGACGAGGGAGAGGGCCGGGAGCGACAGCGTGGTTCTGGGGTTGGGCAGGCCGGCCGTGACCGTGGTGCCGCCGCGACGCGTGATCGCGAAGGCGAGTTCGAGCGCCTTGACGGCGCCCGCGAACTCCAGCGCGGTCTCGACCCCGCCCCGGGTGGCCTCGCGCACCTGGTCCACCGCGTCGGGATCGTCCGCGTCGAAGACGTGGGTGGCCCCGAGCGCGCGCGCGGCGTCGAGCTTGCCCGGCAGCCGGTCAACCGCGACGATCGTCTCGGCCCCGGCCGCGACCGCGCCCAGGACCGCCGCCAGGCCGACGCCGCCCAGCCCGACCACGGCCGCGGTACCTCCCGGCCGCACGTCGCCGCCGTTGAACACGGCGCCCGCGCCGGTGAGCACCGCGCAGCCCATCAGCGCCGCGACGTGCAGGGGCACGTCCCCCGGCACCGGCACGAGCGAGCGCCGCGACACGGTCGCGTATTCGGCGAAGCAGGACACGCCGCAGTGGTGGTTGACCGACACGCCGCCGCGGTGCAGCCGGCGGTGGCCGGTCAGCAGGTCGCCCAGGCCGTTGTGCCGCGCGCCCGGCTCGCACAGCGCCGGGCGGCCCTCGGTGCAGGGCCCGCAATGCCCGCAGCTCGGCACGAACACGCAAACCACCCGGTCGCCCGCCTTCAGGTCGTCGACGAAGGGCCCGGGTTCGACCACCACGCCCGCGGCCTCGTGCCCGAGCACCATGGGCAGCGGCCGCGGCCGGTCGCCGTTGATGACGGACAGGTCCGAATGGCACAGGCCCGCCGCGGCCACGCGGATCAGCACCTCCCCGGGGCCCGGGCCGTCCAGCTCGACCTCCTGCACGCGAAGCGGCCGCGATGCCGCGTAGGGCGCGGGCAGGCCCATGTCTTCGAGCACCGCGGCCTTGATCCTCATGGCATCCACCTCCCCGCCGTGCCGGCTCCCGGGACCTGAGTCGACGCTTGCGGGTTTCGGGCGGTCGAACGCCCGGGCATCCGGTTGCGGCACGCTCGCCGTCGTGCAGCATGGCGATGCGGTCCGAGATGTCGAGGGCGACCCGGCGGTCGGCGACACGGCCGCGGAGCCCGCGACCACGGGCGCGGGTAGCGAGCGCATCGGCGTCGGTTACGACCGGGCGGCGCTGAGGCCGGAGGCCGAGCTGGAACATGGGCTGCGCGCCAAGGCGCAGGCGCCGCCGGGGTCAGCCCTGCAAGGCCTCGCGGTCGACCGCCCCGACCTTGCCGATGAGTTCGGCCTCTTGGACCTCACCCGATCCCGGGTCACCGATCCTTGAGAACGCCACCGCCCCGGCGTGCTTGCCCGCAAGCGCCTGCGCCGAACCCCGTCGGCGCTCGGCGCTTCCTTCGCCTCGCCCGGCACAAGGTCGCCGCCCACAGCCTCCCGGGGTGTTCACCTGCCTGGCCAGCAGCATGCCAGCCTCGTGCCCCTGCTCGATGCCGTCGAGCACTTCCTTTCAAGCTGACGCGCCAGGCGCTCCGCCGCGGCAGCGTCTACCTCGGAGGGCACCTCATCTCCATCGCCGGGCACCACGTCGAAGCCGCCGACGATCCGAGACCCTCCGGGTCGGCCGCGTCGGCCGAGGCCGTGAAGATGAAGCTCAAGATCAACGGCCCGAAGGGGCCGGGACGCTACTGATCCACCTCCCGCGCTCGGGTTCTCCGGTTCATTGGCGGCTGCACGTCGCCTTGAGGTCCTTCATCTCGCTTGTCCACTCCGGGTCCAAGCTGACGCGCTGCCTGTCATTCTGCGTCAACCTCGACCCGTTGCCGCGTATCCAGGTGTCCGCCATCTCGGCGTCCGGCGCGTGGGACCGCAGGAGGTTATGGCAGATGGGGCATATGTCCCGAGACGATGCGACCGCGAACAGCTCCATCGAATTCTGTTTGGCCCATAACAGGCACGATACTTCCGCGTGATAGGGCTCTTGGGCCATAGCAACGTTGAAAAGCTCCGTGGCGTTCCTGACGCCAGGCGGTATAAGGCTTCCGAACACCAGCTCTATCAACTTCGGCTTGGTGCTGTCTGCGCGCCTTATGTTTCGCTCCCCGCTGTTAACGTCCTTGCTGTTCACGCCTATGACGAGCTTTGTCTTAAGCGGGGAGGTTCCTACCGCGCCTACCGCGAAAGTTCCGTAGTCGCGGTTTTTCATCTTGTTCTTGGCATGGTCCGCCAAGGTCAAGAGCCATTCCATCGACGGCAACGGCTGCCATTCGTCCGGTACCCACATGAGATGCCCCGTAAAACCGTGAGAAGCGCGTGCCTCAGGGCTTCCCACGACCGGTCAACGGGACAGCCAGTCCATCCCGCCGACCGCGCCCTCGGCCGCTCGCACCTCGTCGCGCGATCAAACCATCGTGGATGCGAGGCTTGCGTTACAGGGCGGCGACAGCGTCAGGGAAAGACGCTACAACGGCAACATCGCATCCCAACCTCGTCGCCGCGCGCGCGCCGGAGCCTTGCGCGGACACCCGCGAAGCGGGCTCGGCCGACCCGTTGGCCGCCGCCTCACGACGCGCTTCCCGGACGGAGCACGGGGCGGCCCGTTTCGAAGGGCGCGGCGACCGTTGGGCACGCGCGAGCGTACGGCTCGCTGACACGGGGCGGCGATCAGGGCGAGACGCTTGGACAGCGGGGCCGATCTTCAGAGCCGCGGACGTGTCCCCGATAGGCGGTGTGACCGACTGGACTTTCAGCTTGGGCAGGCGGTCAAGCCGGGTGCGCTGTCGAAGACCTCAAACCTTGGATCTTGAGTCCTGCCAAGCGCGTGCCATCGAGACGGTCCTGTGTGACCGTCCCGCGTGAAAGCAAGGACCCCCGTAACCCTCGGAGAGGGCTCACGACATCGACGTCACGAGCTGGAAACATTGGTGCGGCCAAGAGGACTCGAACCTCCACGGGTCTCCCCACTAGCACCTCAAGCTAGCGCGTCTACCAATTCCGCCATGGCCGCGACCTTCGGACGATGGGATGCCCCGCCTCCGGCAGGCGCGTCGTCTATCCCATCGTGGTCCCGGGTGCAAGCCGCCCCGGGCGGCGCGCCTGTTGCAAAAGAGCACCAGGTCGCAACGCGGGCGCCCTTCAACTTGGCCGCGCGCCTCCCCACATCGCGAGGCAGGTCGGCGGCCGCACCGGCGCCGGCCGGTTTCGCGCCGCTCGCCTCCGGGGAGCGGCCTGCCAGGAGGCGAAGACATGAATTTCGAGAAGTTCACGGAGCGCGCGCGCGGCTTCGTGCAGGCCGCGCAGGCGCTCGCGCTGCGCGAGAACCACCAGCAGTTCACCCCCGAGCACGTTCTCAAGGTCCTGCTCGACGACGGCGAGGGCTTGGCGTCGGGCCTGATCGACAAGGCCGGCGGGCGCTCGCGCGACGCGCTCAGGAGCGTCGAGCTCAGCCTGTCCAAGCTGCCCAAGGTCGAAGGATCCGGCGCGGGCCAGGTCTACCTCGCGCCCGCCACCGCGCGCGCGTTCGACGGGGCCGAAACCATCGCCAAGAAGGCGGGCGACAGCTTCGTCACCGTCGAGCGGCTCCTGCTCGCCCTCGCGATGGAGAAGGGCACGGACGCGGCCCGCGTGCTGGCCGAGGCCGGCGTGACCCCGCACACGCTGAATGCCGCGATCGAGGACCTGCGCAAGGGACGCAAGGCCGACTCGGCCTCGGCCGAGAACCAGTACGAGGCCTTGAGGAAGTACGCGCGCGACCTCACCGAGGCGGCGCGCTCCGGCAAGCTCGACCCCGTGATCGGCCGCGACGAGGAGATCCGCCGCTCGGTCCAGGTGCTGAGCCGCCGCACCAAGAACAACCCCGTGCTGATCGGCGAGCCGGGCGTGGGCAAGACCGCCATCGCGGAAGGGCTCGCGCTGCGCATCGTCAACGGCGACGTGCCCGAGAGCCTGGCTGACAAGAAGCTGCTCGCGCTCGACTTGGGCGCGCTGGTGGCGGGCGCCAAGTACCGCGGCGAGTTCGAGGAGCGGCTGAAGGCCGTGCTGGCCGAGGTGACCGTGGCCGAGGGCGGCGTGATCCTGTTCATCGACGAAATGCACACGCTGGTGGGCGCGGGCAAGGCGGACGGCGCCATGGACGCCTCCAACCTGCTCAAGCCCGCCCTCGCGCGCGGCGAGCTGCACTGCATCGGCGCCACCACGCTCGACGAGTACCGCAAGCACGTCGAGAAGGACGCGGCGCTGGCCCGGCGCTTCCAGCCCGTGTTCGTGTCCGAGCCCACCGTCGAGGACACGGTGTCGATCCTGCGCGGCCTCAAGGAGAAGTACGAGCTCCACCACGGGGTGAAGATCAACGACGGCGCGCTGGTGGCGGCCGCCACGCTCTCCAACCGCTACATCGCGGACCGCTTCCTGCCCGACAAGGCCATCGACCTGATGGACGAGGCGGCGTCGCGCCTGCGCATGCAGGTGGACAGCAAGCCCGAGGAGCTGGACGAGCTCGACCGTCGCATCGTGCAGCTCAAGATCGAGCAGCAGGCGCTCATGAAGGAGACCGACCCGGCCTCCCGCGACCGCCTGGGCAAGCTCGAAGGCGAGCTGGACGACCTCCAGGAGCGCTCCGACGCGCTGACCGTGCGCTGGAAGGCCGAGAAGGACAAGCTCGGCTCCGCCCAGAAGCTCAAGGAGCAGTTGGAGGCGGCGCGCAACGACCTCGCCCAGGCGCAGCGCCGCGGCGAGTACCAGCGCGCGGGCGAGCTCACCTACGGCATCATCCCGGCGCTGGAGAAGCAACTGGGCGAGGTCGAGGGGGCGGGTCACGACAGGCTGGTGGACGAGGCCGTCACGCCCGACCGCATCGCCCAGGTCGTGTCGCGCTGGACGGGCGTGCCCGTCGACAAGATGCTCCAGGGCGAGCGCGACAAGCTGCTCGGCATGGAGGGCGCGCTCGCGCGCCGCGTCGTGGGGCAGGCGGAGGCCGTGCATTCTGTGGCGACCGCCGTGCGGCGCGCCCGCGCGGGGCTCCAGGACCCCAACCGGCCGATCGGCTCCTTCATGTTCCTGGGGCCGACGGGCGTCGGCAAGACGGAGCTGACCAAGGCGCTCGCGAGCTTCCTGTTCGACGACGAGGCGGCGCTCGTGCGCATCGACATGTCCGAGTACATGGAGAAGCACTCCGTGGCGCGGCTGATCGGCGCGCCCCCCGGCTACGTGGGCTACGAGGAGGGCGGCGCGCTGACGGAGGCCGTGCGGCGCAGGCCCTACCAGGTGGTGCTGTTCGACGAGGTCGAGAAGGCGCACCCGGACGTGTTCAACGTCCTGCTCCAGGTGCTCGACGACGGGCGGCTGACCGACGGGCAGGGGCGGACGGTGGACTTCCGCAACGTGCTCATCATCATGACCTCGAACCTCGGGTCCGAGTACCTGACCCTCCAGAAGGAGGGCGAGGACGTGGACCTGGTGCGCGAGGGCGTGATGGGCGTGGTGCGCGGCCACTTCCGGCCCGAGTTCCTGAACCGGGTGGACGAGATCATCCTGTTCCACCGCCTCGTCAGGGACAACATGGCCGCGATCGTCGACATCCAGCTCGGGCGCCTCGCCAAGCTGCTGGAGGATCGCAAGATCACGCTGCAACTCGACGACCGGGCGCGCGCCTGGCTCGCCGACAAGGGCTACGACCCCGCCTACGGGGCCCGTCCGCTGAAGCGGGTGATCCAGAAGGCCGTGCAGGACCCGCTGGCCGAGCTGATCCTGTCGGGGCAGGTGGCGGACGGCGAGGTTGTGCCGGTCTCGGCCGGCGCGTCGGGCCTGCTGTTCCGCGGCGAGCCCGACCTCGCGGGCCCCACGGTGGTGCCGTTCTCCAAGGCCATCAACTGACGACGCGGCCCAGCCCTGTCCTCCGCCCCGCGCGTGCGGGGCGGAGATACCGGGTTGCCGTCAGTGCCGCAGGAGGACCACGGCCGCCACGAGAACGACGACGATCACCACGGCTACGGGGATGATCCACCTGCCGAGGGGCTTGCCCGGGTCGGGCTCGCGCGCGAAGGAGCGCGCCTGCTCCTCCGTTCTCGCCTGGGCCACGACGGCGGGGTCGTTGGGGCGCCCGCCCGCCTCGTCGTCGGTGCCGAGCGGCGACAGGCCGGGGTCGGCGTTGCCGACCTTGTCGCCCGTGCGGCCCGCGTCGATGTCGGCCTTGAGCTGGGAAACGGTCGCGGTCCGGGTGTCGACGTCGGCCATGCGTTGGGCGTCCTCTGCTTCGTAGGGGTCGAGGGCTCCCGCGGGTGGGAGCCCTCCCGTCAGCCTCGCAGGCTCGTCAGCGCGACTTCTTGTAGAGCTTGGTGGCGATCTCGAACATCTCCTCCGGCGCGTAGTCCGGCGTGAACGCCGAGGCCACGCCCGTGAGGTCGTGGATCTTGCCGCCCTCGGGCAGGCCGTCGACCACCTCCAACTCGCCGGGCGGGTCGCCCGGCAGCGCGGTCTCGCCGCTGCCCCAGATGCCGCCCATGTCCTTGTAGTGGTCCGGGCTCCACGTGTAGAGGCGCCGGTGCGAGCCCTCGTCCAGGTACTTCTGGCACTCGGGGATCTTGGACAGGTTGATGTTGGGCGTCGGCAGCATCTTCTCGATCTCGACGCCCGTGATCTTCTTGAGCGCCAGCGCGTAGGCGTGGGCGTGGACCGAGCCGCGCACGAGCAGGTAGCCGCACACCTCGCGGCCCGTGGGCTCCTTCATGGTCTCGTAGACGCGCAGCTTGTGGATGCGGGCGCCGCATTCCAGGTGGAAGTTGTGCAGGAGGTCGACCACGACGTTGCCCGTGGTGGTCACGAAGTCCATGTTCCACGAGGCGCCGTTGCTGTTCATCGGCATGGCGCCGCCGCCGTTGGACAGGAAGCCCGCCGCGAGCCGGATCTCCTGCATGGCGGCCCAGGGCGCCTTTGAGATGTCGGCGCCGCCCTTCTCGTTGGCGGGGTTGTCGGGCCCGTTGTTCAGCATGGCGACGCCGTTGCTGACCAGTTCGACGTGGCCCAGCTCCTCGGCCGTGATGGAGGCCACCAGCTCGTAGAAGGGCTTCAGCTTCGACTTGCTGCGGAAGTTGAAGCTCTGGAACATGTAGTTCCCGAGGGTCGACATCTCGCCGTACTTGCCGCCGAGCAGTTCCTGCAAGGCGGCCGCGGCGTTGGGGTCCGCCTTCTTGGGGGCAGGCAGTTCGGCCTGAAGCTTATCGACTCGCATGAACATGGGCGTCGTCCTCCGCTTGGTTTGGACGAGGCCTTAACGATCAACCCCGGCGTCGGTCCCGCGGCTGCGACACCGTGGCAGCGATGCCGCCCGAGGTTAGTTCGGGCGGCGCGCGATCCCCAGCGAGCGGCGCTCCACGTGCAGCGACCCGCTGCGCTCCGCGGTGTCGAGCGCGGCCAGCAGCCTCGGGTAGCCCGCGAGGGGATGGGCGGCCCTGCGGTCGCGCCGTTCCTGCGCCTTCAGGGCCGAGGCCGACACCTCGCCCAGCGTGGTCAGGCCGAGGTTGAGCAGATTGGTCAGCATGGTCGGCCCTCCGTTCCCGATCCTGAAGATACACGCCCCCGGGGCGTCTCAGAATGCGGAAAGTCCGACGGTTCGGGGAAGGTTCCGGTTTACGTGAATCAAACGTTAAGTTTCCGGCGGATCGGCCCAAAAATCCGGCCGTGCCTGCGACAGGCGCCCGCCCAGCCGCACGGGGGCGATCCGCACCGCGAGCCCCGTGGCGTCGTCGGTCTCCACCGCCACGCCGCACAGCGTCGCGGGACCCGCGGCCGGCTCGTAGCGCCCGCTCGGCAGCTTGGTGAGGAAGCGGCGGATCGGCTCCTCCTTGGCAACGCCGATCACGCTGTCGTAGTCGCCCGTCATGCCCGCGTCGGACAGGTAGGCGGTGCCGCCGGGCAGGATCTGGTGGTCGGCGGTGGGCACGTGGGTGTGGGTGCCCACGACCAGGCTCGCGCGGCCGTCGACGTGGTGGGCGAGCGCCATCTTCTCGCTGGTGGCCTCCGCGTGCATGTCCACCACCGCGGCGTCGCAGCCCCGGCCGAGCGGGCAGGCGTCGAGTTCCCGGTCCACGCCCGCGAAGGGGTCGTCGAGCGCGTCCATGAACACCCGGCCCATCGCGTTCATCACCAGCACGCGGCGGCCGTCCGGCAGTTCCAGCAGGGTCGCGCCGCGGCCGGGCGTGCCCGGGGGGTAGTTGAGCGGGCGCAGCAGGCGCGGTTCCCGCGCGATGAACACCAGCGCCTCGCGCTGGTCGAAGGAGTGGTTGCCGAGCGTCACGGCGTCGGCGCCCGCGGCCAGCAGGCCCGCGCAGATGGTTTCCGTGATGCCCGCGCCCGCGGCCGCGTTCTCGCCGTTGACCACCACGCAGTCGAGCCGCCAGAGGGCGCGCAGCCGCGGCAGCTCGGCCTCGACCGCGTGGCGGCCGGTGCGGCCCATCACGTCGCCGATGAACAGGAGGCGCATGGCGTCAGCCGTCGCAGAGCAGCACGTCGCGCTCCGTCACCACGAGGTCGAGCGGCTCGTCATGCGCCTCGTTGCCCACGAACAGGACCTCCTGGACCGAGAACGCGACCCCGATCGCGCGGACGGGCTTGCGCGCCCGCAGGTTTTGCAGCGTGCGGTCGTAGTAGCCCTTGCCGTAGCCGATCCTGTGGCCGCGCCGGTCGAAGGCCGCGAGCGGCACGAACAGCACGTCAGGGTCAACGGCTGGGGCGCCGGGCGCGGGCTCGCGCGTGCCGAAACGTCCGGGTCGCAGGGGATCGCCGGGCCTCCACAGGCGAAAGGCGAGGGGCGTGGCGGGCGCGCCCGCCACGGGCAGCGCGGTCGGCACGCGGGCCGCGGCCAGGGCGCCGAGCAGGGGGGCCGTGTCCGGCTCGCCCTTCATGGCGCTGAACAGCGCCACGACGAGGGTCGCGCCGTCGGGCGCGAACTCCACCGCGAGGCGTGGGCCGAGACTCGCGAGCCGCTGGGCGAAGCCCGCACGGACGTCGGGGGCGACCGCGTCCCGCTCCGCCAGGGCTTCGGCCCGCACCTCGCCCTTGGACCGCACCATCGACGTCACGCAAAACAGGTGCGGGGCCACAGTGGCCGTGGGCCTCGACCCCGGGAACCTACAACGTAGGTGGGCGCCGTGTGGCCGAGCCCACGGGCAAGGCCAGGGACAGCTCCCTTGGAATCGATAAGGCCCCGGGAATACATGCCTCACGCACCCCGCAGCTCCGCGAGGAGCAACGTAGGGCATGGCTCTCGGCTTTGCCAGCCCCGATCACCGTTCCGTTGCGGCGCCGACGGACCGCCGCGAACCGTGTCCCGGATCTTGAAACGGAACCACGACTGCACAGCTTATGGCCGGGGTTGCGTGGGGCAACGCCCCGGGGAAGGACCACTGCCATGAAATGGATCGTCATCGCCGCGGCGCTCGCCACGGCCGTCGTCAGCACCGAGGCCGACGCCAGGGGCTGCATCCGGGGTGCGCTCGTGGGCGGCGTCGCAGGGCATTACGCGGGCCACCACGCGATCCTTGGGGCTGTCGCGGGCTGCGTGGCGGGCCGCCAGATCGCCAAGCGCCGGGCGATGCAGCAGGGCCAGCCCATGGACCCGGCCCAGGCTCCGGCCGCGCAGTAGGCGGCTCCTCCGTTGGACGGCCCGCGCGTCCGGGGCGCGACGCGCGGGCTTGGTCGACAGTCGACTTTATCCCGGGTGGCGCATGGATAACGGCAACGCGCTCTGGCGCCACGTCGACGCGCGGAAGGGGCGCCTCGTCGCCTTGTCCGATCGCGTCTGGGCCATGCCGGAGCCGTGCTACACCGAGGTGCGCTCGGCCGCCGAGCACGCGGCCGAGCTTCGCCACCAGGGGTTCCGCACCACCGAGGGCGTCGCGGCCATGCCGACCGCGCTCCTGGGCGAGGCCGGCGAAGGCGGGCCGGTCGTGGCCTTCCTGGGCGAGTACGACGCGCTGCCGGGCCTGAGCCAGGAGGCCGGCGTGGCCGAGCCCCGTCCTTTGGTGGCGAGCGGCGCGGGCCACGGCTGCGGGCACAACCTGCTCGGTTCCGCCGCCCTGCTCGCCGCCACCGCGGTCAAGGACTGGCTCGCCGAAACCGGCACGCCCGGCCGCGTGCGCTACTACGGCTGCCCGGCCGAGGAGGGCGGGGCCGCCAAGGCCTTCATGGTGCGCGCCGGGGCTTTCGAGGGCGTCGACGCCGCCGTGACCTGGCACCCGTCGAGCTTCTGGGAGGTCGCGCCGGCCGCGGCGCTCGCCAACACGCGCGTCGACTTCGCCTTCGCGGGCCGCGCCGCCCACGCGGCCGCGGCGCCCCACCTCGGGCGCAGCGCCCTGGACGCCGTCGAGCTGACGAGCGTCGGCGTCAACTACCTGCGCGAGCACATGCCGCCCGGCGCGCGCGTCCACTACGCCTACCTCGACGCGGGCGGCATCGCGCCCAACGTCGTCCAGGCCGCGGCCCGCGTGCGCTACTCGATCCGCGCGCCCGACCTCGCGGGCATGCTCGACCTCGTGGAGCGCGTCACGCGGATCGCGCGCGGGGCCGCGCTCATGACCGACGTGCGGCTCGACGTACGGGTCGTCAGCGCGGTCTCGAACCTGCTCGGCAACGCGCCGCTCGAACGCGCGCTGCACGGCGCCATGGCCGAGCTCGGGCCGCCGGACTTCGACGAGGCGGACCGCGCCTTCGCGCGCGCCATCCGGGCCACCTTCGCGCCCGGCGACGTCGAGGCGGCCTGGCGCGCGATCGGCCTGCCCGCGACGGACGCGGTGTTGGCAGACTTCCTGACGTCGCTCGACGCCCCCCGCGACCCGGCGCCAGGCTCCACCGACGTGGGCGACGTGAGCTGGGTGGTGCCGACCGTGCAGGCGCACGCCCCCACGGTGGCGGTCGGCACGCCGTTCCACACCTGGCAGGTGGTGGCGCAGGGCCGGGCGCCCGCGGCCCACAAGGCGCTCGTCCAGGTCGCCAAGGCGATGGCGGCACTCGGGGCCCGCGTGCTGACGGACGCGGACCTGCGCGCCGCCGCGACCGCGGACCTGCGCGCGCGGGCCGGCGCGGAAGGCTACCGGTCGCCGCTCCCCGCCGGCGTCGAGCCGCCGCTCGGCATGTCGCTCGCCTGAGCCGCGTCCCTACAGCGTCGTGCCGGACGTGGACGAGGATGTGGGGTTGAGGATCGAGAGGATGTCGCCGTTGGAGGCGGACGACCCGCCGAACAGCAGCGAGATGCTGTTCTGCTGCGTCGTGTCGGGGTTCGCGACGTCGTAGCGGGCCGCAAAGGACGTCACCATCGTGGCGACCTTGGCCGGGTTCTTGAGGTCGGCGAAGTTGATCTTGCTGTTGATGTAGGCCGCCTGCTGGTCGAGGTTGGTGGACGAAGTCGATGACGGCAGGCCCAGGTAGGTCTGGAACACCTGGGTCAGCGCCTTGTCGGCCAGGATGCCGTAGGCGTCCGTGATGGTGGGGGCCTTGCGCTGGAAGTAGAGCGCGAGCTGGACGCCGGCGTTCTGCTGCCCGGCCTCGTCCTCCAGCGCCTGCTCGTTGTAGTTCGCATCCGTTGTCTGCTGCTGCGTGGCGTCCTGCGCGCGCTGCACCGCCTGGTGATCGATCAACCCGCTCGCGCCGAAGTTGAACGCCTGCGCGACGGTCACGTAGGCGCCGCCCAACCGGCTCGCCACGCTGGACGCCGAGGTCGTGTCGCTGGTGAGGACCTGCCGCAGCTTGTCCGTCGCGGTTGAGGCGGGAAGTCCGTAGGCCTTCTCGACGTAGCTGACGAGGCGGGGGTCGGCCAGCAGGGCGCCCACCGAGGTGACCTTGGCGATGGCCGCCTTGTAGTAGGCGGTCTCCTCCTTCGCGGACGCCTGGGCGCTCGCGCTGGTCCCGACCCTGTTGGCGTAGGCGGTCGTGGTCGCGGCGACCGATTCGGCGGACTGGGCCTGGAGCGCGTCGGTGGCGTTGCCCTTGCCGTCGAGGTTGAAGGCCTGCTGGAGGGCGAGGTCCTGCGACCCGGCCGTGGTGCTGACCAGGCTGGTGCCGTCTGTGGCCGTCTGCTCCAGGACGTCCGCGACCGTGGCGGCAGGTGTGGAGGGGTCGATGCCGTAGGCTTTGAGCACGTAGCTGTAGAGCTGCGAGTCGGCCTGGAGCGCGCCGACCGAGGTGACCGCGCCGATGTTGGCCTTGTAGTAGGCTGTGGCGGCGTCGTCGGCCGCGGTGTCCGACGTGTCGCGCGCGGTGTAGAGCGCCACCGTGGACTGCTGCTGGGCCGCGGTCTGGATCTGCTTCACGGCCTTCAGCGAGCCGTCCGACGCGAAGTTGAAGGCCTGCGCCGCCGCCTTGTAGCCCGGGTCGCTCACCGTGTTGACCAGGCTGTTGGGGTCGGACGGGTCGCTCGTGAGGATCTGCCCCAGCATGGTCGGCGTGGTGGACGACGGCAGGTTGAAGGCCTTGATCACGTAGGCGCTCAGCCGGACGTCGTCCGTGATCTGGCTGACGTTCGTGACCTGCGCGATGGCCGAGCTGAAGTAGGCGGTCTCGGCCTGGGCGGTGTTCTTGGAAACCGTGTCGCTGCCCACCGATTGCGCGTAGGCTTGCACCGTGGCCGTGGTCTGGTCGCTCGTTTGCGCCACCAGGTCGCCCGCCGTGACGTCGCCGCTGTTGTCCACGTTGAAGGCCGCGTTCAGGGCCCCGTAGCCCGTCCCCGTCTCGGTGTTGAGCACGCCGTCGGGGTCCGACAGGCTTCCCTCGACGATCGCCTCGATGTCGGCCTGCGGCGTGCCCGGGTCGATCCCGTAGGCCGTCATCACGTAGCTGTAGAGCTTCTGGTCCTTTTCGAGGCCCGCGAAGCTCGTCACCGCGCCGATGTGGGACGTGTAGTAGCTGGTGGCCGCGGCTTCGGTGGCGTCGTCCAGGTCCGGCGTGTTGGCCTGGAAGGCCGCGGTGGTGGCGGACTGCTGCGCGGCGCTCTGGATCGAGGTGGTCTTCACCGCCCCGGTCGTGGTGAACTGGTAGGCTTCCGCGAAGGCCTTGTAGCGCGGGTCCGCCAGCTTGTTGGCGACGCTGTTCGGGTCGGACAGGTCGCTCGTCAGCACCTGCTTGATCAGGCCCTTGGCGTAGGTGAGGTCCTCCATGCCGTAGGCCTTCATGGCGTAGGAGAACAGTTGGTAGTTGTTGATGAAGTCGTTAACCGTCTTAACCTTGCCGATGTTGGCGTCGTAATAAGTTTGCGCGGCCTTGTTGGTGGGTTCCGCCGCGACGCGCTTCAGGCTCTGGGGCATGTTCTTGGCGTAGAGGTCGTAGCTGAGCAGCGTCGAGGTCATCGGCGGCGGATTCCCGGGGGCCGCCGGGCAGGGTAGAGGCCGCGCGTTTCCGAATCGTTAACTCTCGGGCCGGGAGCCGGATGGGATCGTGCGGGCCGTCACGCCGCGCGACCGTCGGCCGGCGTCGCAGATCCCGCGCGGCTCCGGCCGGACCCGGACCGGGCGGCCCCGTCAATCGTCGTCGGTTTCGGGCTTCGCGGGAGCCGGGCGCGAGAACACCTGCCTGCAGGCGGGGCTGAGGCGCGGCTTGTTGCGCTGCAGGCATCCGACGATGGCGCCCTGGTCGGGGATCAGCGACGAGCACAGGCGGTAGACGTCGGGCGTGCAGGCGAGCTGATCCTCTGCCGAGCCCGCGTCCTGGGCCATCGCGACCGCCGGAAACGCCGCGCAGGCGACCACCAGGACAAGTTTGCTGACTGCCATCATCGCTTCGCCTTTCTGCCGGTCGTCAACGCGACCTGTGGGGAATTGATCCCGGTCTCGCCGGGGTCGGGGGACGCGCGGGTGGGAGGCCGGGATGCGGGCCGCCCACCCTTCGGGTCCCGCGCGGGACGCTCGTCCGCCCGCGCGGCGATCTCGCGGATGAGCGGGCCCAGGCCGGGCTCGTCGACGCGCTCCACCGCGTCCTCCGGAAGCAGCCACACCCGGCGCCGCTGCCCCTGCTCGCGCCACGTCTTGAGCTGTCCCGTGACGTCCAGGCGGTAAACCTTGACCACGCAGTAGACGAAACGGTCCGGCATGCGCTTCCAGTAGGCGTAGGTCCCCACCGGCTTGCGGTGGACGCGGCCGATCAGCCCGGCCTCCTCCCGCGCCTCGATGGCGGCCGCGCGGTGGTCCTTGCGGCCCTTCATGGCCCAGCCTTTGGGCACGATCAGCCGCCGGGTTTCGCGCGAGGTGATCAGCATCACCATGAGCCGCCCCTCGTCGTCGCGCGTGAGGGGAATGGCCGCGACCTGCTTGCGGATCTTGATGCGCTTCGGGCCGTCCGCCAGCTGAACCATCCGACGAACCCGGCTCCGGAGCGCACCCGCGCACCCGGCCAGTATGGAACAGGACCGGCGGCCTGTCTCGCGCGGAGGAGCCGTGCCGGTCCGCCGCGGCCTCAGCCGGCCCGCGCGTCGGCGAAGAACGCCCGCACGCGCGCGGTGTGCAGCGGAAAGGCGGTCTCGACCGGCGCGCGGATCACCAGGACCTCCGACACCTCCCCGTCGTGCCGGAACGGACCGTCCCGGGTCACGGGCGGGCTCTGGCAGAACACGAGGTTCTGGCGCCTGTCGGGCGTGGTCACGACCGACACGAGTTGCAGCGCGCCCGGGTCGACCGCCACGCCGGTTTCCTCCGCCACCTCCCGGGTGCCCGCCTCCTGCCACGTCTGCCCGAGCATCTGGTAGCCGCCGGGCAGGGCGAGCCGCCCCTGCCCCTCGCCGGCCAGGGCGCGGCGGACCATCAGCAGGCCCCCGTCCACGGGCACCAGGACGACCACCACCGTGGGCGTGTTGGCGTAGGGCGCGGTCACGTCTGCGGGTAGTCGGCCGACAGGCTCGCGTCCTTGAGCCGCTCGATCCCGGCCAGCCGCTCCCTGAGCTTGGCCGTGACGGTGTCGTAGCCGAACGCGCCCAGCACGAGGTGGCGCGGCGCCTCCGCGCTCTCGACCGCGCGGATCATCGCCTCGCCCGCCCGGACGGGGTCGCCCGGCTGCGTGCCGCTGTAGGCGGGCGTGGCCTTCAGCCGGGCGCCCGCGGTCTCGGCGTAGTCCGCGATGCGGGTGGGGGTCTGCTTCAGCGAGCGGCCGGCCCAGTCGGTGCGGAAGGGCCCGGGCTCCACGCAGGTGACCTTGATGCCGAGCGGCGCGCCCTCGACCGCCAGCGCGTCCGAAAACCCCTCCACGGCGTGCTTGCTCGCCGCGTAGTAGCCGGAGCCCGGGAAGCCCACGAAACCCGCGACCGAGGTGACGTTCAGCACGTGCCCGCGCCGCCGCGCCCGCATGCCGGGCAGCACCGCCCGCGTCAGCGCGAACAGGCCGAACACGTTGGCCTCGAACTGGGCGCGGATCTCCTCCTCCTCGCCCTCCTCGACGGAGGACTGGTAGCCGTAGCCCGCGTTGTTGACGAGCACGTCGATGCGCCCGAAGCGCCCCTCGGCCTCGGCCACGGCGTCGCGGATCTGGCCCGGGTCGGTCACGTCCAGGGCGAGGGCGAGCCCGCGGTCGCCTCCTTCCGCCGCGAGGTCGGCCACGCGCGCAGCGTCGCGCGCCGTGACGGCCGCCCGCCAGCCGCGCCCGAGCACCAGCCGCGCGAGGTCGCGGCCGAAGCCGGTGGAGCAGCCCGAGATGAACCAAACGGGGGTGGCGTCGTCCGCCATGGCGCGAAACTCCAGCGAGGAACCGTTCGCAAGCGAACAATCGCCGGGCCGCTTCGTTCCGTGCGCGGCCTCAGCGCGCGGGCGGGCCCGCCCAGGCCGGCTCGGGGACGGCCTCGCCGTCCTTGCGCGGGTCGGACGCGCCCGCGTTGACGCCGGTGGAGGCGTCGCGCGCCACCGCCTGGCCGCCGCCGGTGGCTTCGGGCGCCTCGTCGCCGCGGAGCAACACCCTGTGGCCCATGGCGGCCAGCGCCGCCCGCGCGGCGGGATCGACGCGGTCCTCGACGAAGACCTCGCAGCCCTCAATGCCGGGCCGCGAGAAGCGCGGCGCCTCCAGCGCGGCCTGGAGGCCCAGGCCGAAATCGGCCACGTCCGACACGATCTGCGCGTCGGCCTGCGCCTGGTTGAGGCCGCCCATGACGCCGAGCGCGACGCGGGTGTCGCCCTTGGCCATGAAGGCCGGCAGCAGCGTGTGCAGCGGGTGCTTGCGCCCGGCGAGCGCGTCGGGGCTCGCGGGGTCGAGCGAGAACAGCCGGCCGCGGTTCTGCAGCGCGAAGCCCGTGCCGTCCGGCACGATGCCGGTCCCGAACTCCCAGAAGTTGCTCTGCATCAGGGACACCATCAGGCCGTCGCGGTCCACGGCGGTGACCACGGTGGTGTCGCCGGACGGCTCCGCGGGCCGCCCCGGGCCGGGCTGGCAGCTCGCGCGGGCGGGGTCGACCGCGGCCGCGCGGCGCCCCGCGTAGCCCTTGTCCAGCAGGCCCGCCACCGGCACGGGACCCGCGCGCGGATCGGCGTCGAACCTGTCCGCGTCCGCGTAGGCGAGCGCCGCCGCCTCGATCTCGACGTGCAGCGCCTGCGCCGACCCCCGCCCGTAATCCGCGAGCGGGAAGCGTTCCATGACGTTGAGCATCTCCAGCGCCGCCACGCCCATGGTGGCGGGCGGCATGGCCGCCACCGTCCAGCCCCGGTAGGTGGTGGTGAGCGGCGCGACCCAGTCCGCCCGGTAGTCGGCGAGGTCCGCCGGCGACAGGCTGCCGCCCAGGCGCGCCGAGGTTTGCAGGATGCGGCGCGCGACGTCGCCCGCGTAGAACGCGTCGCGGCCCCCGGCGGCGATCGCGCGGAGCGTGCGGGCGAGGTCCGGGTTGCGGAACACCTCCCCCGCCCGCGGCGGCCGGCCGCCGGGCAGGAAGACGCGGGACGCTTCGGGGTTTTGCCGTAGCGCGCCGAGGCTGGCGGGGCCGGCCCAGGTGTCGGCAAAAATCTCGCTGACCGGGAAGCCCTCGTCCGCCAGGGCGATCGCGGGGGCGAGGACCTCCGCGGGCGAGTTGTGGCCGAAGCGGCCGAGCAGCTTCGCCCAGCCCTCGACGGCGCCCGGCACGGTCACGGCGTCGACGCCGCGGGCGGGCAGGCGGTCGCCGTCCCGCGCCTTGATCGTACCGATCGAGAGCGCCGCGGGCGCCCAGCCGGTGGCGTCGAGGCCCACCAAGTCGCCAGAGCGGGGATCGTAGACGAGGGCCGCGAGGTCGCCCCCCAGCCCGTCCATCATGGGCGCCACCACACCCATCACGGCGTTGGCCGCCACCGCCGCGTCGGCGGCCGTGCCGCCCCGGGCCAGGACCGCGGCCCCGGCCTCGGCCGCGAGCGGCTGCTCGGCCGCCACGATCCCGAAGCGCGAGAACACGGTCGAGCGCCCCTGCGACCGGTCGGCCTGCGCGTACGCCCCGCTCGCCGCGAGGCAGATCGCCGCGGCGAAAGCCACCAAAGCCGCGGGGCTTCTCTGGGCCATCCCGGGTGTGCCTCCCCTGCCGCGGCGGGCCGGACCGCGACCTGCCCGTCGGAGCCGCGCTACAGGATGGCGTCGCTGGTCAGGCGCGCGACCCCGGCCGCGGCCATGTCGGCCCAGGCCTTGCCGATCGTGGCGTCGTGGATGCCGCGGACGGCGTCGTCGACCACGAAGGTCTCGAACCCCTCGTTGCGGGCGTCCACCGCGGTCCAGCCCGCGCAATAGTCGGTGGCGAGCCCGCACACGAAGACGCGGCGGAACCCGCGCGCCCGCAGGTAGGCCCCGAGCCCCGTGCTGGTGGCCTTGTCCGCCTCCAGGAAGGCCGAGTAGCTGTCGACGGCCCGGTTGAAGCCCTTGCGGATCACCAGTTCGGCGCCGGCCAAGTCGAGCGCGTCGGCCAGCGCCGCGCCGCGGCTGCCCTGGACGCAGTGGTCCGGCCACAGCACCTGGGCGCCGTAGGGCAGGTCCACGGTGTCGAACACGGCCTTGCCCGGGTGGCTGGACGCGAAGGACAGGTGGCCCGCCGGGTGCCAGTCCTGGGTCAGCACGACGTGGGCGAAGCGCCGGCCGAGCGCGTTGGCGGGCGCGACCACGGCGTCGCCGTCCGGCACCGCGAGGGCGCCGCCCGGCAGGAAGTCGTTCTGGACGTCCACCACGACCAGCACGTCCGCTTCCGTCAGCGCGAGTCTTTCAGCCATGGCGCCCTCGTTTGCGTTGAACCCCGACCGTAGCGCATAACGCGGGAAGCCACGCCCCGTCACGTTTGCCGTGAGGCCGCCCCCATGTCCCTCGCCGAAACCCAGTCCGCCCCCCCGCGCCCCGCCGAGCCCGCCCGCTTCCGCTGGGACGACCCCTTCCTGCTCGACGACCAGTTGGGCGAGGACGAGCGGCTGATCCGCGACGCCGCGCGCGCCTTCGCGCAGGAGAAGCTGCTGCCCCGGATCGTGGACGCCTACGCCAACGAGCGCGTCGAGCCCGCGGTGCTGCGCGAGATGGGCGAGGCGGGCCTGCTGGGGGTGACCGTGCCCGAGGAATACGGCGGCGCGGGCGCGTCCTACGTGGCCTACGGGCTCGTCAACCGCGAGGTGGAGCGGGTCGACTCAGGGTACCGCTCGATGATGAGCGTGCAGTCCTCGCTGGTCATGTACCCCATCTACGCCTACGGCGACGACACCCAGCGCAAGCGCTACCTGCCCGGGCTCGCGCGCGGCGAGCTGATCGGCTGCTTCGGGCTGACGGAGCCGGACGCGGGCTCGGACCCCGCCGGGATGCGCAGCCGCGCCGAGCGGGTGCCGGGCGGCTACCGGCTGACGGGGGCCAAGACCTGGATCTCCAACGCGCCCATCGCGGACGTGTTCGTGGTTTGGGCCAAGTCGGACGCCCACGAGGGCGCCATCCGCGGCTTCATCCTGGAGCGCGGCATGGCGGGCCTGTCGGCGCCCCGGATCGAGGGCAAGCTGAGCTTGCGCGCGTCCGTCACGGGCGAAATCGTGATGGAGGGCGTGGAGGTGCCCGAGGCCAACCTGCTGCCCAACGTGTCGGGGCTGAAGGGGCCGTTCGGCTGCCTCAACCGCGCCCGCTACGGCATCGGCTGGGGCACGATGGGGGCGGCCGAGGACTGCTGGCACCGCGCGCGCGACTACACGCTGGCGCGCAAGCAGTTCGGCCGGCCGCTCGCCGCCACCCAGCTCGTGCAGAAGAAGCTCGCCGACATGCAGACCGAGATCACGCTGGGGCTGCAGGCGGCGCTGCGGCTGGGCCAGCTCTTCGACGCGGGCAAGATGGCGCCCGAGATGATCAGCCTCGTCAAGCGCAACAACTGCGGCAAGGCGCTCGACATCGCCCGGGTCGCGCGCGACATGCACGGCGGCAACGGCATCATGGGCGAGTACCACGTGATGCGCCACGCCCAGAACCT
>CAXTDZ010000041.1:0-26695 GCA_964243035.1 uncultured Lichenihabitans sp.
ACCTGGCGCGGAACCCGGACGTGGCGGCGGCGAAGATCAACCCGCTGGTGCACTACGAGACGTCCGGAGCGAACGAGGGCCGGGCGCCGAGCGCGCTGGTGTCCACGGCCGTGCTGCGTGCGATGCGGCCGGGCCTGACCGGGCCGGGCGCCGCGGAGGGCGAGGCCGGACGCAAGCGCCCGCGTCCGCGCGGCCCCGAGGCGGGAGGCCCCGCGCCTGCCCGATGAGCGTTTCGGCCCCCTTCATCCTGCGGCCGGTCGCAACCGCGCTGCTCGCGGTCGCGGTGCTGCTCGCGGGGTTCCTGGGCTACCGGCAGCTCCCGGTGTCGGCGCTGCCGCAGGTGGATTTCCCCACGGTCCAGGTCACCACGCAGCTGCCGGGTGCCAACCCGGAAACCATCGCGGCGCTGGTGACGGCCTCGCTGGAGCGGCAGTTCGGCCAGATCCCCGCGCTGGGCACCATGACGTCGCAGAGCTCCTTCGGCCTGAGCCAGATCACCCTCCAGTTCGCGCTGGACCGCGACATCGACGCCGCCGCCCAGGACGTGCAGGCCGCCATCAACGCCGCGGCCTCCACGCTGCCCCGCAACCTGCCCTACCCGCCCACCTACGCCAAGGTGAACCCGGCCGACACGCCGATCCTCACGCTGGCCCTCACCTCCGCCACCGTGCCCCTGCGCGACTTGAGCGACGTGGCCGACACCCTGCTCGCGCCGCGCTTGAGCGAGGTGGCGGGCGTGGGCCACGTGGCCGTGGAGGGTAACATCCGGCCCGCGATCCGCATCCAGGCCGACCTCGCGCGCATGGCGGGCTACGGCCTCGGGCTGGAGGACCTGCGCAACGCCGTGGTGGCGGCCAACGTCGCGGGCTCCAAGGGCTCGCTCGACGGGGCGAGCCAGTCCTACACGATCTCGGCCAACGACCAGATCGAGGCGGCCGCGCAGTACCGCGACGTGGTGGTGGCCTACCGCAACGGCGCGGCCGTGCTGGTGCGCGACATCGCCGACGTGGTGGACGGGCTGGAGAACACCCGCACGGCCGGCTGGAACGGCGGCGAGCCCGCCGTGGTGCTGGACGTCCAGCGCCAGCCGGGCGCCAACGTGGTGGAAACCGTGAACCGCGTGCTGGCCGAGCTGCCGCGGCTCCGGCGCTCGCTCGCGGCCGGCGCGCGGCTCGACGTGGTCCACGACGCCACCGACACGATCCGCGCCTCGGTCGCCGACGTGCAGTTCACCCTGGTGCTGAGCTGCGCGCTGGTGGTGACGGTGGTGCTGCTGTTCCTGCGCACGCTGCGCGCGACCGTGATCGCGGGCGTGGCGCTGCCCCTGTCGATCGTGGCCACCTTCGCGGCCATGGCGGCGCTCGGCTTCAGCCTGGACAACCTGTCGCTGATGGCGCTGACGATCGGCACGGGCTTCGTGGTCGACGACGCCATCGTGATGATCGAGAACGTGGTGCGCAACATCGAGGACGGGTTGCCGCCGCTCGACGCCGCGCTCGCGGGCGCCCGGCAGATCGGCTTCACGGTGATCTCGCTCACCGCCTCGCTGGTCGCGGTGTTCATCCCGCTCCTGTTCATGCCGGGCCTGGTGGGGCGCATGTTCCGCGAGTTCGCGCTGACGCTGACGGTCGCGGTTGTGGTCTCGGCCGTGGTGTCGCTGACCCTGACGCCGATGATGTGCGGGCGCCTGCTCAGGGGGCCCCGGGGCCGCGAGCCCTGGCTCGCCCGGGTTGCCGAGGCGCCGATCACCTGGCTCGGCCGGGGCTACGCGGCGACGCTCGGCTGGGCGCTCAACCGCCAGGGCCTCATGCTGCTCGTCACGGTCGCGACGCTCGGGCTGACGCTGTACCTTTACGCGGTGATTCCCAAGGGCTTCCTGCCCCGCCAGGACACGGGGCTCGTGGACGTGGTGATCGAGGGCTCGCCCGCCAGTTCCTTCGCGGCCATGAGCCGGCTGCAGGGGCAGGCCAGCGCGGCCCTGAAGGACGACCCCGACGTGACGGGCGTCACCGCCGTGCTGGGCGTGGGTCCCCTCAACCCGACCACCAACGTGGCGCGGCTCCAGGTCACGCTGCGCCCCGCGGACCGGCGCCGCGACACGGCCGACGAGGTGGCGGCCCGGCTGCGGGCCGCGCTGGAGCGCGTCCCCGGGCTGACCCCCTACGTCAAGCCCGTGCAGGACATCCAGATCGCGGCGCAGACGAGCCGCTCGCAGTACCAGTACACGCTGGTGGGCACCGACCCGGCGCTGGTGCGCCAATGGTCCGGCCGCCTGCTGGAGCGCCTGCGCCGCGAGCCCGCGCTGGCCCAGGTCGCGGCTGAGACGCAGGACGGCGGGTTGCGCGCCGCGATCACCATCGACCGCGAGCGGGCCGGGCGGCTCGGCGTCAGCACGCAGCTCGTCGACGACACGCTGAACGACGCCTTCGGCCAGCGGCAGATCTCCACCGTCTACGCCCAGTCCAACCAGTACCGCGTGATCCTGGAAGCGGCGCCGCGCTTTCTCACCGACCCGGACGTGCTGGGCAAGCTCTACGTCGGCATCGTGGGCGGCGCCGAGGTGCCGCTGGTGTCGTTGGCGAGCCTCGCGCGCACCACGGCGCCCCTCTCGGTCGCCCACCAGGGGCAGTTCCCGGCCGCCACCCTGTCCTTCGACCTGAGCCCCGGGGCCTCGCTGGGCGAGGCGGTCGACGCGGTGGCGTCGGCCGAGCGCGACATCGGCCTGCCGCCCTCGATCACCGGCAGCTTCGGGGCCGACGCGGCCGAGTTCGCCACCTCGCTCCGCGGCGAGCCGCTGCTGGTGCTGGCCGCGGTGGTGACGATCTATCTGGTGCTGGGCGTGCTCTACGAGAGCCTGATCCACCCGCTCACCATCCTGTCCACGCTGCCGTCGGCGGGGGTGGGGGCGCTGCTCGCCCTGATGCTGACCGGCCACGACCTCACCGTGGTGGCGCTGATCGGCATCGTGCTGCTGATGGGCATCGTCAAGAAGAACGCCATCATGATGATCGACTTCGCGCGCGACGCGGAGCGCAGCGAGGGGCTGTCGCCGGAGGCGGCCATCGTGAAGGCCTGCACGCTGCGTTTCCGGCCCATCACCATGACCACGCTCGCGGCCCTGCTGGGCGCGGTCCCGCTCGCGCTGGCGCACGGCAGCGGCGCCGAGCTGCGGGTGCCGCTGGGCGTGTCCATCGTGGGCGGGCTGCTGGTGAGCCAGCTCCTCACGCTCTACACGACGCCGGTGATCTTTCTCCAGCTCGGCCGGCTGGGCGCGCGGCTCGGGTTGCGCGACGCGCCGCCCCACGGGCCCGAGGACGACGTGGGGCCGCACGCCTCGCAGGACGCGCCCGGGCCGCGGGAGATCGTGCCGCGGCGGGCCGCCGAGTGAGCCTGTCCGACCCCTTCATCCGGCGGCCGATCGGCACGGCGCTCATCTGCGTGGGCCTGTTCCTGGCCGGGGCCGTGGCCTACGTCCGGCTGCCGGTCGCGAGCCTGCCCACCATCGCGGTGCCGGTGATCCGCGTGCAGGCCGCCCGGCCCGGCGCCGACCCCGCCACCATGGCCGCCACCGTCGCGGCCCCGCTGGAGCGGCGCCTGGGCGAGATCGCGGGCGTGACCGAGCTGACCTCCACCTCGACGCTGGGCTCGGCCTCCATCTCGGTCCAGTTCGACCTCGGCCGCGACGCGGACGCGGCCGCCCGCGACGTGCAGGCGGCGCTCAACGCCGCCGCCACCGACCTGCCCTCCGACCTTCCCACGCTGCCCGTCTACCGCAAGCTCAACTCCAACGCCGCGCCCGTGCTGATCCTGGCGCTCACCTCCAGGACGCTGTCGCCCCAAGCCCTCTACGACGCGGCCGACACCGTGCTGGCCCAGCGCATCGCCCAGGTGGAGGGCGTGGCGGACGTGTCGGTCAACGGCGCCGACCAGCCCGCCATCCGCGTGCGGCTGGAGCCAGAGCGCCTCGCCGCCATGGGGGTGGGCATCGACGCCGTCCGCACCGCGATCGTCAACGCCAACGTGGGCGAGGCGGTGGGCTCCTTCGACGGCCCGGATTCTGCCGAAACGCTCGCGGTCAACGACCGGGCGCGCGCGCCGGAGGACTACGGCGCGATCGTCGTCAGAAGCGCGAACGGCGTCGCGGTCCGCCTCCGCGACGTGGCCGACGTCACCCGCGGCGTCCGCACCCGCCGCGCCGCGGGCTGGTACAACCACCAGCCCTCGATCCTGCTGATCGTCACCAAGCAGCCCCAGGCCAACGTGATCGACACGGTGGACCGGGTGAAGGCCATCCTGCCGGACCTGCACCGCTGGGTGCCCGAGGGCGTCGACGTGTCGGTGTTCACCGACCGCACCGTCACCATCCGCGCCGGCATCCGCGACATCCAGGAAACGCTGCTGCTCACGGTGGCGCTGGTGATGGGCGTGGTGCTCGTCTTCCTCCGGCGGCGGACCCCGACGCTGGCCGCGGGCGTCGCGGTGCCGCTGTCGCTGGCGGGCACGGTGGCGCTGATGAGCCTGTCGGGCTTCAGCCTCGACAACCTGTCGCTGATGGCCATCACGATCTCGGTGGGCTTCGTGGTCGACGACGCCATCGTGATGATCGAGACCGTCACCCGCAACATCGAGGCGGGGATGCGGCCCTATCCCGCGGCCGTGCTGGGCGCGCGGCAGATCGGCTTCACGGTGGTGTCGATCTCGGCCTCGCTGGCCGCGGTCTTCGCACCGCTCCTGTTCATGCCGGGGCTGGTGGGCGTGTTCTTTCGCGAGTTCGCGCTGACGCTGGTCTACGCGGTCGCGATGTCCACCTTGGTGTCGCTGACCCTGACCCCGATGGTCTGCGCGCATTTCATGGGTGGCGGCGCGCACCGCGCCCCCACCCGCGTCGACCGCCTGGTCGAGGGCGCGCTCGGGATCCTCGTGGCGGGCTACGCCGCGACGCTGCGGCCCGCGCTGCGCCACCCCTGGCTGACCAGCCTGGTGATGGTGTTCACCGTCTGGCTCACCGTCCACCTGTTCATCGCGACGCCCAAGGGCCTGTTCCCCGACGACGACGCGGGGCTGGTCATGGGCATCACGGAGGGGTCCGCCGACATCTCCTTCCCGGCCATGGCGGCGCTCCAGCGGGAGATGTCCGACCGCGTCGAGGCGGACCCGGCGGTCGCGGGGGTGGGGTCCTTCATCGGCGGCGGCGGCAACTCGGTGAACGAGGGGCGCCTGTTCATCAGCCTGAAACCCTACGGCGAGCGGCCGCGCGCGGGCGCGGTGGTCGACCGGCTCCGGGAGAAGACCGCGCACATCCCCGGCCTGTCCGTGTTCCTGGTCTCGCTGCAGGACCTGAAGGGCGGGGCGCGGGAATCCAAGTCGCAGTACCAGTTCACCCTGTGGGACGCCTCGCTCGACGAGCTCGTGGAGTGGCAGCCGAAGATCCTGGAGCGGATGCGCCACCTGCCCGGCCTGGTTGACGTCACCAGCGACCGCGAGCAGGGCGGGCTGGAGGCGCGCGTGGTGATCGACCGCGCCGCGGCCTCGCGGCTGGGCGTCGGCATCCAGGCCGTCGACGACGCGCTCAACGACGCCTTCGGCGAGCGGCAGGTCTCCACCATCTACGGCGAGCGCAACCAGTACCGCGTGGTGCTGGAGGTGGCGCCGCGCCGGGCGCGCGACCCCGCCGACCTCGGGCGCGTCTACGTGGCGGGCACGGGCGGCGCGCAGGTGCCGCTGTCGGCGCTGGCCCGCGTGGAGCGCGGCACCGCGGCGCTGGCCGTCAACCACCAGGGCGCCTTCCCGGCCGTGACGCTGAGCTTCAACCTCGGGCCGGGCGCGACGCTGGCCGCGGCCACCGACGCGGTCAACCGGGCGGTCGCCGCCATGCACCTCCCCGACGGGCTGCACGCCGAGTTCGCGGGCGACGCCAAGCTGTTCCAGCAGAGCGGGGGAGGGCAGGGCGTGCTGCTGCTGGCCGCGCTCGCCGCCATGTACATCATCCTGGGCGTGCTCTACGAGAGCCTGCTCCACCCGCTCACCATCCTGTCGACGCTGCCCTCGGCGGGTTTGGGGGCGCTGCTCGCGCTCAACCTCGCGGGCATGGAGCTGAGCCTGATCGCCTTCGTGGGCATCATCCTGCTGATCGGCATCGTGAAGAAGAACGGCATCATGCTGGTGGACTTCGCGCTGGCCGCCGAGCGCGCCCGCGCGCTTCCCCCCGAGGCCGCGATGGCCGAGGCCTGCCTGGAGCGCTTCCGCCCCATCCTGATGACCACGCTCGCCTCGCTGCTCGGCGCCCTGCCGCTGGCGCTGGGCACCGGCATCGGCGCCGACCTGCGCCGCCCCTTAGGCGTGACGATCGTGGGCGGGCTGATCCTGAGCCAGGTGCTGACGCTCTACACCACGCCCGCCGTCTACGTGATCCTGAGCCGGATGCGGGCGCGGGCGGCGGGGTGGCTCGCGCGGGCCCGGGGACCCGACCCGCTGCCCGCGCCGGGCGAGTAGGTCCCTACGCGCCCGCCGCGGGCTCGCGCGGGACCAGCGCGAACTCGACCTCGACCCGCGTGCCGCGCCCGCTCGCGCGGTGGTCCTCCACCGTGGCGGACAGCTTGGTGGCCATCGCCTTGATGATCGAGCGGCCGATGCCGCTCCCGCGCGGGCCGGTCGCCGGGCCCAGCCCGCCCCCCACGCCGTCGTCCTCGACGCGCAGGCGGCAGCGGCCCGCCTCCGGCCTGTCGAGCGTCACGCGGATCGGCCCCCGCCCGTCGGGATAGGCGTATTTGACCGCGTTGATGACGAGCTCGGTCACGATCACGCCCACCGTCACGGCGGCGTCGGGGTCGACCTCGATCGCGTCGCAGCACAGCGACAGCCCGTCCGCGGTGCCGTCGGTGACAGTCGACTGGCGGAGGTCCTCGACCAACCCCTCCAGGTAGTGGTGCAACGCCACGGTGGTCACGTCGTCGGAGGCGTACAGCCGCCGGTGGACCTGGGCCACCGCCAGCACCCGGCGGTTGGCCTCCGCCAGGGCGTCGCGGATCTCGCCGCCGGCGCTCGCGGCCTGCATGTGCAGGAAGGCCGCCACGAGCTGGAGGCTGTTGCCCACCCGGTGGTTGACCTCGCGCAGCAGCATCTCCCGCTCGGCCGCGAGCGCCTCGAAGCGGTCGCGCGCGTCGCGCACCTCCTGCTCGGCCCGCAGCGCCTGTCGGCGGAGCCGCGCCCCCTCGATCGCGGCCGCGACCGCCGCGTCCAGGAGGTCGCCGAAGCCGCCGACGTCCTTGACCACGTAGTCGGCGGCGCCCGCCTTCAGCGCCGCCACGGCCACGCTGCTCTCGCCGGTGGCCGTGACGTAGACCACGGGCGGCGGGTCGGGCAGGGCGCGGATCTGGGCCAGCGTCGCCAAGCCGTCCTGGCCCGGCATGGTGTGGTCGAGCGCCACCACGTCGACCCCGCCCTGCGCGGCGCGGGCCGCGCCGTTCTCCCCCGTGGCCGCCACCTCCACGGCGTAGCCGCGCCGCTCGAACCGCCGCCGCACCAGCCGGGCCAGGGCCGGGTCGTCGTCGATGTAGAGGAGGCGCAGCCCGCTCACCGGGCACCCGCGCAGTCGGGGATCTCCATCACGCTCACCATGCGCCCGATCTGGCACACGGCCTCGGCGAACCGCTCGTAGGCGAGCGGCTTGGTGATGTAGAGGCTGCAGCCCAGCTCGTAGCAGCGCCCGATCTCGGTCCGGTCGTCCGAGGTGGTGAGCACCAGCACGGGCAGGCGCCGGAAGCCGGGGTCGGCCTTCACGCGGGCCAGGAGGTCCGTGCCGCTCATGTCGGGCAGGTTCATGTCGAGCAGCATCACGAGCCGGGGGGCGCCCTCGTCCGTCCGCGCGCCCGCGAGCGCCGCGAGCTGCGCCAGCGCGGAGGCGCCGTCGCGGACGTGGACGATGGGGTTGGTGGCGCCCCCGCGCCGGATGTTCTTCTCGATCAGCCGCGCGTGGCCGGGGTCGTCCTCGACCAGCAGCAGGGTGGCGGGCGCCCCCGTCACGCGAGCGCGTCCGCGTCCGCGCAGGACCGGGGCAGGGTCACGGTGAAGGTGCTGCCCCGGCCGGGCTCGCTGTCCAGCGCCACCGCGCCGCCCAGCCGCCGCACCAGGGCGCGGACGGTCGCGAGCCCGATGCCCTCGCCCGGCTGGTCCAGCGCGCCCGCCCGGCGGAACAGGTCGAACACGCGCTCCCGGTCGGCCGGGCCGATGCCGCGGCCGTTGTCCCTGACCGTGTAGGTGACGGCCGCGGCCGTCGCGTGTCCCCCGACCCGGACGGTGCCCGGCACGCCCGGGCGCAGGTACTTGACGGCGTTGTCGAGCAGGTTGGCGAACACCTGCTCCACCGCGACGCGGTCGGCCGTGACCGGCGGCAGCGGGTCGACCGTCAGCGTCGCGCCGGCCACCTGCGCCCGACGCGCCACCTCGTCCGCCAAGCCCCGCATCAAGCCCTCCATGTCGAGCGGCTCGGGCGCGAAGGTCCGCGCCCCCTGGCGCGACAGCGCGAGCACCGCGTTGATGAGCCGGTCCATCCTCTCGATGGACGAGCGGATGAAGCTGATCGCCTCGTCGAAGTCGTCCCGCACGGCGGCGGAGGGCGGGGCGGGCGCCTCGAACAGGTCGCCGCGCAGGGCCTGCAGCTCGGCCGTGAAGCCCATGATGTTGACCAGCGGCGCCCGGAGGTCGTGGCCCACCACCGAGGCGAAGCGCTGGATCTCCCGGTTGCTGTCGCGCAGGTGGGCGGTGCGCTCCGTGACGCGGCGCTCCAGGTCGCTGTTGGCGGCCGCGAGCAGCCGCCGCGCCGCCTCCACCTCGGTTCGCGCCCGGTTCTCGCGCGAGGCCAGCCGCCGTCCGGCCAGCATCAGGGCGAGCAGCACCGCGAAGGGCACGCCCGCGAAGGGCAGCACGTGCCACAGCCAGTTGGCCCACTGCGCCTCGACGGCGGCGTCCTGGAACACGACCGCGACGTAGAGCGGCAGCGCGCCGATCCGGTGGTAGGCCGCGAAGCGGTGGGGCTTGGGTGCGAACGCGCCCGCCTCGGGCGCCGCGCGCACGGCGTCGAGCAGGCCCGCGCCGAGCCGGTCGTTGGAGTCGGCGGCCTGCGGCGGGGGATAACGGACCAGAACGTCGCCGGACTCGCCCCTCATCAGGATGACGCGCTCGCCGTTCGGCGCGTCGAGCCGCCGCCAGTAGCTCGTGAAGTAGGACAGGTCCATGGAGGCGCCCACGGCGCCGCGGAACGGGCCGTCCGGCGTGCCCAGCCGCCGGGCGACCAGGAAGGTCGGCCTGCCGGTCAGCCTGCCCGTGATCGGGTTGCCGATGATCAGCCGGTCGCCCGGGCTCGCGGCCTCCTTGAACACGTCGCGGTCGGCCACGCTGTAGTCGGACGGCGGGTGGTCCAGCGTGGTGAGCCGGACCCGGCCGGTCGCGTCCGCGATCCAGACCGTGTCCACGTAGGGCAGCATGGCGGCCGTGGAGCGGAGGCTCGCGGCGAGCTCCGGCCCCGGCGCCCCGCCGTCGCCGGGCGCGGCGTCGCCCGCGGCCCGCAGCGCCAAGTCCGTCACCTCGAACAGCCGCGCGGCGTGGTCGGCCAGGAAGAAGGCGGACTGTTCGGCGTGCTCGCGGCTTTCCTTGAACAGGGTGCGCCGCTCGTTCCACGCCGCCAGCGCGGTCGTGACGACGATGAACAGCAGGCCCAGCAGGCCCATCAGAAGGGTGATTCGGTTCAGGGTCAGGCGGCGGACCCCTGTCCAGGCCACGGCCGGGCGTGGTCCGGGGCGCGTCAGCACCGCCCGCGACCTCCGGCCGGGCCTGGCGAGCGCCTGAAACGCGGGGGGAAGGTCATGCCGGGATGGTCTTGGTCGATCCGCGCGGGCGCGCCTTGCCCGCGACTCGCATTGCGCCATAGAACGTCGCCGGATTCAAGGACGGCGCGCCCCGCGCCGACGCGGGAGGCCGGCCGGACCGCCATGTCAAACGAACTCGTGTGGCTCGCCTGGGCGACCGTCCTGGGGCTCGTCCAGCTCGGCGCCGCGGGGCTCGCCAAGCGGCGGCAGGAGCCGCCGGGCTGGCAGGCGGGCCCGCGCGACGAGCCGGCCCCCACCTACACGGGGCTGGCGGGCCGGCTCAGCCGCGCGCAAAGCAACTTCATGGAAACCTTCCCCTTCTTCGCGGCCGCGGTGCTCGCCTGCCACGCCGCGGGGCGGGAGGGGGCGCTGTCGGGCTGGGGGGCGCCCCTCTACGTCTGGGGGAGGGTGGTCTACGTGCCGCTCTACGCCTTCGGCGTGCCCTACGTCCGCACGCTGGTGTGGGTGGCGGCGACCGCGGGCCTCACCCTGGTGCTCGTGGGCGCCATGCTGCCGGGCTGACGCCGCGCGGGCCCGCGCGCCCTCACATCGACCGCCAGTCGCCGCTCGCCTCGAAGGCCGCGGCCGCGGCGTAGATCGTCGTCTCGTCGAAGAACCGCCCCACCAGCATCAGGCTGACGGGCAGCCCGTCGCTCATCCCGCAGGGCACCGCCATGGCGGGGTGGCCCGTCACGTCGAAGGGCGCGGTGTTGGGCAGCATCTCGAAGGCGCGCTGCAGGGTGAGGGCGAGCGGCGCGTCGGGCGGGGGCAGGGGCGTGGCCTTGAGCGGCAGGGTGGGCATCAGCAGGAGGTCGTGGGCGTCGAGCGCGCGGTCGTAGGCGGCCTTCAGCCGGCGGCTCAGGTTCTGCGCCTTGGCGTAGAAGCGGCCGCGGTAGTGGGTGAGGAAGTACTGGCCCACCAGCATGGTGATCTTGAGCGTGTCCGACAGGCTGTCGGCCCGCTCGCGCCAGGCCGCGTGGGCATCCAGCAGCGAGGTCGTGTAGAGCCCCTTCCAGTTGAAGCCCATGCCGTTGCCGAGCATCATCTGCGCCTGCGCGCCCTCGCTCGCCACCGGCGTCCAGATCGCGGCCCCCGTCGCGTGGTCGGGCAGCGAGATCTCCGACACCGTGGCGCCCAGGTCGCGCAGCCGCGCGGCCGCGGCCCGGACCTTCTCGTCGACGTCCGCCTCGCTCTGCGGCCAGCCGAAGCCTTCGCGGACCACCGCGATCCGCAGGCCCCGGACGCCGCGGCCGAGCGCCTCCGTGTAGGGCGCGACCCTGGGGGCGTATTGGCGGGGGTCGAGCCCGTCCTCGCCCGCCAGCACCTCCAGCATCAGGGCGTTGTCCGCGACGGTCGCGGTCATGGGGCCGGTGTGGTCGATGGTGGCCTCGATCGGCATCACGCCCGTGTAGGGCACGAGGCCGTGGGTGGGCTTCATGCCGTAGATGCCGCAGTAGGCGGCCGGGATGCGGATGGAGCCGCCCTGGTCGCCGCCGATCGCCAGGTCGACCTCGCCCGTGGCCACCAGCGCGGCGCTGCCCGAGGAGGAGCCGCCCGCCGAATGGGTCGGCTTCAGCGGGTTGCGCACGGGGCCGGTCGCGTTGGTGTGGCTGCCGCCCGAGAAGCAGAAGCACTCGCAATGCGCCTTGCCCAGGATGGTGGCGCCCGCGTCGAGCAGGCGCGTCACGACCGTGGCGTCCAGGTTGGGCACGTAGCCTTCCAGGCTCGCGGCCCCGTTCATCATCGGCACGCCCGCGACGCACACGTTGTCCTTGATCGCGACCGTCTTGCCCCTGAGCTTCCCCTCCGGCGCGCCCTTGATCTCGGTTCTGACGTACCAGGCGTTGAGCGGGTTGTCGGCCGGGGCGGGGAAGGTGCCGGGCGTGCGCGGGTACTTGACCTCCGGCACCTCGTCGGGCAGCGACTCCACCAGGTCGTAGGCCGCGAAGCTCGCGCCCATGTGGCCGATCAGGTCGGCCAGGCGCTCCGGCGACAGGTCCAGGCCGAGGCTGTCGGCGATGGCGCCCATCTGCTCGACGGTGGGGCGGGCGACGGCCATGACGAGCCTCCTGGTGCGGGCGGGCGCGCGATCGCCGCCGACGCGAGGTCACCACCCGGGCACCGGGAACTCAAGTCCTTAAAACGGGCTACCTTCCGCCGCCTTTGCCCAAATCGCAGGCGCCCCGCGGCTCCTGTCACGCGGCCCGCGTGCGCTGCGCCAGCTCCACGGCGTCGATCCGGCCCTCCACGAAGGCGTCGAAGGCCGCGTGCATGGCCGCGGTGAGGGGGCGCTGGGCGAGGCGGGCGGCCAGGATCGCCTCGCGCACGATGGCGCCGCGGTCGGGCTCGCCCACGGCCTGGAGGAAGCTGGGCTCGGGGCCGTCGAACACCGCCGCGGTGAGCCGGCCCGAGCGGTAGGCGCCCGTGTCGATCGACACGCGGTTATCCGTCACCACGGGCGCGTCGCCCACGATCGTGTGGCCGTGCACGATCCGGCGCGGCAGCGGGCGCGGGTCGTCCAGGAACTCGTGGCGGATCCAGATCAGGTCGTGCTCGACCTGGGCGTCGAGCGGCACGCCCGGCCGGATGCCGGCATGGACGAACAGGCGAGTGCCGTCGTCGTGGGTGAGCGGCAGGCCCGCCAGGAAACCCGCGTGCCGCGCGAGCGCCGCGTTTCGCGCCTCGCCGGTCGCGGGCGCGGCGTAGCTGAGGCGGGCGTGGTCGTGCAGGAACGCCGCCCAGTCCGGCACGGCGCGCCCCTCGACCGCGTCGGCGAACAGCGTGTCGTGGTTGCCGCGCAGGGGCACGAAGCGGTCGCCCGGCCGCCGGGGACCCTGCATCACGCGTTCCACGGCCCCAAAGCTGTCGGGGCCGCGGTCGACGTAGTCGCCCGTGAACACGATTTCGGCCCACGCGTCCCGCGCCGCCGTGTGGTCCTCGATCAGGCCGAGGAGCCGGTCGAGCAGGTCGGCCCGGCCGTGGACGTCGCCGATCGCGAAGGTGATGGACCGCATGGGCGCTGTTTGGCCCGGCTGGCCGGGGAGAGCAACCGGAAGTCCGCGGCTTGCCCCGCGTCAGGCCGCCTCGCTCGGGGCCTCGTCGGCTTCCGTTTCCTCCAGCGCCGCGTCCTCGGCCTCGAACTTGGCCGTCTGGTTCGCCGCCAGCCCGAACCCGTCCGCCACGTCGGGGGCGTAGCGCAGCATGTCGGGGCGCAGGCGGATCAGCGCCAGGTCCTTGACCTTGGCTTCCAGCATGACGTCGAAGTCGAGGTGGCCCGCCTCGCGCATGAAGGTCATGAACTCGAAGGGGTGGACGTAGTCGGCGTGCCCGGTCCAGACGGGGGCGATCTGCACCGTCTTGAACCGCTTGGTGCCCTTGTCCCGGCGCTTCAGCTCGCGCATCTCCGTGCGCGGGCTGGAGAAGTGGATTTTTGGGCGCTCGCCCGCGGGCCAGGTCCGCAGGATGCCTTGAAGCGCCTCCATCATGCCGAGGCTCTCGGGGTTGAAGCACCAGAAGTGCTGGTGGTCGAAGATCAGCCGCACGCCGGTGTGCTCGTGGATCCACAGCACGTCGGCCGCGCTGAAGCGGAGGTCGTCGTGCTCCAGCACCAGGCGGCGGCGCACGGGCTCGGGAAGGGTGGGCCAGGTCTCGGCCCAGCGCGCCCTGCTTTGCGCCCGGTCGCCGTAGGTGCCGCCCACGTGGATCACCATGACGGCCTCGGGGCCGAGTTCCATCAGGTCCAGCATCTCGGCCTGGCTGGTGAGGTCCCACACGCTCTTGCCGACCAGCTCCCGGTCGGGCGAGTTCAGCACCACGTATTGCGAGGGGTGGAAGGACAGGCGGACGTCGAGGGCCTTGGCCTTCTCCCCGATCGCCCGCAGCTCCGCCTTGCTTTCCCCCACCATGCCGTGGAACTGCGGCATGGTGGGATGGGTCGCGTAGGGGGCGAGGTCCGACGACATCCGGTACATGCGGATGTCGTGCTTGTGGAGGTGGTCCAGGATGCCGTCGAGGTAGCCGAGCGACGTCTTCAGGTGCGGGTTCTGCTGCCAGCGCCGGGTGTCGTTGCTCTTGAGCTCCGGCGCGCCCATCACCTTGACGGGGAAGCCCAGGCGTCGCGGGGCGGCGCTCACGCGGCCGCTCCCAAGCCCTCGGGGAAGCCGAGGTTGCGCAGGAACACGGGCCAGTCCTGCGTCCGCAGCGCGCCGCCGGTCGCCTGGGCGTGGCCGTTGCCGTAGTTTTCGTCGGCCGCCGGTGGCGCGACCTCGCGCAAAAAGGCGATCAGGTCGCGCCCCGTGGCGCTGCGCGCCGCGAAATGGACCCAGCCCGGCCGGTAGCCCGCGTTGGCCGCGATCACGACCTTGTCCCTGAGGCGGACGCGCCAGGCCTGGGCCACGAGCGGATGAATCTGGCAGGGCGAGTCGAGGCCGATCAGCGCCACCTCGCCCACCACCCGGGGCGGCACGCGCTTGCCCACCTCCACCGCGGCCTTGACCTCCTCCCGCGCGGCCCGGAGCAGGGCCGTCTCGGGATGCGCGTCCGAGATCGCGTCCTTGGGGCTGTCGGCCTTGAGCAGCAGCGCCAGCGCCGGGGCGGCGTCGCCCGCGCCCGTGCGCCGCGGCGCGTTGACGAGCGACACGGTTTCGCGGATCGCGCTCATCGTGTAGCGGCGCTTGGCCTCGCCGAGCTCCGCGAAGGGCGCCTTGTCGCCCAGGTCGCCCACGAGCCCCACGGCGGCGAGCCACAGGAGGTCGGAGGCGTCCGCCAGCGCGCCCGCGCAGCGGAAGGCGAGCAGGCTCGCGGTGGGGATCGGGTCCTCGTCGTGGCCGGTGATGACCGTGACGCCCTCGGGCCGGCCCGTGGGGACGTGGTGGTCGACGATCACCGTGGGGGTGCCGGGCTTGAGCGGGCCAGGGCGGAGGCCGAGGTCGGCCACCACCAGCCCGCCCGGGTCCTGGGGCGCCAGCTCCGCCCGCATCGCGTCCGACCAGGGGTTCTCGCCCCGGCCCAGCACGCGGATGGCGGAGGCGCGCCCGGCCCGGTCGAAGCCGCGCTTGAGCAGCGCGCCCGCCGACAGCCCGTCGGCGTCGTTGTGCGTGAGGATCAGGACGGGTTTCCGGGGGTCGAAGCCCGCGAAGGCGTCGCGGAACCTCAAAACCGTCTCACCCGCCTGGTCCACGTCGAACTCCCCCCTGCGCCCGTCACGGGAGGCGAACGGTGCAGGCGGGCCCGGGTTCCATCACCCGGCTGCGGCCGCTTGGTCCGCCGCGAAGCGGTCGGTCGCGGCCACCAGCGCCTTCAGGATGCCGGGCTCGCTGTAGGCGTGGCCCGCGTCGGGGATCATGTGGAACGCGGCCTCGGGCCAGGCCCGGTGGAGGTCCCAGGCGGTCCGGGCCGGGGTGCAGACGTCGTAGCGCCCCTGGACGATGACGCCCGGGATGCCCTTCAGCCGGTGCGCGTCGCGCAGGAGCTGGCCGTCCTCCATGAAGCCGCCGTGGACGAAGTAGTGGTTCTCGATGCGCGCGAAGGCGAGCGCGTAGTCGTCGCCGCCGAACTTCTCCGCGAGCGCCGGGTCGGGCAGCAGGGTGAGGGTGCGACCCTCCCACAGGCTCCAGGCGCGGGCGGCCTCCTGCCGGGCGGCCTTGTCCTCCGACACGAGCCGCTTGCGGTAGGCCGCCATCAGGTCGCCCCGCTCGGCGGCCGGGATGGGGGCCAGGAACTCCTCCCACAGGTCGGGGAACAGCCACGACGCGCCCTCCTGGTAGTACCAGAGCAGCTCGGCCCGCCGCAGCCCGAAGATGCCGCGCAGCACCAGCTCGCTGACGCGCCCGGGGTGCGTCTGCGCGTAGGCCAGCGCCAGCGTGGACCCCCAGGAGCCGCCGAACACGAGCCAGCGCTCGATCCCGAAACTCTCCCGCAGCCGCTCGATGTCGGCGACGAGGTGCCAGGTCGTGTTGTTGTCGAGGCTCGCGTGCGGCGTGGAGCGCCCGCAGCCGCGCTGGTCGAACAGGACGATGCGGTAGCGCGCGGGGTCGAACTGCCGGCGTTGGTCGGGCGTGCAGCCCCCGCCCGGGCCCCCGTGCAGGACCACGGCTGGCTTGCCGCGCGGGTTGCCGCAGGCCTCCCAGTAGACGCGGTGGCCGTCGCCGGTGTCCAGGAAACCGTGGTCGTAGGGCTCGATGGGCGGGTACACGGGGGAACGGCTCCGTTGCGGGTCGAACTCGGACGCAACCTCGCGCGAGCCCGTTTCGCGCGCTCGCGGGTCTGGCGCTTCGGGCTCAGGTTGACGCTCGCCGGTTCTACCCTGCCCGCACGGCGGGGCGAAGGCCATGACGCGTCACCGGTCGTGTCGACCCGAATTTTCAAGTCCGGCTCTGGTCGGACCCGCGATTTGCGCGCCGGCCCCGTCCGCGACATGATGGTCCGCGGAGGTGGGAACCGCCATGAGCCATCCCTCGACCTCGACCGGCGCACCTCCCGCGGGCTCGGCCCAGCCCGCCCTGCTCGTCATCAACGCGAGGAGCCGCGCGGGCGGCCGGTCCGCGGCCGCGGCGCGGGACACGCTGGACACCCTCGGCGTGGTCATCCGCGAACAGGCCTGCGCGTCGTCCGAGCACCTGCCCGCGCTGATCCGCGAGGCCGCGGGCGAGGTCGGCGCCGTGATCGTGGGGGGCGGCGACGGGACGCTCAACGCCGCCCTGCCCGGGCTGCTCGGCACCGGCCTGCCGCTCGGCATCCTGCCGCTCGGCACCGCCAACGACCTGGCCCGCACGCTCGGCATCCCGGAGGACCTGGGCGAGGCCGCCCGGATCATCGCGACCGGCCGCCGCAGGCGCATCGACGCCGCGGACGCCAACGGCGTCCCGTTCTTCAACGTGGCGAGCATCGGCTTCGGGGTCGACATCACCCGCGCGCTCACCCACGACTCCAAGAACCGCTGGGGCGTGCTGGGCTACGCCGTGGCGGCCTTGCGCGCCCTGCGCCGGACGCGGCATTTCGCGGTGGAGATCGAGGAAGGCGGACGCGTCCAGCGCGGCCGCACGCTCCACCTCGCGGTGGGCAACGGCCGGCACTACGGGGGCGGCATGACGGTGTCGGAAACGGCGGCGATCGACGACGGGCGGCTAGACGTCTACAGCCTGGAGGTCCGCGCGCTGTGGCGCCTGCTGACCCTGCTGCCCGCGATCCGCCACGGGCGGCACGGGCGCTGGCGGGAGGTCCGCACCTTCACGGGAACCGACATCACGGTGCGGACGCGCCGGGCGCGCTCGGTCGACACCGACGGCGAGATCACCACCCGGACGCCCGTCCGCTTCCGCGTGCTGCCCGGGGCCGTGGACGTCTTCGCGCCGTGAGGCGCGGGGTCAGCGCTTGGTGGGCGGGGCGTTGGCCTCCACGGCCGTGAAGGTTTCCAGGATCTCGTAGGTGTGCTCGGCCCCCTTGGGCACAACCCAGGACGTGCCGGGCGTCAGCATCGCGGCCTCGCCCTCGATGACGACCTCGGCGCGGCCCGCGATGCAGTAGCCGATCGTCTCGTAGTCGCGGCGGGCGGGCGTCTTGTCGACGCCGGCGGGCTCCGAGTCCCACATCCGCATCGACAGCGACTGACCCCTGGCCAGGTGCCGCTCGTTGTTGCTGCCCTTGCGGGCGTGTTCGGCGTCGATGACTTCGACGTGGGCCATGGCGGTCAACTCCCGTTCCTGTGGGCTGTGAACGCGCCGCCGACGCGGGTGGTTGCGGGCTCGCCCTCGCGGCGCATGTCGAGGTGGAGGATGCCGTCGTCGTCGTAGGGCTCCGACACGGCGCGGAACCCGAGCGTTTCGTAGAAGGCGCGCAACTGCACCTGGGCCGACACGTCCACGGGCGCCCCGCCCGACAGGCGGCGGTGCTCCGCGAGCGCCTCGGCCATCAGCACGCGGCCGAGCCCGCGCCCGCGGAAGCGCTCGGCCACGACCACCCGGCCCACCCGCGCCGCCCCCGGTCCGGCCGGGAGCAGCCGCAGCGCGCCCGCGAGCGCGCCTCCCTCCAGAGCCCGCAGGTGGCGGGCGTCGGCGTCGCGGCCGTCCAGGTCGCGAAAGAAGGAGCGCTGCTCCAGCACGAACACGTCGGCGCGCAGTTGCAGGAGCGCGTAAAGCTCGCGCGTCCCGAACTCGTCGAAGCGGCTCCAGCGGAGCGCAGGCGCCCCGCTCGGAACACCACCGCTCAGAACACCACCACGGAGCGGATCGACTTGCCCTCGTGCATCAGGTCGAAGGCCGTGTTGATCTCGTCGAGCGGCATGGTGTGGGTGATGAGGTCGTCGATGTTGACGCGCCCCTCCATGTACCAGTCGACGATCTTGGGCACGTCCGTGCGGCCCCGCGCGCCCCCGAAGGCGGTGCCCCGCCAGTTGCGGCCGGTGACGAGCTGGAACGGCCGGGTCGCGATCTCGGCGCCCGCGGGCGCGACCCCGATCACGATCGAGGTGCCCCAGCCGCGGTGGCATGATTCGAGCGCCTGGCGCATCACGGAAACGTTGCCCGTGCAGTCGAAGGTGAAGTCGGCGCCCCCGTCGGTTGCGTCCACCACGGCCTGCACCACCTTGTCGGCCCCGACCTCCTTCGGGTTGACGAAACCCGTCATGCCGAACTTCTCGGCGATCGCCACCTTGGAGGGGTTGATGTCGACGCCGATGATCCGGCTCGCGCCCACCATGCGGGCGCCCTGGATGACGTTGAGCCCGATGCCGCCCAGGCCGAACACCGCGACGGTGGCGCCCGGCCACACCTTGGCCGTGTAGATCACGGCCCCGATCCCCGTCGTGACCCCGCAGCCGATGTAGCAGATCTTGTCGAAGGGCGCGTCCTCCCGCACCTTGGCGAGCGCGATCTCGGGCAGCACGGTGAAGTTCGAGAAGGTCGAGCAGCCCATGTAGTGGAACAGGGGGCCGTTGGAGGCTCCCTCGCAGGAGAAGCGGCTGGTGCCGTCGGGCATCACGCCCCGCCCCTGCGTGGCGCGGATCGCGGTGCACAGGTTCGAGCGCTGGGACAGGCAGGTCTTGCACTGCCGGCATTCGGGCGTGTAGAGTGGGATGACGTGGTCGCCGGGCTTGAGCGAGGTCACGCCCGCGCCCACCTCGCGCACGATCCCCGCGCCCTCGTGGCCCAGGATGGCGGGGAACAGCCCCTCCGAGTCGAGCCCCGACAGCGTGTAGGCGTCCGTGTGGCACACGCCCGTGGCCTTGATCTCGACCAGCACCTCGCCCGGCTTGGGGCCCGCGAGCTCCACGGTCTCGATCGTCAGGGGGGCTTCGGCCTTCCAGGCCACGGCGGCGCGGGTTTGCATGGGCGGGGGTCTCGCGTTCGGATGCGGCGATGCCCCGCTCTTAGATCATGTGCGGGGGCAGGGGCACGCTTTTTCAAGCCGGGCCCCGGGGCGCGGGAACGGCGGCGGTTCTGCCCTTCGCCCGCTCGCGGGGGGAAGGTGCCCGACAGGGCGGATGAGGGGTCTTGCCGCGCGTGGCCCCACCCCCATCCGGCCTGTCGGCCATCCTCTGCCGCCCGAGGCGGGAGGAGGGCAGACCCGGGGCCTGCCCGGAATCACCGATCGTCGGTGGAGGGCGGAACGGCCGTGGCGGCCCGGTGGCGCTTGCGATGAGCGGCGCGAACCGGGGCCGGGGGAGGGGGCGCGTAGGCCGCGTCCACGGGCGCGCGGGCGGGCCGCGCCGTGCGCTCGGCGTCGCCCTCGGGATCGGGCAGGGGGGTCGGGGGGATGCCCTGCGGGCAGAACGCGAAGTTGATCAGGCCGCAGACCGTGCCGGTGGCCGGGTCGACGCCGGACTGCGCGGACGCGGGCAGGGTGGCTGCGGCGAGCGAGCCCGCGACCAGGATTGCGAGAAGGGTGGGACACGAACGCATCGGTTTCTCCATTGTCGTGCCACGCCATCTGCCCTTCCGAAGCGAGCAGTCAAGGCAAAGCTCGCGGGGGGACGTGTCGCTCACGCCCCGTTGCAGTCGGGCGTCACGGGGTCGCCCGGCTCGACGTCGTCCACCGCGGCGGGCCCGGGGGCGAGGCGGGCGCAGAAGCCGCCCAGGCGCTCATCCGCCCCCGTCAGCACGCCGCCGGGGCCCGCCAGGGTGACGGGCAGGCCGGGCTCGCCCGCGTGGCGCGCCGCGAGATAGGCCGCGGCGTGCTGCTCGGCGTCGCGGTCGCCGGGGGACGCGAAGCCGTAGGGCTCGTGGTCGCCGACCGCCAGCGTGTAGTCCGGCATTGCGATCTCCAAAACCCCGTCAGGCGGCGGCCCGCAGGCCGGGGACCCGCGCGCCCGCGACCCTGTCGGCCACGAGTTCGGCGGTCGCGGCCGACAGCGTCCAGCCCAGGTGCCCGTGCCCCGTGTTGTAGAACACGCCGGGCGCCCGCCCGGGTCCCACGCGGGGCATCATGTCGGGAAGCATGGGCCGCAGCCCCGCCCAGGGCAGGACGCGCCGGGTGTCGACGCCGGGGAAGTGGGTGCGGACCCAGTCCACCAGCGGCGCGATCCGGTCGGCCCGGATGTCGCGGTTGAAGCCGTTGAACTCGGCCGTGCCCGCCACCCGGAAGCGGCCGGCGCCGAGCCGGCTCGACACGATCTTGGTTTGGTCGTCCAGCAGGCTCACCGTGGGGGCGGCGGCGCGGCTCGCCTCGTCGTCGAGCCCGACCGTGATCGAGTAGCCCTTGACGGGGTAGATGTTGACGCGGTCGCCCAGGGACGCCGCCAGCGCCCGGCTGCCCGTGCCCGCGCAGATGACCACCGCGTCCGCCCGGACGGCCTCGGACCCTCGCGTCCCGAGCGGCGACCACCCGACCGTGACGCCGCTCCCGTCGGCCTCGACGGCCGTCACCTCGGCCTCGTGGAGGAGGCGGGCGCCGCGCCGCGCGCAGGCCGCCGCGAGCCCGGTGGTGAACGCGTGGATGTCGCCCGTGGTGTCGCTCGGGGTGAAGAAGCCGCCGTGGTAGCGGCCGTGCAGCGCGGGCTCGATGGTCGCGATCTCGGCGGGCGTCACGGCGCGGCGGTCCAGCCCGCCCCGGGCGAGCAGGGTGTTGACCTTGGCCGCGTGCTCGAAGCCCGCCCGGTCGCGGTAGATGTGCAGGATGCCGCGCGCGACCGCGTCGAACTCGATGCGCTCGCGGCGCGCCATGGCGAACAGGTGCTCGCGCGCCGCGATCGCCAGCCGCACGGTTTCCACCGTGTTGCGCTCGTAGCGCGGGATGGCGGCCACGAACTCGGCCATCCAGCTCAGCTTGTGCCAGGTGGGCTTCGGATTGACGAGCAGGGGCGCGCTCGCGGTCAGCATCCACTTGAGCCCCTTCAGCACCGTCGGCCAGCCGTTCCACACCTCCGCGTTGCTGGCCGAGAGCTGGCCGCCGTTGGCGAAGGAGGTCTCCATCGCGGCGTAGCGCTGCCGGTCGAACACGGTGACGGTGCAGCCGCGGTCGAGCAGCGCGTAGGCGGTGGTGATGCCGGTGATGCCGGCGCCGATCACGGCGACATGGGTCATGGGGGGATGCTCCGCGACAGGTGGACCTCGGGCCCGGCGGCGAGAGCCGGGCCCCGTGGATCCCCCATCTGTCACGGGACCTGAGAGCTTACCCGGAGGCCCTTCGGCCTTCCGGACTTCCCCTTCGGTGGGCGCGCGGGCGCGCCTCTCTCCAGATCGTCGACCCGGTGCGGTCCTTCTGCCTGAGAGTTTCCGGGGGGTTGCTCCGTCGGCGCCGCGCTCCGGTTCGCACCGGCCCGCGGTCTCTCCCGCACCATCGTTTCGACGGTGGGAAGGTGGCACAGGCCCGCCGCCGCGGCAACCCCACCTGCTGGTCGCGGATGAGTTTCAGCGGAGTTTTCGCGCCCAGGAGGTGAGCGCGACGGCAAACGCGTCCGGCTCCTCGATGTGCGCGAAGTGACCGCTGCGTTCGAACCGCGCTTCTGACGCCTGGCCGAGCCGCGCTTCTGACGCCTGGCCGAGCCGCGCAACCAGGAGCTTCGCCCAGCGAGGCCCGAACAGGAAGTCTTGCTGACCGACCATCACGAGGGTTGGCGTTGACACCTCCGACAACGACGCGCGCACGTCGAACGGTTTGCCGTCGCCGATGATCCGCGCCGCGCTGATGGTGGACCGCAAGGCATCAAACCCGCTTCCCCGGTCGCGGAAGTCGGCGAAGTAGACGGGGAGCACCGCGCGTAGGACGCGCGTGCACTCCGCGTCGTCGCCGATGGAGGGAATGGCCTGCCACGCAGCCGACACCTGCGCGGCCTCGGGGTCGTCGGGGAAACGATGCGCGAATGCCGCGACCTGCTCACCGGCGGCGGCCCACACGTCCCCGGTGCTCACCGGTGTCGTCGAGTAGAGGACCAGGCCCGACAAGCGCTGCGGCCGTGCCAGGGCGTAGCTTTGTGCGACGAGGCCGCCGTAGGAGTGGCCGAGGAGGAGAACATCGCCGAGGCCGAGCGCCTCGATCAGCCCGCTGAGTTGGCTGGCGTAGCGGTCAACGCCGTAGCCGCGCGGGTGCTCCGGCGTGCGGCCTGACGATCCGGTTCCGATCGGCTCGACGTAGCGCCGCGCCGCCGCGGGGTCTCAACTCGGATTGACGCGACCGCTGCAGGGCAGAGCCGGCGAGCGTTAAACCGGGTTCGTGGCCTCCGCGCCACCGTGCGCGACGGGAGGCTCGTCCCTGGCAGGCGATCGGATCAGGGCGGCGCGGGACGCCCGTCGTCGCGCGGAGCCGGCAGGCGGTGAGCAACGGTTGCGCCGCCTCAGTGCATCAGCTTGCCCCGGATCAGGCGCTCCAGCAGCAGGCCCACCGCGATCGACGCCAGCCCCCACTCGATCACGTAGAAGCGGTCGAGCATCGTCGTCCCGTAGCCCTCGTAATAGGCCGCGCGCATCCACAGCACGCAGTGCAGGAGCGGGTTGAACGACAGCCAGTAGCGCGCCGCCTCGGGCAGCGCCTCGGGGACGAACATCACGCCCGAGGCCATCCACATGCCAATCTGGAGCAGGATGTAGCCGAAGATCCACCCGTGGAAGGCGCCCGCCAGGATCGCGTTCAGGATGCCGAAGCCGAAGCCCAGCAGCATCGCGGAGCCCAGCGCCGAACACGCCTCCACCGCGTCAAGCGGGACGAAGTCGACGCCCATGAAGAACAGGATCATCATGGTGAGGATGACGACCAGCGCGGCGCACAGGATTTCGAGGATGGCGCGGGCGAACAGGATGTCCGTCACCTTGACGATGGGGAAGCCCATCAGCGGACGGTTCATCATGATCCCCATCATGGTGAACCGGGCCATGTACATGAACGCGATGGCCGGCACCGTGCCCGTCGCGAACCAGAGCGTGGCGCTCTCGCCGAAGGGCGCCGCCCGGCCCGTGAAGAGGCTGATCAGCACCAGGATGAAGCTGTGGGACAGCGGCCACAGGATCATCAGCACGAAGCCCCAGTAGCCGCCCGCGAACCGGGTCTTGATGTCGCGCAGCATCAGCGCGAGCAGCACCCGCCACTGCGCCTGCAGCAGCTCCCTGAGGTTCAGGCTCGGTCGGCCGGTCAGGCTGCTCATGCGCGGGTCACCTCGCGCGGGCCGCGCGGGCCCGCGCGCCGCTGATACCGGGAACGGGCCCTGCCCGCAACGCCGGGCGGCTTGGGACCTGTCTCACCAGCCCCGGCCCGCGGCGGCGGACGCCGCGCAACCCCGGCGTAGGCGCGGCGCTTCGCGACGATTCGTGCGACAAGCGGCGCGCCGACCAGCACGCGCGGGGCGAGGGGGAGACAACCATGACGCTTGGGCCGGACCTCAGCGAAGGCGACACCAACCGGTCCGCCCTGCGGGCCGCGTGGCGCGACACGCTCGGCGCGGACGCGCGCGCCCTGCTCGACGAGGACGCGCGCTGGTTCATCCACCAGTCGCTGTCGACGCCCTGCCTGAACGTCGTGGAGCGCGCCGAAGGGGCTTGGCTGATCGACGCGGACGGCCGCCGCATCCTGGATTTCCACGGCAACAGCGTCCACCAGCTCGGCCACGGCCATCCCCGGGTCGTGGCGGCCGTGAAGGCGGAGCTGGACCGGCTGCCCTTCAGCCCGCGCCGCTACACCAACCGCGCCGCCGTGGCGCTGGCCCGCGCGCTGGCCGAGGCCGCGCCGGACCCCCTGGGCAAGGTGCTGTTCGCCCCGAGCGGCGCGGCCGCGGTCGGCATGGCGCTGAAACTCGCGCGCTACGCCACCGGCCGGCACAAGACCCTGTCGATGTGGGACGCGTTCCACGGCGCCAACCTGGACACGATCGGGGTGGGCGGCGAGAAGCTGTTCCGCCACGGCCTGGGCCCGATGATGCCGGGCGCGGAACACCTGCCCCCGCTCCACCTGGCGCCCCGCTTCTTCGGCCCCGACCGGCCCTTCGAGCGCTACGCCGACCTCGTCGACTACACGCTCGGCGTGCAGGGCGACGTGGCCGCGCTCGTCGCCGAGCCGCTGCGCTGGACCACCGTGGAGCCGCCCCCGCCCGGCTTCTGGGCGCGGGTGCGCGACAGTTGCACGCGCCACGGCACGCTGCTGATCTTCGACGAGATCCCGAGCGGCCTCGCCCGCACGGGGGCGCTGTTCGCCTGCGAGCGGGCGGGCGCCACTCCCGACGTCCTGGTGCTCGGCAAGGGCTTGGGCGGCGGCGTGATGCCGATGGCCGCCATCGTGGCCGACGCGCGGCTCGACGGCGCGCCGGAGGCAGCCCTCGGCCACTACACGCACGAGAAGAGCCCGCTCGGCTGCGCGGCCGGGCTCGCGACGCTGGAGGTCATCCGCGACGAGCGCCTGGTCGCCCGGGCGCTGGAGCTGGAAAGCGCGGGGCTCGGCGCCCTGCGGGCGCTGGCCGCCCGGCACGGCCGCGTGCGGGACGTGCGCGGGGTGGGGGCCTATTTCGGCCTGGAGGTGGGCGGCGCCGACGAGGCCGACGCGCAGGCGCGGGCGGATCGCCTGCTCTACGCCTGCCTGAGGCGCGGGCTGAGCTTCAAGCTCGGCGCCGGCACGGTGGCGACGCTGTGCCCGCCGCTCACCATCTCGCGGACCGACCTCGACCGCGCCTTCGCGATCCTGGACGACGCCCTGGCCGAGGTGGGCTGACCCTCACGCGTCCGGCCCGATCGTGGCCAGCGCCGCCAGGCCGACCTGCCGCGCCTCGACCTCCGTCGGGTAGCTGCGCGTGGCGCGCTCCAGCACCGCACCGTAGGTGAAGCGACGGATCTCCCAGCGGAAGCCGAAGGGCGGCTTCGGGCAGCGGTAAACGGTGAGGAGCAGGCCGGCCGTCATCGCGAATGCTCATGTTGCAATGCACTACACCATGCTGCAACGCACAAATCAAGGCTGGGGTTCACCGGCCTTTCCCGGCTCGACCTCCCACGGTGAAGCGTCGCGCACGGGGTCGGTCCGCCGTCCCGGGTGGTCCCGGCCGGTCCGGCTCCCTACCTTACGGGAACAGGCGCCCGCCTCCGCTCCCGCAGGCTCGTCGCCGCGCATCCGAGGCGGACGGCCTCCGGACGCGCGACCCGCCGTGCAGAAAGGGTCATGCCGTGACGGCACAGTTCAGGTTCGACAACTCCTACGCGCGGCTTCCGGACCCGTTTTTCGCCCGCGTGCTGCCGTCGGTCGCGGTCGAGCCGCGGCTGGTGGCGCTCAACCGGCCCCTGGCGGCGCAGCTCGGGCTCGACCCGGACGGCCTCGCCACGCCCGAGGGCGCCGAGTTCCTGTCGGGCAAGCGCGTGCCGCCGGGCGCGGAGCCGATCGCCACCGCCTACGCGGGCCACCAGTTCGGCAACTTCGTGCCCCAGCTCGGCGACGGCCGGGCGATCCTGCTCGGCGAGGTGGTGGGCGCGGACGGGCGACGCCGCGACATCCAGCTCAAGGGCTCGGGCCCGACGCCCTTCTCCCGCCGCGGCGACGGGCGCGCCGCGCTGGGCCCGGTGCTGCGCGAGTACCTCGTCAGCGAGGCCATGGCGGCGCTCGGCATTCCCACCACGCGGGCGCTCTCGGCCGTGCTCACGGGCGGCCCCGTGGTGCGCGAAACGGTGCTGCCCGGCGCGGTGCTGGCCCGGGTCGCGTCCAGCCACATCCGGGTGGGCACGTTCCAGTTCTTCGCGGCGCGGCGCGACACGGCCGCGGTGAGGCTGCTCGCCGACCACGCGATCGCGCGGCACTATCCCGAGGCCGCCCGCGCCCCCAACCCGTACCGGGCCTTCTTCGAGGCGCTGGTGGGCCGCCAGGCCGGGCTCGTCGCGCAGTGGCTGCTGGTGGGCTTCGTCCACGGCGTCATGAACACGGACAACACCTCCGTCGCGGGTGAAACCATCGACTACGGCCCCTGCGCGTTCCTGGACGCCTACGACCCCGCGGCGGTGTTCAGCTCGATCGACCAAGGGGGGCGCTACGCCTACGGCAACCAGCCCGGCATCGCGCACTGGAACCTCGCGCGGCTCGTCGAGTGCCTGCTGCCGCTGCTCGCCGAGGGCGGGGAGGAGGCGGTCGCGGAGGCCAACGGGCTCCTGGCCGGCTTCCCGCCCGCCTTCCGCGCCGCCTACGCGGGCGGGCTCCGGCGCAAGCTCGGCCTCGCGGCCGAGGATGAGGAGAGCGACGCGCTCGCCCAGGACCTGCTCGACCGCATGGCCGCGAACAAGGCCGACTTCACCCTGACGTTCCGCCTGCTCGGCGACGCCGCGGCGGACGCGACCCGGGACGGCCCCGTCCGCGACCTGTTCGTCGACCCCTCCGCCTTCGACGACTGGGCGGGGCGCTGGCGGGCGCGGCTCGCCGCGGAAGGCGGCGACGCGGGGGCGCGC
>CAXTDZ010000042.1:0-26122 GCA_964243035.1 uncultured Lichenihabitans sp.
TCAACGGGCCGGGCGAGTCCAAGCACGCCGACATCGGCATCTCGCTGCCCGGCACGGGCGAGACGCCGGCCGCGCCCGTGTTCATCGACGGGCAGAAGGCGCTGACCCTGCGCGGCCCCAACATCGCGGCCGAGTTCAAGCAGCTCGTGGACGACTACATCGTCCGGCGGTTCGGGGTCGCGGCCCGCAGCGCCGCGGAGTAGCCGTCCCGAACGCGTGAGGGCCTTCCCTTGAGGCACGTCGAGGAACAGCTCGAAGCCCGCCGCGCCCGGGCGCGCGCGGGCGGCGGCACCCGGCGCGTCGAGGCCCAGCACGCGCGCGGCAAGCTCACCGCCCGCGAGCGCATCGAGCTGCTGCTCGACCCGGGCTCCTTCGAGGAGTTCGGGATGTTCGTGGAGCACCGCTCGACCGATTTCGGCATGGCCGACACCCGCATCCCCGGCGACGGCGTGGTGACGGGCTGGGGCACGGTGAACGGCCGGCGCGTGTTCGTGTTCTCCAAGGACTTCACGGTGTTCGGCGGCTCGCTCTCCGAGGCGCACGCGGGCAAGATCACCCGCGTGCAGGACATGGCGCTGAAAATGCGGGCGCCGATCATCGGGCTGTTCGACGCGGGCGGGGCGCGCATCCAGGAGGGCGTGGCGGCGCTCGGGGGCTACGGCGAGGTGTTCCGCCGCAACGTGATCGCCTCGGGCGTGATCCCGCAGATCTCCGTGATCCTGGGCCCCTGCGCGGGCGGCGACGTGTATTCGCCCGCCATGACCGACTTCATCTTCATGGTGCGCGACACGAGCTACATGTTCGTGACCGGCCCCGACGTCGTCCGCACCGTCACCAACGAGGTGGTGACGGCCGAGGAGCTGGGCGGGGCGGGCGTCCACACGACGCGCTCGTCGGTCGCGGACGGCGCCTTCGAGAACGACGTGGACGCCCTCCTCCAGGTGCGCCGCCTCCTGGACTTCCTGCCCGCCAACAACCGCGAGGGCGTGCCGGAGCTCGCCTCCTTCGACGACCCCGAGCGGCAGGACCCCTCGCTCGACACCCTGGTGCCCGAGAGCCCCAACAAGCCCTACGACGTCAAGGAACTCGTCACCAAGGTCGTGGACGAGGGCGACTTCTTCGAGGTGCAGGCCAAGTTCGCGGCCAACGTCGTGACCGGCTTCGCCCGGGTCGAGGGCCGCACGGTGGGCGTGGTGGCGAACCAGCCCCTGGTGCTCGCGGGCGTGCTGGACGCCGACGCCTCGCGCAAGGCGGCCCGCTTCGTGCGCTTCTGCGACAGTTTCGAAGTCCCGCTCGTGACCTTCGTGGACGTGCCCGGCTTCCTGCCCGGCACCGCGCAGGAATACGGCGGCCTCATCAAGCACGGCGCCAAGCTGCTGTTCGCCTACTCGCAGTGCACGGTGCCGCTCGTGACCGTGATCACCCGCAAGGCGTTCGGGGGCGCCTACGACGTGATGGCGAGCAAACACATCGGCGCCGACGTGAACTACGCCTGGCCGACCGCGCAGATCGCCGTGATGGGCGCCAAGGGCGCGGTGGAGATCATCTTTCGGGAGGACATCGGCGACCCGGACAAGATCGCGGCGCGCACCGCGGAATACGAGGAGCGCTTCCTGTCGCCCTTCGTGGCCGCGGAGCGAGGCTACGTGGACGAGGTGATCAGCCCCCGCGCCACGAGGCCCCGCGTCGCCCGCGCCCTCGCCATGCTGCGCACCAAGCAGCCCGAGATCCCGGCCAAGAAGCACGACAACATCCCGCTCTGAGCGGCGGGTGGCCGTCCCCGCCCCGGGCCTCCCCGTCTGTCCGTCGTGGTGAGCGAAGCGAAGCAATCCAGCCGGTCCGGACAGGTTGTGCCCTGGCCGATGAGGCCGCCCCGCCGCTGGACCGCTTCGCTGCCGCTCGCGATGACGGGGGTCTTCGTGTCGCGGCGGGGCCGAAGCCGCCCTACAGGACGATGTCGGGGTTGAACTCGGCCGCGGGGATCGGCTTCTCGAACTGGAAGGCGAGGCCGCGGGCGAGCTTGCGCACCGCGAGCGCCTTGCGCGAGCCGATCACCACCGTGGACCCCACCCCCACGTTGGGCAGGTCGGTTTCCAGCGCCACGCCCGTCATCGACAGGTCCAGCACGCGGGCGGTCAGCTTGCGCCCGTCCGCGGGCGTCACCACCACCCTGTCCTGGTTGGGCTTCACGCGCCGCCGCGGCGCGCCCCGGACGGTGGCGGCGTTGAACGCCGCCCCCTCGCGCTCGCGGGCGAGCGCGGCGTCCGTTTCGAGCGTTTCGAGCAGCGGATTGAGGATCACCAGGGCGGTGGGCGACAGGCCCATCGCGTCGGAGGCCGCCGCCACCGCCTCGTTGACGCGCCGCGCAAAGCCCGCGACCCGCGCCGCGCCCTCGGCCGCCATGGCGGCCTCGACCTCGGCGTCGGCGCCCTCGGCCACGGTCCGCAGCGCCGTGACCGCGAGCGGGGCCGCCATGCCCAGCACCGCCAGGAGCCCCACCGCGCAGCGCGCCGCGGGCTGGTCGAAGGGCACGCAGGCCGCGTAGACCCCGGCCACAGTCCCCAGGCTGCCCGCCAGCGTCGCGAGGCTCGCGACCTGCTTGCCCCGCGCCCGCGCCCTCTCCAGCCGCAGCGTGGCCTTGCGGGCCTGGGCCGCCGCCACCGCGGTCGCGGCGGCGGCCCGGCCCGCGCTGACGGCCTCCGCCTCCCGGTTGACGGAGATGCGGCTTATGAAACCCGCGCGCAGGGGCTGCGGAGGGCTTCGGCGCGGCGACTCGGGGCGACCCGCCTCCGCCGCGACCCAGCGCTGCGACCGTCCGGATGGTTTTGCCTGCCCCACCGCGCTCATCCGCCGAGCCTTCCCGCGTCCCGATGCCGAAGCGGGCCCTCCCGCGCCGCGATGGTGGAGGGCGGCGGGTAAGCGGGCCGTTAACCCATCTGGTCGATCTGCGCGCGATCTCCGATTTTCCCCTCAGGGCCGCATCCCGATCCGCAGCGGCCGCCGCAGCAGGCTGCGCGGCCCGGAGACCGTGCAGCCCTCGACCGCCAACTCCGTGTAGAACAGCTCCGGGGTCGACCCCGCCCGGTCGAAGTTGCGGGACGGGTCGGCGGGATCCAGGACCGAGGGATAGGCGATCAGCCGGCCGCCCGACCCGCAGGGGTCGTCGTAGAGGGTCGCGCCCGGCAGCACCAGGCGGGGCTCGCTCCAGTCGACGAGATCCCGGCTCGCGGCCGCGTAGAAGCCCGGCACCGGGAACCGGCCGGCGTCGGCCTTGGCCTGGAACACGGCCAGCCATTCGCCCGACCCCCGCAGCTTGGTCAGCGAGCCGACCGGCCCCGGGAACGGCCCCACCGGCTTGCAGGGCGCCTCGGGCAGGGCGCGCGAGCGGTACGGGTCCGCGTAGCGGATCGTGAAACCGCGGCCGTCGAAGGCGCGCCACCCCGTCGGGTCCGCGGGGTCGGGGTTGCGGAACAGGCAGGTGCCGTCGGGCTGGCCGTCCCAGCCGGTGGTCGCGGCCAGCATGAAGGCGCGGCCGCCCTCCGCCACGATGTTGGACGGGTTGAAGAAGCCGCGGTGCCGGCCCTGGCCCACGTCCTGCGGGAAGGGCGCCGCGGCCACCACGGGCTCGGGCGCCCTGCGGAAACGGGCGCCCCCGTCCGTGGACCGCGCCCCGAGCACCGTGTTGTACCAGCAGCGCATGTAGTCGGCGAACCGGCAGCGCCCCGGGTGCTCGCTCGCCTGGTACTCGTGGTGGATCAGGGCCGTGACGGTTCGCCCGTCCGCGGTCCAGGTCGCGGTGATCCAGCTCGCGTCGTCGTAGGCCGCGGGGTCGGGGTCGTGGCGGCTTTCAAGGGCGGGGGCGCAGTCGATCGCGAGGTGCGCGAGGTCGGGGCCGGTCAGGCTCCGGTTCTTCATGTGCAGCCCGAACAGGCGGACCGGACCCTCGGCGGTCCGGAAGGCGCGGACGGGCGCGTCGGGCGTGTCGTCGCCGTCGCAGGCGTCGCGGGGCGCCGCGAACACGGTCCGGACCGGCTCGCCCGCCGTGACGACCGGTGCGGCGGGCGCCGCCGGGGCGGGGGAGGCGAGAAGCGCGGCGACCAGCAGAACCGGGATCCGCGCCCCGCTGGCGCGCGTCACTGCCGGTAGTGCTGGATCCGCGTGGTGCGGAGGCCCGCCAGCCCGTGCTGGTCGATCGACATCTGCCAGCTCAAGAACTCGTCCACGGTCAGCGTGTAGCGGCTGCAGGCCTCCTCCAGCGACAGCAGGCCGCCGCGTACCGCGGCCACCACCTCGGCCTTGCGGCGGATCACCCAGCGCTTGGTGGAGGGCGGCGGCAGGTCGGCGATCGTCAGCGGACTGCCGTCCGGACCGATGACGTATTTCGCGCGGGGCCTCAGCATGTCCACCATGGATCAACTCGCAACAAAACTCATGTGCCGATGCTCAAGCTAAGGCGCACGGCTTAAAATCTGAATAAATAGACAGGTTGGGTTTTGCACAAAATCTTACGAACTGATTAAATTTACTTCTCGCTGCGGCCTAATATTATCGAATCTGTGCCCGTCCGGCACAAAGCTTCACGCGGCCTTAACGCTGCGGGCCGCGACGCGGGCTCGCGATGCACAAAAGACACAATCGCCCGCGCTCCTGCCCGGCACCGCGGCGCCGCATTTCGCGGGTGGCGTTCGCCGCGGCCCGTGCTAGGTTCGTTGCTCACCCAACCCTTCGGCGCCACCCATGTCGGCCCTGCTCGACGTCGACCAGCTGAGAACCTTCATCGCCATCGCGGACGCGGGCTCCTTCACGCGGGCCGCCGATGCGGTGCATCGGACGCAGTCGGCCGTGTCCATGCAGATGAAGAAGCTGGAGGAGCGGCTCGGCAAGCCCATCTTCGAGCGCGACGGCCGCTATTCCCGGCTCACGGAGGACGGCGAGCGGCTGCTCGACTACGCGCGCCGCATCGTCAAGCTCAACGTCGAGGCCCTGTCGAGCTTCTCGGACGCGGAGCTCGCGGGGCGCGTGCGCCTGGGACTGCCCGATGACTACGCCGACCGCTATCTTCCCGAGATCCTCGCCCGCTTCTCCCGGTCAAACCCGCGGGTGGAGGTGACGGTGGTGTGCGAGCCCACCCCCAGGCTGGTGGAGCGGATCGGCAACTTCGACCTCGACCTCGCGATCATCACCCAGACCGACCGCAACGGCGCGCCCGTGATCCGGCGCGAGCGGCTCTTGTGGGTCACCTCCGGCCGGCACGCCGTTCACGAGGCCCGTCCCGTCCCGCTCGCGCTGGGGCGGGCGTTCTGCACCTGGCGGCAGGCCGCGACGACGGCGCTGGAGAACACCGGCCGCCCGTTCCGCGTCCTGTATTCCAGTTGGAACTCGACCGCGGTGGGGGCGGCCGTGCTGGCGGGGCTCGCGGTGTCCGTGCTGCCCGAGAGCGCCGTGCGCCCGGGCATGCGGGTCCTGGGCGCCTCCGACGGCTACCCGACGCTGCCGTCCTGCAAGATCGCGCTGCTCCGCAACCCGGCCGAATCCTCCGCCCTGGCCGACGCGCTGGCGGGCCACATCGTCACCAGCCTGGACAACCTGTCGGGCGGCACGCCCGGCGAGCGGGTCGCGCTCGCGGCCGAGTAACCCGGGCGGCTCAGCCCAGCGCCCCCAGCACCGCGGCCTGCACCTTGGCGTAGAGGCCGTTCATGCTGTAGCCGAGCTGGTGCAGGCCGCCGCCGATCGCGATCGAGATCATCGACGCAACAAGCGCGTATTCGACGGCCGTCGCGGCCGACCGGTCCCGCAGGAACAGTTTCAAGGTCGTCAGGGCCAGCTCCCCCCCGCCGCGCGGATGCCTCGTCGCCCCACCCGACGGAACTCGGCAGCAGGGTAACGCGGGCCGCTTAAGGAAGCCTTGCCCGGTCCGGGCGCGCAACAAAAAACCCCGGCCTGCTTGAGGCCGGGGTTGCTGAACGAAAGCGGCTGAGCGCCGTGCTTACATCGCCTTCTTCATCATCATGTGCTTCTTGGACATCTTCTTCTTGGACATGTGCTTCTTCATCATGGGCTTGGCCATGGTGTCGCCGCCCGCTGCGGGGGCCGCCTGGTCACCGGCCGCGGGGGCCGCGGGGGCCGCGTTGGGGTCGGTCTGCGCCAGGGCGACGCCGAAGCTCAGCACGGAGGCCGCACAGGCCAGGATAACGGATTTCTTGATCGAGGTCATAATCGAACTCCCTTTCAGGCAGCCTCGCGATCACGCGACGCTTGAGGCGACCTGAGCTTCGCAACGCGCGCCGCCGCAAGTTGTTGCCCCGGCGCTGAACTTAAGCTGAACCGCACGTCCGCGGGAAGGGGACATGTTGCCTGTTTCCGCCCCGGCCCCTATGGAAAAACCGGCTCCGGCCTCGCGCCGGCGCGAGGCGGCCTTCCAGAGCGGGCGGGACGGGTACTGGACTATGGCGCGCGACGTTTCGGACTCGTCCCCGCTCGAAACGCGCCGCGCCATGGTGGAATGGCTGGAGGCCGGCTGCAAGCCGGCCGAGCGGCACCGCGTCGGCACCGAGCACGAGAAGTTCGGGTTCTACCGGCGGACCCTGGCGCCCGTGCCCTACGCGGGCCGGGACGGCGTCGCGGCGCTGCTCGACGGCCTCGCCCGCTCAACCGGCTGGACGCCCATCACCGAGGGCGGGGCGGTGATCGGCCTCAGCGACGACGCGGGCGGCGGCGCGGTGTCGCTGGAGCCCGGCGGGCAGTTCGAGCTGTCGGGCGCGCCGCTCCCCACCGTGCACGCCACCGCCGACGAGTTCGAGGCCCACATGGCGGCCGTGCGCGCCGTGGGCGCGCCGCTCGGCCTGGGCTTCGCGGGCCTGGGGATGTCGCCCCTGTGGCGGCTCGACGACACCCCCGTCATGCCCAAGGGCCGCTACCGCATCATGGCGCGCTACATGCCCACCGTCGGCACCCGCGGGCTCGACATGATGTTCCGCACCTGCACCGTGCAGGCCAACCTCGACTTCGCCAGCGAGGCCGACATGGTGCGCAAGCTGCGCGTGAGCCTCGCCCTGCAGCCGGTCGCGGCCGCGCTGTTCGCGTGCTCGCCCTTCGCGGAGGGCAAGCCCAACGGCTTCCTGACCGGGCGGTCGGACGTGTGGCTCGACACCGACCGGCAGCGCTCGGGCATGATGGCCTTCGCCTTCGAGCCCGGCATGGGGTTCGAGCGCTACGTCGACTACGCGCTCGCCGTGCCGATGTACTTCGTCAAGCGCGGCGACACCTACCACGACGTGGCGGGCCAGGACTTCCGCGACCTGATGGCGGGCAGGCTGCCCGGCCTGCCGGGGGAGCGCGCCACGCTGTCGGACTGGGCCAACCACCTGTCCACGATCTTCCCCGAGGTGCGGCTCAAGCGCTTCCTGGAGATGCGCGGCGCCGACATGGGGCCGGGCCCGATGGTGGCGGCGCTCGCGGCGCTGTTCGTGGGCCTGCTCTACGACCCCGCGGCGCTCGACGGCGCGTGGGACCTCGTCAAGGCCTGGACGGAGGCCGACCGGCAGGGCCTGCGCGACGCCGTGCCCCGCCTTGGGCTTGGCGCCCCCATCGCGGGCCGCACCGCGGGCGACGTCGCGCGCGACGTTCTGGCGCTGGCCCGCGGGGGCCTTGCGCGGCGCGCGCGGCTCGACGCGGCGGGCCGCGACGAGACGGTGCACCTCGCGCCACTGGAGCGCATCGCGGACCGCGGCCGGACGCTCGCCGAAGACTTCCTCGACCTCTACGCCGGAACCTGGGGCGGGCGGGTCGAGCCCGTGTTCGAGGCCTGCGCGCTTTAGGGCGCGGGAGACCACCGTCATGAGAACCGTCACGGCCTTCGACCGCATCGGCGAGGAGAACGCCTTCGCGGTGCTGGCGCGCGCCACCGCCCTGCAGCGGGAGGGGCGCGACGTCATCAACCTCGGCATCGGACAGCCGGACTTCCCGACCCCGCCCCACGTCGTGGAGGCCGCCGTCAAGGCGCTGCGCGACGGCCACCACGGCTACACGCCGTCCACCGGCATCCTGCCGCTGCGCGAGGCGGTCGCGGCCGACCTGCACCGGCGGCTCGGCGTGGAGGTCTCGCCCGAGCACGTCGTGGTGGTGCCGGGCGGCAAAGTGACGATGTTCGCGGCCATCCTGATGTTCGGCGAGCCGGGCGCGGAGATCCTGTACCCCGACCCCGGGTTTCCCATCTACCGTTCCCTGATCGAGTTCACGGGCGCGACCCCCGTGCCGGTGCCGATCCGCGAGGAGAACGGCTTCGCCTTCTCGGCCGCCGAGACGCTGGCGCTGCTGACGCCGCGGACGCGGCTCCTCATCCTGAACTCGCCCGCCAACCCCACGGGGGGCGTGACGCCCGGCCCGGAGGTCGACGCGCTCGTCGCGGGGCTCGCGGGCTTCCCCGACGTGGCCGTGCTGTCCGACGAGATCTACGGGCAGATGACCTACGACGGGCTCGCCCACCGCAGCCTGCTGCTCTACCCGGAGATCCGCGACCGGCTGATCCTGCTGGACGGCTGGTCGAAGACCTACGCGATGACGGGCTGGCGGCTCGGCTACGGCGTGTGGCCGCCCGCCCTGCTCGACAGGGCGCGCAAGCTCGCGGTCAACAGCTTCTCCTGCGTGAACGCGCCCGCCCAGTGGGCCGGCCTCGCGGCGCTCGAAGGGCCGCAGGACGCGGTCGGCGCCATGGTGGCCGAGTTCGACCGGCGGCGGCGCGCGGTGGTGGCCGGGCTGAACGCCCTGCCGGGCGTGTCGGCCGTGACGCCCAAGGGGGCCTTCTACGCCTTCCCGAACATCCGGGGGACCGGCTGGGCCGCCAAGCCCCTCGCGTCCGCGCTGCTGGAGCGGGCGGGCGTGGCCACCGTGGGCGGCCCCGATTTCGGGGTGCACGGCGAAGGCTACCTGCGGATCAGCTACGCGACGTCGCTGCCCGCCATCGAGACCGCGCTGGAGCGGATCGGCACCCTGCTGCGCGACACGGTGAAGCAGGCTTCCTGATCCACAGCGCCCCGGCGTTCTGCCTCGTGAGGATGAGAAAGGACCCCCGCCATGTCAGGCACCGCCGAGAAGACCGACCCGAAGCTGTGGGACAAGGTCAAGCACGAGGTCACCGAAGGCGACAAGGGCGGCAAGCCCGGCCAGTGGTCGGCCCGCAAGGCCCAGCTCGCCGTGAACGAGTACAAGCACGAGGGCGGCGGCTACAAGGGCAAGAAGACCTCCGACAACCACCTCGTCCAGTGGGGCGAGGAGGACTGGGGCACCAAGTCCGGCAAGAACAGCGGCGCCACGGGCGAGCGCTACCTCCCGAAGGAGGCCCGCGAGCACCTGACCGACGCCGAGTACAAGCGCACCACGCGCAAGAAGCGCGCCGACACCGCCAAGGGCAGGCAGTTCTCGTCCCAGCCGCGGGACGTGGCCGCCAAGACCGCGCCCCACCGCGGGCCCCACGCCCACGAGACCAGGGGCGACACCCGCGCGGCGCTCTACGCGGAGGCCAAGGCGCGCGGAATCCCCGGCCGGTCCGCGATGAGCAAGGACCAGTTGGCCCGCGCGCTCGGCCGCGCGTGACCCGCCGCTACAGCACCGCCTCGATCAGGAACGGACCGCGGCCCGCGAGGGCCGCGGCGAGCGCGGCCTCGAACGCTTCCCCGGTCTCGGCCCGCCTGCCCTCGACGCCCATGCCCTTGGCCATCGACACCCAGTCGAGGGCGGGGTCGCCCAGGCTCAGCATGCGCTCGGCGTTGCGCCCGAACCGCTCGACGCCCACGGCGCGCATCTCGCTCTGCAGGATCGCGTAGGCCCGGTTGGCGAGCACCACCGTCACCACGTCCAGGCGCTCGCGCGCCTGCGTCCAGAGCGCCTGGAGCGTGTACATGCCGCTGCCGTCGGCCTGGAGGCAGAGCACCTTCCGCCCCGGGCAGGCCACCGCGACGCCGGTCGCGAGCGGCGGGCCCGCCCCGATCGAGCCGCCCGTGCAGGCCATCAGGTAGTCGTGCCGGGGCGCCCCGGCCGTCATGGCGTAGAACGGGCGCAGGGAGGTCAGGGCCTCGTCCACCACGATCGCGCCTTCGGGCAGCGCCCGCGCGAGGATCGCGGTGACGGCCTCGTCCGTGAGCGGTCCGGACGGACGTCCCTCGGGCAGCGCCGGCCGCTCAATCGCGGGGACGGCGCGAGGGGCCGCGAGTTCGTCCGCGAGCGCGGCGAGCGCCTGGCCCGCGTCCTCCCCGGGCCGCGCCAGAACCACCGTGCGCGCGCCTTCGCGGGGCAGCGCGCTGGGCTTGCCGGGATAGGCGAAGAAGGCGACCGGCGGCGCGGCGCCGACGAGAACCACCACGTCGACATCGTTGAACGCCTCCACCGCCTGGTCGACCGGGTAGGGGATGCGCGCGATCGGGGTGCGGGAGCCGCCGCGCTCCACGCGCGGGATGAGCATGTCCCCGAACAGCCGCGCCCCTGTCGCGGCGGCGATCCGGGCGGCCGCGGCGAGCGGGGCCTCGCGCGCGGCCGGGCCGCTCAGCACCAGGGCGCAGCGTCCTTTCGCGCCGCGGAGGGCGGCGGCGACCTCCCGCACCCTGTCGTCCGGCACCGCGGCGGGCGCGGTGGGGACCGGGCGCGCCTCCACCGGCGGCGTCTCGGTCCAGGCCGCGTCGCCGGGCAGGATCAGCGTCGCGATGCCCGGGGCCGCGCGCGCCGCCCGGTGGGCCTCCGCGGCGGCCGGGACGATGTCCTGCGCGCCCGCGACCCGGTGCACCCAGTGCGACACGGTGCCGGCCAGGGCGTCGATGTCGCTGGTCAGCGGCGCGTCGTAGGGGAGGTGGTAGCTGGCGTGGTCGCCCACCACGTTGACGATGGGGGATCGCGCCCGCTTCGCGTTGTGCAGGTTGGCGATGCCGTTGGCGAGGCCCGGCCCGGTGTGGAGCAGGGTCGCGGCCGGCCGGTCCGCCATCCGCCCGTACCCGTCCGCGGCCCCCGTCACGACGCCCTCGAACAGGCCCAGGACGCAGCGCATCTCGGGCCTGCGGTCGAGGGAGGCGACGAAGTGCATCTCCGAGGTGCCGGGGTTGGCGAAGCAGGTGTCGATCCCGGTCGCGAGCAGCGCGTTGGTGAGGTTGTCGGCTCCGTTCATCGCTTCCGCCTTCTTCTGTCCGGCCGGCCGCCGTCTTAGCCGATCCCGCGGCGGCGCGTCAGGGTTCTCGCGCGGGCGGCTGCGGCGCCGCCGGCCGGAGGTGGCCTGCACAGGCGCCGGGCTCGCCTGCCCCGGCCGGGGCAGGTCGCGTCCGAAACCGGCAGCGCCTGTCCGCGCACCAGGAAATGGTGGTTCGGCGGCGGAAAAAGTGTTTTGTGCCGCGGCGGGGCTGCCCCTAACCTGTCCCCATGACGGACCGAGCGGCACCCTGGGCCACCGACGCGGACCCGCTCTGCGGCCTCGGCGCGGAGGCGCTGGGCCAAGCCTTCGCGGCGGGACGCCTGTCGCCGGTGGAGGCTGCCCGGGCGGCGCTCGACCGGGCCGAGGCCGTGCAGCCGCGCTTCAACGCCTTTGTCCGCATCGAGCGCGACGCGGCGATGGCCCAGGCCCGGGCTTCCGAAGCGCGCTGGCGGCGGGGCGAACCGCTCTCACCCGTCGACGGCGTGCCCGCGACCGTCAAGGACGTCGTGTGGGTCGAGGGCTGGCCCGCCCGCTACGGCAGCCTGAGCACGCCCGACGTCCCCGCCACGGCCGACGCGCCCGCCGTGGCCCGGATGCGGGCCGCCGGCCTCACCCTGCTGGGCCTGACCACCACGCCCGACTTCGGCTGGAAGGCGCTCGCCGACAGCCCGCTCACCGGCGTCACCCGCAACCCCTGGAACCCGGACCTCACGCCGGGCGGCTCCTCGGGCGGCGCGGCGGTGGCGGCGCTGACGCGCGCGGGCGTGGTCCACCTCGGCACCGACGGCGGCGGCTCCATCCGCGTGCCCTGCGCCTTCACGGGCCTGGTGGGCCTGAAGCCCACCTTCGGGCGCGTGCCGGCCTACCCGGCCAGCGCCTTCGGCACGGTGGCGCACATCGGGCCCATGGCGCGGCGCGTGGCCGACGCGCGCGCCATGCTGGACGTGCTGTCGGGCCGCGACGCGGCTGACTGGCTGCAGGGGCCGGGCGCGCTGCCGGGGCTGGACGCGCGGGAGCGGGGTTTCGAGGGCGCCCGCGTCGGCTACTGGTCGACGCCGCCGTGCGGGATGGTCGACCCGGAGGTCGCAGCCATCGTGGAGGCCGCGGTGGCGGCTCTCGCCCGGCGGGGCGCGGTCGTGGAGCCCGTGGACCTGCCCGGCGAGGACCTGCTCGGGGTCTTCAACGCGCACTGGCTCGCGGGCGCCGCGGCGCGGGCCGCGACCCTGTCGGACGCGGACCGTCGCCGCCTCGACCCCGGGTTGCAGGAGGTCGTGGCGGCCGGCGAGCGCTTGAGCGCCGTGGACTACGTCAGGGCCGCCAACGCGCGTGCGGCGTTCGGCCGGGCCATGGAGGATCTCGCGGCGCGGTTCGACGTCCTCGTGTCGCCCGCCACGGCCGTGCTGCCCTTCCCCGTCGGGCTGGAAGTGCCGCCGGGGAGCGGGCTCGGGCGCTGGATCGAGTGGGCGGGGTTCAGCTTCCCCCTGAACCTGTCGCAGCAGCCCGCGGCCGTGGTGCCGTGCGGCCGCTCGGCGTCCGGCCTGCCGGTCGGCCTGCAGCTCTTCGCCGCCCGCGGCGAGGACGCCCGCGTTCTCGACTACGCGCAGGCCTTCGAGGCGGCCTTTCCGGATCACTTCAACTGAACCGGCCGCGGCCGGTGGGACAAGGGGGGAGCACGAGCATGATGGACAGGCGGTCGATCCTGCGCAACGCGGTGGCTTCGGGCGCGGCCGGCATGGCGGCCCTCGCCGGCCTGAACGCCCAGGCCTCGGCGGCCGACGACGCCGGGCCCATCCCGGTCGGCAGCGCGCTGCCGATGTCGGGGGTGGCGGCGGCCGACGGCATCGAGTTCAAGAACGGCCTCGACCTCGCGGCGGCCGAGATCAACGCGGCCGGCGGCATCCTGGGCCGCCCGGTCGAGATCCACGTCGAGGACACCAAGGACATGGGCGCCGACGCCGTGACCCAGGCCATGCAGCGCCTCGTCGACCGTTACTCCGTGCCGGCAATCGTCAACGGCTACAACGTGGGCACCAACATGGCCGAGATGGATGTCGCGGCCGACAACGACGTCATCATGATGCACGCCAACACGCTGATCTCGCACAACGAGAAGTTCAAGACGGACCCGGCGCGCTTCTACGGCTCCTTCCAGATCGACCCGCCCGAATACTACTACGGGCCGGGCTGCCTCAATTTCCTCAACGAGCTGATCAAGGCCGGCAAGTGGAAGCCGGACAACAGGAAGCTCGCCATCATCCCGTCGGGCGTGGAATACGCGATCGTCATCGCCAACGCCATCAAGGCCAAGGCCGCCGACTACGGGTTCGAGGTGGGCCTGTTCGAGACCGTGCAGTTCCCCACCACCCAGTGGGGGCCGACGCTGGCCAAGCTCCGGCAGGACCCGCCGGCCGCGATCCTGGTCACGCACTTCCTGCCGCAGGACCTGGCGCAGTTCATGCTCCAGTTCACGCAGCAGCCCACCAAGAGCCTGATCTACATGCAGTACGGGCCGTCGCTGCCGGCCTTCCGCGACATCGGCGGCCAGGCCGTGAACGGCGTCATCTACTCCACCGTGATCGGCTGCCTGCCCGACGACTTCGCGGCCGGCTTCCGCAAGAGCTACCGCGACAAGTTCGGCGCCAAGGCCGCCTACATCACGGGCTCGCAGACCTACGACGGGTTGTGGAAGTGGGCGCTGTCCGCGGCCATCGCGGGCGGCCCCGGCAAGCCCTTCGACAAGGCGCAGGTCGGCAAGGTCGCCTCCGCCATGCGCAGCCTCATCTACCGCGGCGTCAACGGCGTGCAGCGCACCGACCCCGCGGGCCAGTCCTCCTTCTGCTACCCGACCCAGGTGAGCGACCCTTCGCTCGGCATGCCCCACCAGTTCCTCCAGCACCAGGATTACAGGACCGACCCCAAGCTGATCGCCCCGGCGCTCTACGCCACCGATCAGTTCGTCCTGCCGCCCTGGATGGGCTGAGCCCCCCGTGGCCGCGGGCGCCCTCTTCACCTGCGACGGCGTCAGCCGGCACTTCGGCTCGCTGAAGGCCGTCGACGGCGTGTCGCTCACGGTGGACGAGGGCGAGGTCTTAGGGATCGGCGGCCCCAACGGGGCCGGCAAGACCACGCTGTTCGACGTCGTGACCGGGCTGACGCCGCCCACCGCCGGCCGCGTCTTCTTCGGCGACCGCGACATCACGGGGTTGTCGGCCGACCGCATCTGCCAGCTCGGGGTCGCGCGCACCTTTCAGCTCAACGCCGCCTTCGACGCCATGACGGTGCGGGAGAACGTGGAGGTCGCGGCCCACTTCGGCCGGGCGCGGCGCGGGCTGCCGGGCCTGCGGCTCGGGCGCGCCACCCGCGAGGCCACCGAGGCCGCGCTCGACTTCGTGGGGCTTGCCCCGAAGGCCGGCGCCGCCGTGGCGGGGCTGGCGGTGCTCGACCGCAAGCTGCTGATGATCGCGGGCGCGGTCGCGACCGCGCCGCGGCTGGTGTTCCTGGACGAGCCGGTGGGCGGCCTCGCGACGGACGAGATCGACGTCGTGACCGCGCTCGTGGCCCGCCTGCGCGAGCGCGGCATCACCGTGGTGGTGATCGAGCACGTGATGCGCTTCCTGCTGCAGCTCTCCACGCGCGTGGTCATCATGCACCACGGCCAGGTCATCTTCCGGGGGCCGCCCGACCGCGTGGCCGACGACAGGACCGTGGTCGAGACCTACCTGGGGGCGGGCGCCACGACGCGGCTCAAGCGCTACTTCGCCGAGCGGCCCGCCCATGGCTGAGCCCGCGCTCGACCTCGACGGCGTGGTGGCGGGCTACCGGGGGCCGCCCGTGCTGGACGGCGTGTCCCTGCGCGTGGGCGAGGGCGAGCTCGTCACCGTGGTGGGGCCGAACGGCCACGGCAAGACCACGCTGCTCCGCACGATCTCGGGCCTGATCCGCCCGCGCGGCGGCTCGATCCGGCTCGGGGGCGAGCGGATCGCGGGCCTGCCGCCCGAGGCGGTCGCGGCGCGCGGGGTGGCCCACGTGCCCCAGGGCGACCTCCTGTTCCCGCAGATGAGCGTGGAGGAGAACCTGCTCATGGGCGCCTACGTGGAGCGCGGCCGGGCCGCGGTGGCCCGCCGCCTCGACGAGGTGTTCGCCCGCCTGCCGAAGCTGAAGGACCGGCGGCGGCAGGTGGCCTCCACGCTGTCGGGCGGCGAGCGCCGCATGGTGGGCATCGGCCGCGGGCTGATGATGGGCGGCCGGGTGCTCCTCATCGACGAGCCCTCGCTGGGCCTGGCGCCGCTCGTCATCGAGGGGATCTACGAGACCATCGCGGCGCTCAAGGCGTCCGGCCGCTCGATCCTGCTCGTGGAGGAGAACCCCGCGCGCGTGACGGCCGTCGCGGACCGCATCCACCTGCTCGACAACGGCCGCTTCGTGTGGTCCGGCCTGCCCGCCGACCTGATGGCGCGCGACGAGCTCCTGTCCACCTACCTCGGGGGCTGAAGAGATGGACGCCGGCACGCTCACGGCCATCCTGACGGCCGGGCTCACCAACGGCGCCATCTATGCGCTCGCGACGCTCGGGCTCGCGCTGGTCTGGGGCTCGATGGGGATGCTCAACATGGCGCACGGCGCCATGCTGGCGCTCGGCGGCTACGCGGCCTACACGGTGGTGACCACGCTGGGCTGGCCGGCGCCGCTCGGCTTCCTGGGCGCGGTGGCGGCGGGGGCGCTGGCGGGCGCGGTGCTCTACGCGCTCGTGGTGCGCCAGCTCCTCGGCCAGCCGCTCGCGAGCTTCGAGACCAGCGTGCTGATCGCCACCGTCGGGGTCGGCATCGCGCTGGAGAACGGCATCCTGAAGGTTTACGGCGGCCAGCCGCTGCGCCAGCCGGTGGCGGCGGGCGGCCTCGTCGCGGTGGGCCGCGCGGGCGTGCCGGTGCAGGACGTCGCGATCGTGCTCGTGTCGGTCGTCCTGATGGGCGCGCTGGCCTGGCTGCTCGCCCGCACCCGCATGGGGCGCGCGATCCGCGCCACCGCGCAGAACCGCGAGGCGGCCCAGCTCATGGGCGTGCCGGTGCGGCGGGTCTACCTCCAGGTCATGATGCTGTCGGGCGCGCTCGCGGGCGTGTGCGGCGTGCTGGTGAGTTCGGTCACGCAGCTCAGCCCCCCGCTCGGGGCCGACCCGATGCTGAAGGCCTTCATCATGTGCGTGGTCGCGGGCCTGGGCAACCTGCCGGGCGCCGTGGGCTCGGCCTTCGCGCTGGCCCTGGTGGAGGCCTTCGTGCAGTTCGCGGCCGGGGCCCGCTGGGGCTTTCCGGTCCTGCTGCTCACCGTGATCGCCGTGCTGATCTGGCGGCCCGCGGGCCTGTTCGGCCGCGCCCAGGTGCGGCGGCTGTGACGCGGCCCGCGCCCGCCATCCCGCCCGCGGCCGGCCGCCCGGCAGAAGCTTGGGCCGACCTCGGTGCGGCGCTCGTCGTGCTGGCCTTGCTCGTCGCCGTCCCCTTCGCGGTGGAGAGCCGCTACGTGCTGGGCCAGGTGATCACGACCCTGTTCCTCGCGCTGGTCGCGACCCAGTGGAACCTGCTGTTCGGCTACGCGGGCGTGTTCTCGCTGGCCCAGATGGCCGTGTTCGGCTTGGGCGGCTACGCGACCGCGATGCTGTGCGTCTACCTCCACCTCGGCATCTGGGCCGCGATCCCGCTGGGCGGCGTGGTCGCGGGCTTGATCAGCCTGGTGATCGGGGTCGCCTGCCTGCGGCTCACCGGCGTCTACGTGGCGCTGCTGACCCTCGCCATCGCCCAGGCGCTCTACCTGCTGATCGTCACCGACACGGCCTGCTTCACCATGGTGGGCTCCGTGTGCCGGCAGTTCACGGGCGGCGCGGTGGGCTTCGCGCGGTTCGGCGACTTCGGCACCCGCGCCTGGCTGAAGTCGAGGTGGCTGGTGGGCGACTACGCCATCACGGGCGTGCTGTTCGCCCTCGTCATGACCGCGACCTACGCGATCACCAAAAGCCCGATCGGCCTCGCGTTCCGGGCGCTCAAGGACAACCCCGGCTACGCGGTGGCGCGCGGCGTCAACCGCTTCCAGGCGCAGCTGCTCGTGTTCGGCCTGTCGGCCTTCTTCACCGGGCTCGCGGGCGGCGTCTACGCGGTGCATTTCCAGGCCATCAGCCCCACGATCCTGTCGCTGTCGCAGTTGCTCTTCGTGATCGCCGCCACCGTGGTGGGGGGTGTCGCGACCTTCTGGGGGCCGTTCGTGGGCACGGTGATCCTGATGGCCGCGGACGAGGCCATGCGGGAGGCGGGCGAATACCGCACGCTGGGGCTCGGGCTCATCATCGCGGCCGCGATCGTGCTGATGCCGAACGGCATCCTGGGCCGCCTTTCCGACCTCGCCCGCCGGCTCGGCGCCCGGGCGCGGCGCCCGGCGCTGCCCGACCCGGAACCCACCCTGGAGCGCACCCATGTATGACACGATCATCCTCGGCGCGGGCTCCGCGGGCTGCGTGCTGGCCAACCGGCTGAGCGCCGACCCCGCCCGCACCGTGCTGGTGCTGGAAGCGGGCCGCGCCGCCCCGCAGGCGTCCGACATCCCGTCCGACTGGGTGACGATGTTCAACACGGAGGCCGACTGGGGCTACCACACGGTGCCGCAGGCGGGCTGCCGCGGCCGGCGCATCTTCTGGCCGCGCGGCCGGATGGTGGGGGGCTCGGGGGCGCTCAACGCCATGATCTACATGCGCGGCCTGCCCTCCGACTACGACGGCTGGGCAGCCCAGGGCTGCCCCGGCTGGGGCTGGGCCGACGTGCTGCCCGCCTTCAAGCTGTCGGAAGACAACCAGCGGCTCGGCAACGACCCGCTGCACGGCTCGGGCGGACCCCTGCACGTCGACGACCCCGCCTACATCGACCGCGGCGAGCACCTGTGGCTGCGGGCCGCCCAGAACGCCGGCCACAGGCTCAACCGCGACTTCAACGGCCCCGAGCAGGAGGGGGTGGGCTTCTTCCAGTTCGTGATCAAGGGCGGCGAGCGCTGGGGTCCGTCCAAGGCCTATCTCCGGCCGGCGCTGGAGCGCCCCAACCTGACGCTCAAGACCGGCGTGCTGCTCACCCGCATCCTGGTGGAGCGCGGCCGGGCGGTGGGCGTCGAATACCTGGAGAAGGGCCGGCCCGGCGCGGCCCACGCCGCCTCCGAGGTGGTGCTGAGCTCGGGCGCGATCGGCTCCTGCCAGCTTCTGCTCCTGTCGGGCATCGGCCCGGCCGACGAGCTCAAGGCCGTCGAGGTCGAGCCCGTCCACGACCTGCCCGGCGTCGGCAAGGACCTCCAGGACCACATCAACATCCCGATCTCCTTCGCGGCGAAGGAAGCCATCGGCATCGGGGCGCTCACGGCGGAGGACTGGGACGAGTCCTATAGGAGCTGGCAGGGCTCGCCCCGCACGGGCCTGCGCACCTCGGCCTGGGTCGCGGCCGGCGCCCACGTGAAGAGCCGGCCCGACGTGGAGCCCGACCTCCAGCTCTACGGCGCGCTGAGCCCGCACCGCGACTACGCGCGCTTCCTCCACTCGGGCTCGGGCGTGACGCTGCACTCGACCCTCCAGCGGCCCAGGAGCCGCGGCGAGATCCGCCTGCGCTCGGCCGACCCGATCGAAGCCCCCTGCATCGACCCGCGCTACTTCGTGAGCGACCCGAGCGGCACCGACCTCGCCACTCTGGTGGAGGGCGTGCGCATCAACCGCCGCATCGCGGCCCAGTCGCCGCTGGCCGACATCCTGGCGGGAGAGCTGCCGCCCAGCGGCGAATGCCAGAGCGACGAGGAGGTCGCCCACTACGTCCGCGGCCACTGCACCACCCTCTACCACCCGTCCAGCACCTGCCGCATGGGCACGGACCCGATGGCCGTGGTCGACCCCGAGACCATGAAGGTGCGCGGGCTGGAGGGGCTGCACGTCGCCGACGCGTCCGTGATCCCGCGCATGGTGTCGAGCAACATCCAGGCGCCCACGGTGATGATCGCCGAGCGCGCCGCGCAGATGATCCTGGGCCGGGCCTGAGGGGGCGCGCGTGGCGACCGGCTGGAACTTCCACGAGCTCTACCTGTGGCACGACACGGGCAGCGCCGCGACCTTCTTCCCGGCGGGGCTCACGGTGGAGCCCGGCGAGCACGCCGAGAACCCCGCCACCAAGCGCCGCTTCCGCAACCTCATGGAGGTGTCGGGGCTGCTGGAGCAGCTGACCGTGCTGCCATCGCTGCCGGTGGGCGAGGACGACCTCGCGCGGTTCCACACCCGCGACTACGTCGCGCGCATCAAGGCCCTCAGCGCGGCGCGGGGCGGCGACGCGAGCCACCTCACGCCGTTCGGCCCGGGCTCCTTCGAGATCGCCAGGCTCGGGGCGGGCGGCACGGCTGCCGTGGTGGACGCGGTCGCAACGGGCCGGGTCCGCAACGGCTACGCGCTGGTGCGGCCGCCCGGACACCACGCCGAGCGCGACCGGGGCCTCGGCTTTTGCCTGTTCGCCAACATCCCCCTCGCGCTCATCAGGGCGCGGGCGGACCACCGGCTCGGCCGGGTCGCGGTGGTGGACTGGGACGTCCACCACGGCAACGGCACGCAGGCGGCCTTCTACGACGACCCCGACACGCTGACGATCTCGCTCCACCAGGACAGGCTGTTCCCGCGCGAGGGCGGCACCGCGGCCGAGCGGGGCGAGGGCAGGGGAGAGGGCTTCAACATCAACTGCCCGCTGCCGCCCGGCTGCGGCACGGGCGCCTACCTCGCGGCGTTCGAGCGGCTGGTCATTCCCGCGCTGCACCGCTTCAGGCCCGAGCTGATCGTGGTGGCGTCGGGCTTCGACGCGTCCGTCATGGACCCGCTCGGCCGCATGATGGTCCACAGCGAAGGCTACCGGGCCATGACCCGGATGCTGGTGGAGGCGGCCGACGCCCTGTGCGCGGGCCGCCTCGCCTTCACCCACGAGGGCGGCTACTCGGCGAGCTACGTGCCCTACTGCGGGCTCGCGGTCATGGAGGAGCTGAGCGGGGTCAAGACCCCGGTCGACGATCCGTTCATGGGCAACGTCGGGGCCTACCCGGGGCAGGACCTCCAGCCGCACCAGGAAGCCGCGATCGCGGCCGTCCTTCCGCTCCTGGCGGGCTTGTGAGCGCGGGGTGCCGATCGGAGCCCGTCATCGCGAGGCGGGGCAGCCGCCGCGGCGATCCAGCCCGGCCGCTCGGTTCCGGATTGCTTCGCTCCGCTCGCAATGACGAGGGAGGGAAGCGGCGTCCCGCCTCACACGTCGAACAGCGTCGGGCGACGCGCGGGCGTCACCACGGCGAAGCGCTCGGGCGGGGCTTCGCGGAACAGGCCCGCGAAGATGTCGATCAACCGCGCGATGAGCCGCGGCTTGGTCGGCCCGTACACGTCGACGATCTGCAGGACCGGCGCGGGCAGGGGATCGGTCAGGGGCAGGCGCACGAGGCCCGCGCCGTCGGCGGTCGCGGGGTTGAGCGGCCGCATGTTGAGGATCGCGACCCCAAAACCCGCCGCGACCGCGCTGCGCACCGTCTCGTAGGAGCGCGACCGGAACGCCACCGCGGGCTTCTCGCCGTGCCCGTCGAACAGCGACAGCAGGTAGCCCACCGTCAGCGGCAGGTCGAGCAGCACCAGCGGGTGCGGCGCGAGGTCGGCGATCGACAGCTCGCTCCGGCCCGCGAGCGGGTGGTCGCCCGCGAGCAGCGCGTGGGCGGGCACGCGGCAGATCGGCGTGACGTGGGCGTTGAAGCGCGGCCCGATGTCGTAGGTCAGCACCAGGTCGACCAGGCCGCGGTTGAGCCAGTCGGCCAGCTGCGTTTGGTCCCCCTCCAGCAGCGAAACCGCGACCGGCCCGGCTTCCCGGCGGAAGCGCGCCAGGCCCTCGGTCATGAACAGGGGGCCGAAGGGCTCGAAGCAGCCGATGCGCACCGCCTGCCGGTCGGCCTGGATCAGGCCAACCTGCCGCTGGAAGTCGGTTTCCGCCGCGAGCAGGCCGCGTCCCGCCGCCACGAAGCGCTCGCCGCTCGGCGTGAGCTGGATGCCCGTCGCGCGCCGCCGGTCGAAGAGGCGCGCCCCCAGCCCGAGTTCGGCGCCCTCGATCGCGGCCATGATGGAGGAGGCCGAGATGTGCATCCGCCGCGCCGCGCCCTGGATGGACCCGCAGTCCGCGACGGCGCAGATGTAGCGCATCTGGCGCAGCGTCAGGTTCATCTCCACGGCGGCGGCTCCTTCGCGCGGGCGCTCGGGGCGTGGCTCCGGCGGACGCGGGCGCTCCGCCCCGAGCAGCCCCCCAAGGGTGTCCCATGACTGAAACGGCACTGTCCACCACGGCCGCGGCGGCCCGGCTCGCCCCGCTGACGACGGCCGAGATCGAGCGGGCGGCGGCCTGCGTCCGCGCCGCCCGCGATCTCGGCCCCGGCTTGCGCTTCGAGACGGTCGTGCTCGAAGAGCGGCTGGACGACAGCCCCGGGCGCCGCGCCTTCGTGGCGGTCTACGACACCGCGAGCCGCGACCTGCACGAGGCCGTGGTGGCGCTGGAGTCCGGCGAGGTCGTGAGCTGGACGCCGCGGCCCGGCTGCAAGCCCCGCATCGCGCCCGACGAGTTCCTCACCGCCGAGGCCCTGACGCTGAAGGACCCGCGCTTCCTGGCGGGGCTCGCCCGGCGCGGCCTCGACGACCGCGCGCTGGTGTGCTGCGACCCCTGGTCCTGCGGGGTGTTCGACCACCCCGACGAGGTCGGGCGGCGGCTGGTCCTGGTGCTCGTCTGGGTGCGGGCGGCGCCGCGCGACAACCAGTTCGCCCACCCCGTCGAGGGCCTGAGCGCGCTGGTCGACATCAACCGCGGCGAGGTCGTGCGCGTCGACGACGAGGGGCCCGCGCGGCCGGTGCCGATGGCGCCGGTCAACTACGCGGCCGAGCACCAGGCGCGCTGGCGCGCGGGCCTGCGCCCCATCGAGGTGGTGCAGCCCGAAGGGCCGAGCTTCGCGGTGGACGGCTGGTCCGTGACGTGGTGCGGCTGGCGCTTCTCGGTCGGCTTCACGCCCCGCGAGGGCCTCGTGCTGCACGACGTGACGATCCGCGACGGCGACCGCGACCGCTCCGTGCTGCGCCGCGCCTCCTTGGCCGAGATGGTGGTGCCCTACGGCAGCCCGCACGGCGTCCACGTGCGCAAGAACGCCTTCGACTGCGGCGAGTACGGCATCGGGGTCTTGGCCAACAGCCTTGAGCTCGGCTGCGACTGCCTGGGCGCGATCCACTACTTCGACGCCGCGATGAACCGCACCGACGGCAGCGCCTACACGATCCGCAACGCCGTGTGCCTGCACGAGGAGGATACCGGCCTCCTGTGGAAGCACACCGACTTCCGCACCGGCGCCGTCGAGGTGCGGCGCGGCCGGCGGCTGGTGGTGTCCTTCATCGCCACGGTGGGCAATTACGAGTACGGCTTCTACTGGCACCTCCACCTGGACGGGACGATCGAGCTCGACGTCAGGCTGACGGGCATCATCAACACGGCGGGGCTGCTGCCGGACGGCTCGGTCGGGCGCGGGACGCTGGTGGCGCCGGGCGTTGTGGGCCACGTCCACCAGCACGCCTTCAACGTGCGGCTCGACATGGCCGTGGACGGCCCCGACAACACGGTGATCGAGACCGACACGGTGGCCGACCCGCCGGGCCCGGACAACCCGTGGAACAACGCGCTGAGCCTGGTTGAAACGCCGCTCACGACCGAGCGGGCGGCCTGCCGCAACGCCGACGCCTCGAAGCTGCGCTCGTGGCGGATCGCCAACCGCCGCGTCACCACGGCGCTCGGCCACCACCCATCCTACCGCCTCGTGCCGCATTCCGCCGTGCGGACCTTTCCGGCGCCGGGCTCGCAGGTGGGCGCGCGGGCGGGTTTCGTGGCGCACGACCTTTGGGTCACCCCGACCCGCGCCGACGAGCGCTGGCCCGCGGGCGACTACGTCAACCAGAGCGCGCCCGGCCAGGGCCTGCCGCGCTACGTCGCGCAGGACCGCCCCGTGGCGGACCGGCCCATCACGGTCTGGCACACGTTCGGGCACCACCACGTCGTGCGCCCCGAGGACTTCCCCGTGCAGCCCGTGGTCCACTGCGGCTTCGCGCTGAGCCCGTTCGGCTTCTTCGACCGCAACCCCACGCTGGACGTGCCGCCCACGCGCTCGCGCCACAGTTGCTACGCCGGAACCGCGCAGCCGAGCGCGCCCGCCCTCGCCGGGGACCGGCCGCGCGGTTAGCTGTCGCCGGCGTCCGACCGGCGGCCCCGGCGCCGGGCGTTGCCCTCCGCCCAGTCGAGTTCCTCCTCCAGGGTGCGGTAGGCGTCGTAGCCGATTTCGCGGCTCCGGCGCAGCGCGAGCAGCCGGTCGCGCTCGGCCGCGATCGCGCGCATCCGGAGCCGCCTCAGGACGTCGGGGCGGAGCGCGTCCGCCGCCTCGTCCTCCAGCACGGCGGCGTACTGGCGGACGAGCACCTCGGCCTCCGGCTCGGAGCGGCTCTCCAGCACAGCCAGCGCGGCCCGCGTGGCTTCCGCCCTCGCCAGGTCGCGCTCGCGGTCGACGCGGCCGTCGTCGGTGAGGTCGAGCCAGCGGAGCAGCGGCCCCAGGGTCAGGCCCTGGACGACAAGGGTGCCGAGCACCACGGCGAAGGCCGCGACGACCACGAGGTCGCGGTCGGGGAAGCGCGCCGCGTCGCCCTCGAAGGGCAGCGCCAGCGCGGTGGCGAGCGTCAGCAGCCCCCGCATGCCGCTCCAGCCGACGATCAGGGCGCTCTTGTAGGAGCGCCCGACCGGGGTGCGCCGCTCGGGCGGCAGCCTCACCCGGTCCACCAGCCGGGCCGTCGCGTTGTAGAGCAGCGTCCAAACGAGCCGCACCCCGATCACGGTCGCGAGGATCGCGAGGCTGAAGCCGAGGTAGGGGGCGTAGCCGCCGTCCAGCGTGCGGGCGATCTCCTGCAGCTGCAGCCCGGCCAGGATGAACGCGAAGGCGTTGAGCACGTAGACCGCGACCTCCCAGACGGCCAGCGAGCCGCGGCGGTTCTCGGCGTCCTGCCGCGCGGGGAGGAGGCGCGCCAGCACGGCCGCGTAGACCACGGTGGTCAGCACGCTGGAGGCGCCGAGCCGGTCGGCCGCCATCCACACCGCGAAGGTGCCGACGAACTGGGTGACGACCAGGATCGCGAGGTCGTCGATGCGGCGCGTCAGCCACAGGTAGGCGCGGGCCAGCACCCAGCCCAGCGCGAGGCTGCCCACCGAGCTCGCGAGCAGCAGCGGCAGCGCCGTGCCCGCCGACAGCGTCGAGCCGAGCAGGACGCCGATGGCCAGCCGGTAGATCAGCAGCGCGCTGGCGTCGTTGAGCAGGCCCTCGCCTTCGAGGATCACCATGAGCCGGCGCGGCGGCGACAGGCGCCCCAGCACGGCCGCGGCCGAGACCGGGTCGGGCGGCGCCACGATGGCGCCCAGCGCCACCGCCGCCGCCCAGGGCAGGCCGGGGGCGAGGAAGCGCGCCACCACCGCGACGGCCCCCACGGTGAGGGCCACGGCCACCAGCACGAGGCTGGAGATCTGGATCCAGTTCTCCCGGAGGTCGCGGGGCGAGGCGTCGAAGGCCGCGTCGACGATCGCGGGCGCCACGAACAGCGTCAGCGCCAGCTCGGGGTCGAGCCGGATGCCCGGCACGTCGACGGGCGCGAGCGCCAGCGCGGTTCCCGCGAGGGCCAGCAGCGCGGGGTAGGGCAGGCCCGCCCGGTTGGCCACGGCCGTCAGGACCGCGCCGCCGATCAGCAGGCCGATGAGGAGTTCGAACAGGAGCATGGGACGACGGCGTTGCGCGCTCCGCTCCTACACCGGATGCGTCGCCGGCGCACCCTCGGCGGCCCACCCGCGCGGCTCACGCCGCCGCTGACCCGCCGCACGGGCTCGGCATCGTCGCCCCGACGCTGTATGGCGACGGCGGCCTCCGAGCCTCCGCGACGCGCCGCGGGCTCGCGAGGCGTCGAACCTCGGGGGAGCGGCGCATGCGGGTGGCCTCGATCGGCGAGTGCATGGTGGAGCTGCGCGAGGGCCCGGACGGCACGCTGCGCCGCGGCTACGGGGGCGACACGCTCAACACGGCCGTCTACCTGGCCCGGCTCGGGGTCGCGGTCGACTACCTCACGGCGCTCGGCGACGACGCCTGGAGCGGCGAGATGCTGGCCGGATGGGAGGCCGAGGGCGTCGGCACCGCCCACGTCCATCGGCTGCCCGGCCGGCTGCCGGGCCTCTACGTGATCCAGACCGACCCGTCGGGCGAGCGGCGCTTCCTGTACTGGCGCGACAGCGCCGCCGCGCGCCACCTGTTCGACCACCTCGACCTCGACGCGCTGCACGGCGCGGACGTGGTCTACCTGTCGGGCATCAGCCTGTCGGTCTACGGCGAGGCCGCGCGGGAGGTGCTATTCGGCGCACTGGCCGAGGCGAGGGCGCGGGGCGCCCGGATCGTGTTCGACACCAACTTCCGGCCGCGCGGCTGGCCCGACCGGACCCTGGCGGCGCGGCTGTACGGGCGCGCCTTCGCGCTGGCCGGCCTGGTCTTCGCCTCGGCCGAGGACCTCGCCCTGCTGTTCGGGCCGGGGGGCGAGGCGCGCCTGCTGGACCACGCCGCCGGCAGCGAGGTGGTGCTGAAGCTCGACCGGCCGGCCGTGCGGGTGGTCCACGACGGCCGCGGCGTCGAGGTCGAGGCCGCGCCCGTCGCCCGGGTGGTCGACACCACGGCGGCGGGCGACAGTTTCGCGGCCGCCTATCTGGCGGCGCGGTTGCGCGGAGAAACGCCCGCCGACGCCGCCCGGGCCGGGCACGCGCTGGCCGGGCTCGTCGTGGGCCATCCGGGCGCGATCGTTCCGCGCGCCGCCATGGCCCACCTCGCGCCGGCTGGCCC
>CAXTDZ010000043.1:0-17530 GCA_964243035.1 uncultured Lichenihabitans sp.
GGCGAGCAGGAACAAAGGCGCCCTTCGCTCCAAACTTCCGAATCAGGACACTAGGCTACATCGACCAATGCCGAGGCAGCCGATCTATGAGCGACACCGAAGAACCAACCACGACCTCATCCTCGGCCGACCTCGCGCTCTTGTTCGAGAGCGCAGGGGACAACTGCGAGTTCGGCTTCGTGCAGAACAAGTTCGGCGTGGACCCAGGCGGCCTCCTGAGGTGGGCGGTTACGCCATTTCGGGGTCTGCTCGGCTTGCTCGATAACGACCTGCGCGAGATCGAGAGTCTAGACGACCTTCTGCCTCTGACCGATGACATGGTCCGGAACACCCGCTACGGCATTTACTTCCACTCCGTGCTGAGATCGTCCGAGGCGGACGGCGTGCGGAGCTTCATCGCTGATCCGGAGGAGCGCGCACGCCTGTACAGCGACGAACGCGGCAAGAGGGTCTACCTTGCCGGTAAGTTCAGAGAGCGGCTCGCCTGTGAGGACGTGATCTTCGTCATGAAGCAGGACCAGGCGTTCGCCGATGTGGACATCGACGACGGGGAGCGCTGTTTCTCGAAGCACGGTTGTGCGAAGTTGCTGTTCGTCAGCAAGGATGAGGGCCGGCCCGCTTCGGTGTCAAAAGTCTCATCGACCTCGGCTTCGGCCCAGATACCGAGGCTGGCGCCCTACTATGCCGCCGCTGACGTCGATTTGGAGAGTTGGACCCACATCATGGAACAGGCAGCCAGCCTTTTGCTGTAGATCCAAATCCCGCTGGCCACCTCCGGCATCGTGAAACGACGAAACCGCCCGCTCGCCGATGATGGCGCGGTCCTGCGCGAGGCAGCGCCGCACCATGCCGCGCACCCGGTCCTCGTTCATGGCGCGCGTGCCGTTCTCGGCGTGCAGCATGTGACACAGGTCCATGAGGCTGTCTTCGTCGGCGGGGGTGGCGAGGCGGGCGGGGGTCAAGGTCTTCTCCGTTTCTCGAAGCCCAGGGCTGCGGCCGTGGTCGTGATCTGCCGCTCCAACTCGTCATCCGTCATGCGCGAGAACTCGCCCGGGCCGCCGATCTCCTTGCGCTCGATGAACCATCCCTCAAGCCGGGCGATGTCGACCAGCGCCTTGCGCTTGTCGGCGGTGCTGACGTGCTCGTGCCCGAGCGGTGAAGGCGGGCACGGCCAGCTCGTCCAGCACCCGCTGCCGCGTGATCGCGGCCCTGTTCGCCGCCACGGCCTGCAACTCGGCCACGCGCGCCCGCACCTCCGCGCGACCCATCAGGCGCGAGGCGTTCTGATCGCAGGGGGTTATAGCCCGCGTCGGCATAGCTCTGGTTGGCAGCGTTGCCGGCCGCGAGGCCGTGGGCGAAGCGCTCGTGGCGTGGGTTGCGCAGGATCGCCATCAACGTGCCGTCGGGTGCAGGCCGCGGGCCATGTAGCGGGCGGCGTTCGATTGTGCTCCGCTGTTGCACGGTCATCCGATCCGTGCTGGCCGGAGACTGAGCAAATGAAGTCTCGCCTGTGACCGGTATAGGCACTCGGGGCGGGGGACACCCGACAAGCCGGGACCGGAGCCATCCCGTGACGCCCGACGGTCGCTATTTCGTGGTCCGCGGTCGGTTGTGGCGCTGCAGCGATCCGGCGCTGCCCGAAGCACGGCGCGCTCTGCTCGTGTCCGACCTGATGGCGGCCCGCCGCGCCGTCGGCTTGGCTCTCCGGCAGAATGACGCGCCCGGTCTCGCGGCGGCTCGCGCGAACGTGGAGGCCGCCAAGGTCGGCCTGGGCGAGCGCGGCCCGGCGTGGTGGAACGACGGGGCGCCCGACCTCAACCGTCGCATGGCGCGAAACACGCCTTACAAAGCCTGGTTCGCCCAGCTTGACGAGGCGAGCCGCTGAAGCCCGATCCCCAGCATAGCAAGCGGTGGTGAGCCCATGACCTCCGTCACCGACCACGTCGTCGTCCCCTTCGACCGCAACAGCGTCGGCGACCTCGTCCCAGGCGAGGCGGCCGAAGCCCCCAGCGCCGACGCGGCCCGCCGCCGGGCCCAGGCGCTCGTGGGCAAGCACGCCGGGGCGGTGGCGTTCTCGCGGACCGGCTGCCCGGGCACGAGCGAGTTCCAGGAGGCCGAGCTGATCGCCGAGTTCGGGGAGGTCGACCGCGGGGCGTTGCAGAGCTAGCCGAGCTTGTTGCGCAGGTGGGCCGCGGTGCGGCAGCTTGGAGCTCGCTCGGGCCTTGCCGCGAGCTGAGCAGCAGCAGATCCCTCGCCCCCCGGAGTCGAACCCTTGCCTTCCCACCACAAACCGCTGAACGAGCAGACCATCGTCGTGACCGGGGCATCGAGCGGGATCGGCCTCGCCACAGCGCGCATGGCGGCCGAGCGCGGTGCCAAGGTCGTCCTGGCGGCGCGGAACGGGCCCGTCCTCGCGCAGGTGCAAGGCGAGATCGAAGCGGCCGGCGGCCGCGCCACCCACGTCACGGCCGATGTCGGCCGCCGCGCAGACGTGGACGCCATCGTGGCAGAGGCCGTCGCGGCCTTCGGCGGCTTCGACACCTGGGTCAACGTCGCGGGCCTGACGATCTACGGCCACCTGTGGGACGTCAGCGACGAGGACGGTGAGCGCCTGCTCCGGACCAACTTGTGGGGCACCATCTACGGGTCGCTCGCGGCCGTCGAGCACCTCCGGACGAAAGGCGGCGGCCTCATCAACGTCGGCAGCGTGGCGTCCGACTTGGCGTTCCCCATGCAGGGCATGTACGTGGCGAGCAAGCACGCCGTGAAGGGCTTCACCGACTCGCTCCGCATGGAGTTGATGCAAGAGGGCGTCCCCGTCTCGGTCACGCTGATCAAGCCGACATCGATCGACTCGCCGCTGCCCCAGCGCGCTCGCAACCTGATGGACCGAGAGCCGTCTTTACCGCCGCCGGTGTACCGTCCCGAGGAGGTCGCCAACGCCATCCTGCACGCGGCGGTTCACCCACAGCGTGACATCTACGTCGGTGGCTCAGGGCGGGTGCTGACCCTGGTGAACCAGCTCGCGCCCGGTATGATCGACCTGCTGACCCCCGTGGTCACCGCCTTCGAGAGGCGGCGCGAGCCACCGCGCAACCCGGCTGGCGCCCTGCACGCTCCTGCGCAAGGAGGCCAAGTCCGCGGGGACGCGCCGGGCTACGTCTTGCGGACGAGCGCCTACACCAGGGCCAGCCTGCGCCCGAAAGCTTCGGCCGTCATTCTGGCTGCTGTCGGACTTGCCACGATCACCACCATCGCGGCTTCCCGGCGAAAGCGCTGACGCGCTCCCTGAGGCTGTCGCGTTGGTCCTGGATACGGCTCACGACCAGTGCGTCGTGCGACCGATCATGATGCCCTTCGGAAAAACCCGGACCGGTTCCACCGCTCTTCAACCGTTACTGACTGGCAAATCGGCTTGGGTCTGTCATCTCAGGCGTACCCGGAGAATTTGTCATGGAAAATACTCTCACCGAAGATCAGATGTCCCTCCTGTCTATGGCGGCCGACATCGTCATCGGTTTCGTCAGCCACAACAGCGTGCGCGGCGCCCGTTCGACCGGGCGCGCGCCTTCGCCCAGCCTGGCCCATGGATCGACCCTCGCGTGGTCCAGCCGCCGCACGGCAGTCTCGACCGTGAAACAGGCGCCGGACGGCAGTCCAACCGCCTCGTCCCACGTGATCGGGACCGAGACCGGCGCGCCGGTCCTGGCCCGCGTCGAGTAGGGCGCGACTGCCGTGGCGCCGCGGCCGTTGCGCAAGTAGTCCACGTAGATGCGGCCCGTCCGGGCGCTTTTGGTCGCGACCGCGGTGAAGCGTCCGGGCTCGTCCCGCGCCATCGCGGTGGCGATACCCTTGGCAAAGGCCTTCGCCTCGGCCCAGGACGCGCGGGGGACGAGCGGCACCACCACGTGCAGCCCCTTGCCGCCGCTGGTCTTGAGGAAGCACGCGTGCCCGAGCGCGGCCAGCCGCTCGCGCACCGCGACCGCGCCCGCCACCGTGTCGGCCCAGGGTACGCCCTCGCCGGGGTCGAGGTCGAACACCAGGCGGTCGGGCCGGTCGGGGTCGGCGGCCCGCGCGCCCCAGGGGTGGATCTCCAGCACGCCGGCCTGCACCAGCGCGAGCAGCCCGTCACCGTCAGAGATCGCCAGCGCGTCCTCGCCCGCCAGCGCGAGGCGGCGCACGACCGCCTCGTCCAAGCCCGCCCAGGCGTGCTTCTGGAAGAACAGCTTGCCGCCGGTGCCGTCCGGCCCGCGCAGCAGCGACAGCGGCCGGTCGGCGACGTGCGGCAGGATCCACGGCGCCACCGCGGCGTAGTAGGCCGCGAGCCCCTCTTTGGTCAGGCCGACGTCGGGCCACAGCACCCGGTCGGGGTGGGTCAGGTGAACCGCAGGTAAGGCGGCCTCGGCGCGACGCGTCCGCTTCGACAGAGCGGCGCCGGTTTCGCGGCGCACGTCGGCGGCGGGCTTGTCCTCGCGCACGCCCTTGAAGGCGGCGTGCCGGACCTGGCCGTCCGCCGTCCAGCCGCGCAGCTCCACCTCGGCCACCAGCACCGGCTCGACCCAGGCAACGGCCCCGCGCTTCGACTCGGGCGGCAGCGCTTCCGCGAAGGGCGGGTCGGCGCGCCGGTGCGGCTGCAGCGCGTCCCACAACTCGCGCGCCACCGCGTCCGTGTACCCCGTGCCCGCCCGGCCGACGTGGCGCAGCGCGCCCGCCTCGTCGTACACGCCCAGCACCAGCGAGCCCACGGCACGCCTGACGACGGTGGACGGCGCGTAACCCGCCACCACCAGCTCCTGCCGGGCCGTGCACTTGGTCTTGAGCCAGTCGTCGCCGCGCCCGGAGCGGTAGGGCCGGTCGGCGCGCTTGGACACGATGCCCTCCATCCCGAGCCGGCAGGCGTGCCGCGCCACCGTGGGGCCGTCGGCGTCGAACGGCTCGCTCAGCCGCAGGGGACCCCCGGCCGGCGCCGCCGCGAGCAGGTCGGCCAGCGCCGCCTTGCGGTCGCGCAGCGGCAGCGGGCGCAGGTCGCGGCCGTCATGGTAGAGCAAGTCAAAGGCGTAGAAGGCCATCGTGTCCGAGCGGCCCGCCTTCAGGGCAGCCTGCAGCGCCCCGAAGCTGGACAGGCCCGCCGCGTCCTCCACCACGACCTCGCCGTCGATCAAGGCCGACGGCACGCCGAGCCCGCGCAGGGCGTCGGCCACGGCGGCGAAGCGGTCCGTCCAGTCCAGGCCCGTGCGGGTCAGCAGCTCGACGTCGCGGCCGTCCAGGCGCGCCTGCAGGCGGTAGCCGTCAAACTTGACCTCGTGCAGCCACCCGTCCGCGCTCGGGGCGGCCTCGACCAGGGTCGCGAGGCAGGGCTCGACGAAGACGGGCAGCAGTGCGGCCTTGGCGCCCTTCGGCGCCGCACGGCGCGGCTTGGTTTTGGCCATGGCCTCGCGGGCCGCGTGGTCGGCTCGCAGCACGCCGCCCGCCTGCAGCTCGGCGTTGGTGCGGCCGGACAGGACGGAGGTGGTGCATTCGTCGAGCACGTCGGGCGACCCGGGCCCGCGCGCCTCGGCGTCGTCGGCCTTGAGCAGGAGCCACTGCTGCTTGCCCCCGCGCGGCCGGGTGCGGACCAAGTGCCAGCGCCCGCGCAGGCGCTCGCCCCGGAGCGAGAAGGTCAGCTTGCCCGCGGCCAGCGCGTCCGCCGCGTCGCCCTCCGCCGCCCAGGTGCCGCGGTCCCAGATGATCACGCTGCCGCCGCCGTACTGCCCGGCCGGGATCACGCCCTCGAAGCCGTGGTAGCTCAGCGGGTGGTCCTCGGTCTGCACCGCCAGGCGCTTGTCGCCCGCGACCAGGCTCGGGCCGCGCGTTACGGCCCAGCTCTTCAGCACGCCGTCCAGTTCCAGGCGGAAATCGTAGTGCAGGCGCCGCGCCGCGTGCTTCTGGACCACGAAGCGCAGCCGCGTCGTCCGCCGCTTGGGGCCGGGCCCGGCGGGCTCGGGGGTGCGGGCGAAGTCGCGCTTGCCCGCATAGGCCCGCAGCGGGTCGCGGCCGTCCGGGGCGACCGCCGGACGTGCTCCGCCTTCGGCCCTCGCTTTCCTCAATACAGTGGTGGCCATGGCAAGTGTTCATCCCGCGGCGGACGCCGCGCCGGAGTCTTGAACGCGCGAGGTGAACATTTAACCCATCCACAGCGAATCGAGCCGAGGCAGGAACGACTCCGGCACGACCCGGATTGAGTTGAGACTCGACCGCCAGGGCGCCCGGACGGGTCCGTTCGACTCACCACGCCCGCGTTCGCGTAGCGGAGTTGCTTCATGGCAGGACGGGCTTACTGGAAGGGGCACCTGCGGCTGTCGCTGGTATCCTGCGCCGTGGCGCTTTACCCCGCGACGGGGTCAACCGCGCACCTGACCTGCCACACGATCAATCGGCGCACGGGAAACCGGATCAACGAAGAGGTGGTCGACAGCGTCACCCGCGAGCCGGTGCCCAAGGAGGACAGGGTCAAGGGCTGCGAGGTCGCCAAGAACGAGCTGGTGCCGGTCCAGGAGGAAGAGCTGGAGCACATCCGGCTCGAAAGCACCCACACCATGAACATCGAGGGGTTCGTGGCCCGCGCCGAGGTCGACGGCCGCTACCTCGACAAGCCCTACTATCTGGCGCCCGAGGACAAGGTGAGCCGGGAGGCGTTCGCGGTGATCCGCGACGCGATGGCGGCCAAGGGGCGAGCCGGGCTGGTGCGGCTGGTGATCTCGCGCAAGGAGCGGGTGGCGCTGGTGGAGCCCTACGGTCGCGGCATGCTCGCGACGCTGCTGCGGGCCGCCGACGAGGTACGTTCGCCCACCGCGGTGTTCGAGGACATCGCCGAGTTCAAGGCGACGGCCGACATGCGGGAGATGGCAGCGCAGCTCGTTGAGCGCGGCAGCGTCGCCTTCGATCCGAGCCGGTTCGAGGACCGCTACGAACAGGCACTGATCGCCCTGGTGCGGTCCAAGGCCAAGCCGGCCGGCAAGGGCAAGACAGGCGCCACCAATGACAATGCCGCCCCGTCCCGTTCCAACGTGGTCAACCTCATGGAGGCGCTGAAGCGGTCCGTGCAGGAGGAGAAGGCCGCGAAGGCCGCCGATAGACCTGCGAAGGTCGCCAAACCCGCCGAGCCGAAAGCAGCAAGCCGTAAGCCCGCTCCAGCCAAGGCCGGTCCGCGCACCAGAAGAGCCGCCTGACGAACCTTGCGCGACGGTGGGTGGTGTCTCAATTTGGAGTTGACCCGCTTTGGTGGAGCGGTGGAACGCTTGCGGATCAGGGTTTGGTGAGCATTTCCTGTTTGTAGCGGATGGGTGAGCGATAGCCGAGCGCGGAGTGCAGGCGCACGGGGTTGTAGAAGCCCTCGATGAAGGTGAAGACCGCCATGCGGGCCTGCGCCTGGGAGGCGAAGCGCCGGCGGTCGAGCAACTCGCATTCCAGCGTCGCGAAGAGGCTCTCGCACGTGGCGTTGTCGTAGGCGTCGCCGACCGAGCCCATGGAGGGCCGCACGCCCGCCCCGCGGCAGCGGCCGCCGAAGGTCAGCGACGTGTGTTGCGAGCCCTGGTCGGAGTGGTGGATCACGTCGCGCGGTCGGCGTTGCATAACGGCCCTCTCCAGCGCGTTGAGCACGAGGTCCGTCCGGAGGTGGTTGGCCATCGACCAGCCCACGACCCGTCGGCTCCAGGCGTCCACCACCACGGCGAGGTGGAGGAAGCCCGCGGTGGTCGGCACAAAGGTGATGTCGCTGACCCAGAGCTGGTCAGGGGCCTCGGCCGAGAAGTTGCGATCCACCAAATCGGGCGCGGGGCGAGCCTTCCGGTCGCGTCGGGTGGTCACGACGCCTCCGCGCCGACGGCTGACGCCGACGAGGCCGGCCTCGCCCATCAGCCGCGCGATGCGCTTGCGTCCGTGCCGTGCGCCCTGTGCCACCAACGTGGCGTGCACGCGCGGCGCGCCATAGACCTCGCCCGACCCGGCGTGAGCGTGCGGGTGGCCTGATCCGCTTGCCTCATAGCGGGGCAGCGAACGGCGCTGGCGGCGGTCGGCAGCTTAACGCCAGGGTCCAGTCAGGAGAACGTGAAAGCCGCCCATGGCCTCCGCAGGGGCCTTGGCGTCAACATAGGCCGAGGTATCGACAATCAAGTCGACATCCCCGGCCGGCCCCCGCTCAAGCCGCCTGCACGGCCGCCACCTCCACGCCCGGCCCCATCCAGCGCGGCAGCGCCGGACCGGTCAGCTCGACATGCAGGGTGACCTCGCCCCCCACCCCGGCCCACAGCTCGGCCGGCAGCAGCGCCCGGCCGTCCGTCCACCGCCAGCACGCCCCGTCGGAGCCGCGCTCGGCCGCGTGGAAGCCAGCCCCGAGCCGCGCGTCGTCGGGCGCGACGCGGCGCGGCGCCCCGACGCCGCCCTCAACAGTGAGCCCGCCCACGCACACGCCCAGCCGGCGCTCGTCCGCCGACAGGCCGGTCTCGCGTGGAACGCCGGCGCTCGACGCCAGCCACACGTCCCGCGCCGCGCCCGGCAGCACGAAGCGGGCCGCGAGCCCGTCCACCTCCGGCTCGACCCGGCAGCCGTCCGCCACCACGTGCAAGTCACCCAGGCCTTGGCTCGCCAGCCGCCAGCCCAGCACCTCGGCGCGGGCCCGCAACTGCCCGCGGACCACCTCCACCAGGGCGCCCTCGGCGTGGAACGGCCGGCAGAAGGCGGCGTGGGTGGGCACGGGCGCGTCGGGCCCGGCCGCGAGGTCGACCACCACGGCGCCATCGGCAAAGAAGCCGCGGTTGCCCATCTCCAGGTAGCTCTCGGCGGGCTGGTTCTCGGCCAGGATCACGTCGTGGCCGTCGAGCTCGACGTGCCAGTAGGTGACGCGCTCCACCGGTTCCTGCACGATCGTGGCGCCGTTCACCAGCGCGCAAGCGGGCACCAGCACCTCGCCCAGCAGGTCGAGGCAGAGCGCGTGACCGGGCGACACGCGCAGGTCGCGGGCGGGGCGGTTGGGGCCGAGGGCGCCTGCTGCGACGCGCACCGGCATGGCCTCGCGCGGACGGGGATGGCGGCGCGGGTCCAGCGTGCGGGAGCCGATCCAGCGGATGGGGCGGTGGGCGCCGGAGGTGGTGACGGCGAGGTCGCCGACCTGAAGGTCCTCGACGGCCACGTCGCCGCGGGCGGTGCGGATCAGCGTGCCGGTGCAGTAGCAGATGGCGTCCGTCGTGATCGTGTTGTCCGAGACCGACAGGTTCGAGCTGTCGTAGTTCCCGACGAAGTGGACGTCGTGCTCACCGGCCGCGTCGAAGAACTCGACGATGTCGTTGCCGACCACCACCTTCGTGATGGCGTTGGTCGTGCTGTAGGTGATGCTCTGGCCGGCGGCGAAGTTGCTGACCGTGCCGCCGAAGTTGGTCAGGAACTGGAACTGCGCGCCGACCGCGGCCGGCGAGAAGTCCACATCCTGCGTCGAGCCGGAGCCGCCCCACTGGTAGGTCGCGAACTCGCCGTCCAGCGAAACCGTGCCCGACGCGCTGGTGACGTACTGGCCGACCGTGATCGACCCGAAATCAGCGACGGACAGCGTGCCGCCGGAGTTGGTGATGGCCCCCGTCCTCTGGCCGAGCGTGCCCGTGCCGACGGCAAGCTGCCCCGCCACGGCGATGGTGCCGCCCGTCAACGACAGGCCGAGGGCGTTGTCCGTGTAGTTCGTGACATCGACGATGCCGGTCGAGACGCTCGCCGTGTCGCCGACGCCCGGCGCTTGTCCGGTGCTCCAGTTAGAGCCGTCCCAGTTCCCCACGCCGCCTTTCCAGGTCACTGTCGACACGGTGTCACCTCGGGGCTGTTTCGCGCCAGTCTAGGCCGTGGACTCAAGTTGTGTCCAGAGTCTGAGGGTAATTGCTCACCTGGTCCGCGGGCGGCCTGTGCCGGAGCTTGGATCGGCTTGCCGTTCAGGGTGAGGCGGATGGCGTCGATGGTGCGGACGGAGCGTCGTCGCGCGGTTTCGATGACGAACCTGACGTCGGCGTAGAGATGAGCGCCCCATTGCTGGCGGAAGCCGTTGGTGATCTTGCGGTAGACCACGCAGGGCCGCAGCGCCCCTTCCGAGCCGTTGTTTGTGGGCTCCAAGTTTCGGTTCCGGACGAAGACGAAGAGGTGCGATCGTACCTTGCGGATCATGCGCCTGAGCTTGAGGCCGGCTCTGTGGGTGGGGTCGAGCGCCAGCAGGCGGTCGAGGCGGCGCTCCAGGTCGGCCCCGTAGGTTTTCAGGGTGGCATCCTTGAGGTTCGCCCGCCGCCGCCCGATTGCGCAGGCCCGCTTGAGCAGTCCCTTGAGGCCCGGGCCGAGCACCGCATCGCCCGCGTCGATGGCGTGCTGGACGTCGCGGATCAGGTGCGCCAGGCAGACCTGGTGGGCCTTGCCGGCCCACCAGGTCTGGGCGCCGTAGCGGTCCGAGGTCCAGAAGTCGGGCCGGTGGTCGCCCAGGAAAGCCTCCACCACAGCCCTGGAGCGGCGGGCCGCGGCGACGAACACGGCGCTGTCGCCGTGGTGGAACACCCACAGCCACCAGGTCGCCCGGCCCCCCTCCACCAGCTTCTCCAACCAGCTTCGCTGGTCGGAGCCTCAAGCTGGCTCCGCCCGCACGCCGGTTTCGTCGGACGCGAGCGCGGTTCCGGCGAGCAGGCACGCCTTGATCCGCGACACCGCGGCCCTGAACGGCTCGGCGCCCGCCGCCAGCCTGTTGACCAGCGCGCCCTCGCTGGTCAACAGGCCGAACAGGTCGCGCAACCGCGACAGGGGAATGCCCTGCACGGCGCGAAGGTAGATCACGAACGCGCGGATGTTTGGACCAAAGGGCGATCCCGGCTCCAGGCCGGCCGGAGCTGCGGCCTTGAACCGCTTGGCGCAGCACGGGCAGGTGCCCCCTTGCAGCGACACGCGTGTGATGTCCGGCACGATGGCCGGGATCTCGACCCGGTCACACACCTCGCAGGAGCTTTGCTCCACGCTCGACACCTCGGCCCCGCAGGCCTGGCACGACAGCGCCCGCACGTCCCGATGACGGGTCGGCTCGGGGTGGAGCAGGCGATGGGCGCCTGGATGCGGCTTGCCCTTGCGTTTCGGCACGGACGAGAGCGACGGCTTGTGCCCCTTCGAGGGCGGCAGGCTGGAGTTGTCGGGCGTCTTGGACGGTAGACCGGGCTTGGCCTCCAACTCTGCCACCCGCGCCGCAAGCCGCGCGTTCTCGGCCATCAGCACCTCGACCCGCTCCAAAAGGGCGGCGATCAGGGCATCCTTGTCGGACAGGTCGGCGGGCGTCTTCACCCCGCCTTTGATTCACACTCGCGAGCCAACGTCGACCCGAAACCGCCACCCCCGGCACGACCTCCGAGCCGCCAACACCCAGGACGAGGTGAGCAGTTACATTTTCCCGTCCATCTCGCGTATGAGGCTAAGGCTTTGCGCAATCGTCCTTGAACTCAACAGCTTGTTGAGTTCTGATTCAGCATCATCGGCCAGGCTTTCAAAATATTCTTCAATATTTCTACTAACGATACAATTTCGAGGTACGTTCAAACGCGCAGAAAAGATTCTTTTCTCTTCAACGGCAGCCCTGTAGACCTGAAGCAGGGTAATCTCTTCGGGAGAGCGACCAAGGCGCACACCTCCGTTCTTCCCTGGACTGGTGAAGACGATCCCCCCGGCAGCGAGAGGCACCAGAAGCTTGCGCACCAGAACCGGATTTGCTCCGAGGCCCGCCGCCAGCTGAGCGCTGGTGCAGCGAGCCCCGTCCTCCTGAGCGACGGCAAGGGAGAGAACCATCTGCAGGGCGGTGGCATACCGGAGGTCGATCATCGGACTCCCCGTTCAGCAGGGTCGCGAAACTTTGCAACAGTGACGCTTGCATTATCAGCGACGAATGGAATAGTCATGCTTGCAATATAGGTCCCGGGTGCCCGCGGAGCAAGCGGCCGCCCGCTCGGTGGGACACCGGCTCCCGCCCGAACGTCCGAGGAGTCCCGAATGACCGACACACCCCTCCTCGGCCGCCCGACGCACGGCTACGCCGCCCCGGAACGCGGAGCCGCCCTCGTTCCGTTCGACTTCACGCGCCCGGCGCTCCGGACCGGCGACGTTGCCCTCGACGTCATGTTCTGCGGCGTCTGCCACACCGACCTGCACATGATCGGACCGTGGGGGCAGGAGTTTCCGCTGGTGCCCGGCCACGAGATGGTTGGGCGCGTCAGCGCGGTCGGGGCGGACGTCGCCGACCTGCGGCCGGGCGACCTGGCGGCGGTCTCCGTCATCGTGGACAGCTGCCGCGAGTGCCGCCCGTGCCGCGCGCACGACGAGACGTACTGCGAGCAAGGGCCCACCAGCACCTACGACGGCGCGGACCGCATCGACGGCTCCCGCACGCGCGGCGGCTACGCCAACACCTACGTGGCCGACCAGCGGTTCGTGCACGCCCTGCCCGCCGGCCTGGACCCCGCGCGCCGCACCGCTGCTGTGCGCGGGGGTCACCAGCTTCGCGCCCATGCGCCACTGGGGCGTGGGGCCCGGCCATGTGGTCGGCGTGGTCGGGATCGGCGGCCTGGGCCACCTGGGGGTCAAGTTCGCCCGCGCGCTCGGCGCGCACGTGGTCGCCTTCACCACCTCGGCCGCCAAGGTCGACGACGCCCGGGCGCTGGGCGCGCACGAGGTGGTGGTCTCGACCGACCCGGAGGCGGTGGCGCGCCAGGGCTTCCGGTTCGACTTCATCCTGGACACGGTGTCGACGACGCACGCGCTCGACCCCTACCTCGCCGCGCTCCACGACAACGGCGTGCTGTGCGCGGTGGGGATCCCGGGAGAGCTCACGCCCTCGCCCTTCCTGCTCGCCGCCGGACGCCGCAGCCTGTCCGGCTCGGGCGCGGGCGGCACGCGCGAGATCAGGGAGATGCTGGCGTTCTGTGCCGAGCACGGCGTCATGGCCGACGTCGAGATCGTCGGCCGCGGGCAGATCAACGAGGCCTTGGACCGCCTTCGCCGCAACGACGTGCGCTTCCGCTTCGTGATCGATCTTTCACGCGAGCGCGTTTGATCGCGCAACGACCTCCTCGGGCGAAACCCGCCGGAGATGGCCGCGCGCCCGCCGTGCTGGCCACCTGGCGTCGCGACGACGAGGAGAGGCCACGGTCCAAGCTCGGCTGGATGACACCTCGCCGCTGCGCCGGGCCATCTCGGGCGAGGGCCTCGGCAACGGGATCAGATCACCCGCCCCCTCCCCCGGTGGCGTCCGGATGAGGAACAGGGGTCACGCCAGGCGCTGCCGGGGACTGGGCGGTGGCAATGCCCCCCAGCCCGATCGCCACTCGCGTCGCAGAATGGCCCTGAGCGGTGGCGGCGCCTCAGACGCTCGGTCCCGGCTTTTGCCCGACCCCGGCCCGATGCGATTCCCTACGTCGTTACACCTGTAACACGGCACACATTTGATGTAATCATGCCATAATACAACAATATTACTTGCAATAACCATCAAAGAAGGAACCTTCGGATCTTATTCCAACTAGGCTGCCGGATGGATTTCGCAAGAGTGTGACGCCAACAGGCAGCGTCTCGTCGCGGGTTCACGCGGTGCCGAGTGATTTGACCGGGACCGGCCTCGGTGTGGATCGCTTCGCTGCACCGCAAGCGGCTTCCGCAGCCCCGCCCTTCGAGGGCCGAACGTCAGGACGCGCGTCAAGCGTTCCGGTCCGGCTCGGTCGAACGCCGCACGGAAGCTGGCGAAACGAGGCGAGGGCCGTCACGCGGCGGGCCTCGCGCACGACGGCCTGTCTCAAAAGCGCCCGAGCTGGTCGAGGAGTCCGGAAACCCATCATCACCATGCCCGCACTTCTGGACCGCCTCGATCGGCACGTTCTGCGCGCCCCGGATCGCCCCGCATTCCATCTCCTGAAGAACGGCACGACCGACGACGTGTCGACGATGACCTTCGGCGAGCTCGACCACCGCGCCGACGCGGTCGCGGACGCGCTGGTCGACGTCGCCCGGCCCGGGGACCGCGCGATCCTGGCCGTGCGCCCGGGCCTCGGCTTCGTGGCCGCCCTGATCGGGACCATGCGGGCGGGCGTGACGGTCGTGCCGGCCTTTCCGCCCTTCAGCCGGCGGGGCACGGAGCGCCTGCTGGCCGTCGCGCGCGACTGCGACCCCGCCCTGCTCCTGCACGACCTGCCGGGCGGGACGGTTCCGGCCGGCGCGGCCGAGGCGGCGCCCGCGATGCGCGTCCTCCACCTCGGCGACATCCCCGCGCGGGCGGGCGGGGGCGCGGGGGCGCGGCGCGCGTGCGACGGCCCGTCCCTGATCCAGTACACGTCCGGCTCCACGACGTAGACGTTGAGCAACCCCTGCGGGGGCGAGAAGAAGGGTTTCGGCAGCCAGCCCAGCTTGGCGGTGGTGAGCTCCCATAGCGCGAACCAGACGCCCAGCGCCACGAGCCACGGCCCGGCGCGCAGCAGCGTGCGCCGACCGCGGCCGAGGCCGTGCGCGCCGAGCGACAGAGCGAGGAGCACGAGCGCGCCCCCTCCTACCAGCCCGGCGAACAGCGGCGTGCTCCCCCATTTGACCACGTCGGGCCGTGCCACCGTGACCAGGGCCGCGGCGGTCCAGGTCGCGGCCGCCGCGAGCCCCGTGCTCCAGACCCGCGGCGCCGCGGATCCCGCCGCGAGGCCCGGGAAGCGCGGAGCCGTGCGCGCCGCATCCGTCATCGGTCGGTCCTTGTCGTCGCGGCGGTCAGGCCAGGATGTCGACCACGACCCGGTTCGCGAGGTCGGCCGCGTCGGTGTCGGGGTCCATGACCTTGGTGAGCTTGAGGTCGTCGATCGAGACTTTGATCTGGTCGGTCAGCGCCCGGCCCACGGGGTGGTTGTGGAACACCATTGACGCCAGGTCGTCGCGCAGGTCCTCGACCGGCATGCCGGGCTTGAGGTTGTCGAAGTACCATTGCGCGACCTCGTCCGGATGGGACGCGGTGTAGTCGTGGATCTCCAGGTTGGCGGCCGCGATCCGCCGGACCGCGTCCCGGTTGGCTTCGAGGAACGGGCCGTTGGCGCCCAGCACGCAGCACACCCGGCCCTCGTAGACGCCCGTCTGCGTGTCGGCGACCGTGACGAGGTCGTAGGTCTTGCGCAGGCTGTAGGCCCAGGGGTCCATGTGGGCGCCGAGGTCCGCGTCGCCGCGCTTGACCGTCTCGCCCACGAGGTCGAAGGGCGCGTAGACCCATTCGACGTCCTGCTCGGGGTCGAGCCCCGCCTTGGCGAGCGTGACCGAGAAGGCCACCTTGGGCGGCGCGCCCGCTTCCCAGGTCGCGATTCGCTTGCCCTTGACGCCGGCGACGTCGGTGACGCCCGAGGCCTTGGACGCCATCAGCTTCTGGCAGCCGCCGTGCGAGCCCACGAACAGCTTGACGTCGAACCCCTGCTCCAGCGGCTTCAACCAGTCGAGCACCAGGCCCGCGCCCACGTCCGCCTTGTTGGTGGCGAGCGCCTGGATCAGCGTCTGGCCGCTGGCGCCCTGGTAGAACAGCTCCACATCGACGTTCTGCTTCGCGTAGAAGCCTTTGGCGACGCCGAAGGCCAGCGGCGAATGGCAGGCCGCCACCTCCGTCCAGGCGAGCCGCACCTTGGGGGCCGGCCCCGCGATGGCGGGCGCGAAGAGCTTCGGGCCTGCCGTCGCGCCGAGCGAGGCCGCGACGCCCGCGGCACCGGCGAGTTTGAGGGCACCGCGGCGGGACAGGGAGGGGGCGGACTCGGGCATGGGGCAAGGACCTTTCGCGGTTGGGAGGGTTAGGGACGCGGTCACGACAGGGGGTCTTCGGATCAGGCGGCGTCGAGCGTCTCTCCGAGGTCGGTCACGCGTCGTCGGCGGAGTGCTCCAGGCCGACCGGCAGCGGCGGGTCGCCGGGCGCGACGCCTGTTCCTTCCCCCAGGCCGCCGCCGGGGGAACCGGCTATGCACGGTGACGGGGGACGGATGGCGAGCGGGCGGGTGCAGGTCAGAGGGTTGAATGCGGGTGCGTCGGCCATGACACGCCTTCAGGTCGGCAGCCGGGCTGATTAGTCTACAGGTTTTGTCGAGTGTCAACGGCCAAGCCAAATTAGTCCATAAATTTTGTAGACTTTTAGCTCTGAATCTGCTCCCCTTGAAGCGTTCGGAGCCGGTGTCCGCCCATGTCCCTCGCTTTCGCTGTCCCACGCGGCAGTCCCGCCTTGATGGCCGCTCCCGTCGAACCCTCGACGTCGCTCAGGCCGGAGCCTCGGCGGGTCGAGGTGGGGGAGCTGATCGCGCTCCCCATCCTGGCGGCGCCGAATGGCGTGCCGCTCGATCTGGACCTCGTCGCAGGCGGGGGGCCCGCGGTGCTCGTGCTGCTGCGCGATGCCGCGCCAGGCGGACCCGATGGCGTCAGAACCCTGCTCGCCTCGGCTCGGGCCCTGGCGGCGGCGCGGTCGGCCGTGTTGATGGTCGTTGTCCCGACCCGCCCTTCCGCCCTGAACGCACCGTCCAACGCGGTCGTGGCCGTCGACGCGGGTCTGCGCTTCGCGCACATGCTCGGTCTCAAGGAGGTCCTGTCGGCCGATCGAGGGGGGTCAGCCGTGCTCCTGGCCGTCAATGCGGTGGGTTGCGTGACCCGGCTGGAGGTCAATGGCGCGAGGCACGACGAGCCCGCGCGCGGATCGGACGTTTGCCGGCACGGCGCGGGTCGGCTCCCGCAACCGGGCGCCGCGGGACCCGGCGAGGAAGGCCGAAGGGCGGCATCCCGATCCGGCAGCCCTGGAGGTTCGGATACCTCCCGACGGAGCCCACGGTGATCGACGCCCTCAGGGTCATCAACCCGCTCTACGCGCTGTCCGGCCTCTTCGTGGGCACGCTGGTGGGCTTCACGGGCGTGGGCGGCGGCTCGCTGATGACGCCGCTCCTGGTGCTGCTGTTCGGCATCCACCCCGCGACCGCGGTAGGCACCGACCTCCTGTACGCGGGACTGACGAAGATCGTCGGCACTGCCGTGCACGGGCGCAACAAGACGGTGGACTGGGCCATCACCGGGCGGCTCGCCGCGGGAAGCGTGCCCGCGACCGTCGCCACGCTGCTCGTGCTCGCCCTGCTCGGCGGCAACAGCGCGAAGACGGGCGCGCTCATCAATACCGTGCTGGGGGTGGCGCTGATCCTCACCGCCGTGTCGCTGCTGTTCCGGCGCTGGCTCCTGGACGCGCTGGCCCGCCACACCGAGCGCCTCTCGCCCGCCCGGGTTCGCGGGCTGACGGTTCTGCTCGGTGTGATCCTGGGCGTGCTCGTGTCCATCTCCTCGGTGGGGGCCGGCGCGATCGGGGTGACGATGCTGATCCTGCTCTACCCCAAGCTGCCCGTGGCGCGGATCGTCGGCTCCGACATCGCGCACGCGGTACCCCTCACGCTGATCGCGGGGACGGGGCACTGGCTGATCGGCTCGGTCGACTGGACGCTGCTGGCCTCCCTGCTCACGGGCTCGGTGCCCG
>CAXTDZ010000043.1:17630-26085 GCA_964243035.1 uncultured Lichenihabitans sp.
CGGGCTCGGTGCCCGACCGGGTGCTCAGGCCGGTCCTTGCCGCGACCCTCGCGGTGGTGGGCAGCCGTTTGGCATTTTGAGCGCCGCACGCGTTCGTCGTCATGAGGAGATCGCTTGTGCCATCCCGGTCTCGTTGCTCTCCTCCAAGCCGGCCGTCGCGCTTGACCCCGGGGGACGCGGACCTCGCGGAGCGCTGTCGACGCGTCGTCCGGACCCGTCCGCCGCCGCCCGCCTTGCCCGCACGCCGCCCAAGAGTTCCCACCATGCCCGCCCGCTCGTTCTCAAGGCTCCCCGACTGGGACCCCAGGCTCCATCGCGACCGCGTCGTTCTGTTCGGCGGCTCGCCCCGCACGCTCGACCTGCTGCGGCTGGCCGCCATCCGCAGCGACGACGTGCTGCTCCTCATGCGCGAGCCCACCGCGCCGGTCAGGCGCTTCGCCGAGCGCTTCGCGATCGAGCTGCGGGGCGACGCGCGCGCGCGCGACCTGTCCACCGCCGAGGCCGTCCTGGTCGCGATCGGCGATGCCGAGGCCGAGAACGCGGTTGTCCGCCGCAGCCGCGCCGCCGGCACCCCGCTCCACGTGGCCGACCGGCCGCTCGTGTCCGACTTCACCCTCCTCGAATTCCTCGAACAGCGCGCCTCCACCCGGCGCACCGTCGCCCCGCGCTGACCGGCAACCGTCGGCCGCACCCCCCTCTTCCATTCAGGACAGGTCCCATGTTTCACGATCCCACGCGCCGCACCCTGCTCGCCGCCGGCTTGGCGCTCGCCCTGATCCCGGTCCCGCCGGGGTTCGCGGCGGGGCAGACGCTCCGCGTCGGCATCATGAGCGCCGAGGACGAGGACGTCTGGGCCGTGGTCGCCAGGGAGGCGGCGGCGCGCGGGCTCACCCTCAAGCTGGTGGTGTTCAACGACTACACGCAGCCCAACGAGGCGCTGGAGAACGGCGAGCTCGACGCCAACGCCTTCCAGCACAAGCCCTACCTGGACAACCAGATCAGGACGCGCGGCTACCACATCGTGCCGGTGGGCTACACGGCGGTGTGGCCGATCGGGCTCTACTCGCACAAGGTGAAGAGCGCCGCCGACCTGCCCAGGGGCGCCGTGATCGGCGTGCCCAACGATCCCAGCAACGAGGGCCGCGCGCTGCGCGTGCTGGAGGCGCAGGGGCTCGTCAAGCTCAAGCCCGAGGCAGGCATCCTGGCCACCACGGCCGACATCACCGGCAATCCCAGGGGCGTGCAGGTCAAGGAGCTCGACGCCGGCATCGTGGGCCGCTCGATCGACGACCTCGACGCGGCCGTGGTCAACACCGACTGGGCGCTGAAGTCGGGCCTGACGCAGGCCGACCGGATCGCGACCGAGCCGGTGGCCGACAACCCCTACCGCAACTTCATCGCGGTGAAGGCCGGTCACGAGAACGATCCCTGGGTCAAGACGCTGGTCGCCGCCTACCAGAACAACACGATCCGCGACACGCTGAAGACCGTCTACAAGGGCACGGCGCTCGCGGCATGGTGAGGATGACGCGGCACAGCGGGGTCGCGCGGTGACGCTCGCCCTCGGCCGCCTCGACCCCGTGCCCACCGCCGCCTCGCCCGAGCCGGCCGCCCGGACGCCCGAACCGGTGCCGCCCGTCGTGCGCCTCGCCGGCGTCCGCAAGCGGTTCGGCGCGAGCCCGGCGCTCGACGGGGTCTCGCTGGAGGTGGCGGCGGGCGAGGTGCTCGGCGTCATCGGGCGCAGCGGAGCCGGCAAGTCGACGCTGATCCGCTGCCTCAACGGGCTGGAGCGGCCCGACGAGGGGTCAGTGGAGGTGCTCGGCCGCGACATCGTGGGCCTGCCCGAGCGGGCGCTGCGGCCACTGCGGGCCCGGGTTGGCATGATCTTCCAGCACTTCAACCTCCTGTCGGCGAAGACGGTCGCAGCCAACGTCGCGCTGCCGCTGCGCATCGCCCGCGTGCCGGCCGCGCGGCGCCGGGCCAGGGTCGCGGAGCTGCTGCGGCTCGTCGGCCTGGACGGCAAGGCCGACAGCTACCCCGCGCAGCTCTCGGGCGGCCAGAAGCAGCGCGTCGGCATCGCCCGGGCGCTGGCGGCCGACCCCGCGCTGCTGCTGTCGGACGAAGCCACCTCCGCGCTCGACCCCGAGACGACGGCCGCCATCCTGGCGCTGCTGCGCGACATCAACCGCGAGCTCGGCCTGACGGTGGTGATGATCACCCACGAGATGAGCGTGGTGCGCGCCGTGGCCGACCGCCTCGCGGTGCTGGAGCGGGGGCGCGTGGTCGAGCAAGGCCGGACCGCGGCGGTCTTCGCGGCCCCGCGGGCCGAGCTCACGCGGCGGCTGATCGCCTCCGCCCACCACGCGCCGGACGTCCTGCCGCCCGAAGACCTGGAACGGGACCATCGCCCGGGCCTCCACGCCGTGCTGCGCGTTGTGGCGCGCGGCGAGGCGGCCCGCCGGCCTCTCGTCGGCCTGGTGGCCCGGGCCGCCGGGGTGGAGCCGCTGGTGCTGCGCGCCGAGGTCGACCGGGTCGGGGCCGAGCCCGTCGCCACGCTGGTGCTGGCGCTGCCCGAGGGCACGCCGGAGCGGATCGCGGCGCTCCGGGCCGCGACCGCGTCTCTCCTGTCCAGCCTGGAGGTGCTCGGCCATGCCCGCGATCCCCTATGACCGTCTCCTCGCCGCGCTGTGGGAGACCGTGGTCATGACGGCGGCCTCGGGCGCCATCAGCGTCGCGCTCGGGCTGCCGCTGGGGCTCGTGCTCCTGAACACCGCGCCGGGCGGGCTCTGGGCCAACCGGCCCGCCGGCCGGCTGCTGGGCGCCGCCGTCAACGCGTTGCGCTCGCTGCCCTTCATCATCCTGCTGGTGGCGCTGATCCCGCTGACCCGGCTGATCGTCGGCACCGCGATCGGCACGGAGGCAGCCATCGTGCCGCTGTCGGTCGCGGCCGTGCCCTACTACGCGCGGGTGGCCGAGGTCGCGCTGCACGAGGTGGACCGCGGTCTCGTCGAGGCCGTCAAGGCCATGGGTGGCGGCCAGCTCACCGTCATGGGGCACGTGCTCGTGCCCGAAGCCCTGCCGAGCCTGGTGTCGGGCTTCACGGTGACGCTGGTGCTGCTGGTGGGCGCCTCCGCCATGGCGGGCGCGGTCGGCGCCGGGGGCCTGGGCGACCTGGCGATCCGCTACGGCTACCAGCGCTTCAACACGCCCGTGATGGTGGCGGTGATCGTGGTGCTGATCGGCCTGGTGGCGCTGATCCAGGCGGGCGGCGACGCGCTGGCGCGCCGCCTCGACCACCGCTGACCGGGAAAGGACGCGACCGTGCCGACCCTCCGAGCCGACCCGCCGCTGCGGACCACGATGATCGAGGAAACGGGCGACCTCGTTCGGCTCCTGCCGGACTGGTGGGCCCTGTGGAGCCGCGCGGCGCGCGCGACGCCGTTCCAGTCGCCGGCCTGGCTGCTGCCGTGGTGGGAGGTCTTCCACCCCGGCGCGCTCCTGACGGCCGCCGTGCGGCGCGACGGGCTGCTCGTCGGGCTCGCGCCGTTCTACCTGGAGGACGGCCCCCACGGCCGCCGCCTGCTGCCGCTCGGGATCGGCATCACCGACCACCTCGACGTCCTCGTCGACGGCGCGCCGGCCGAAGCGGTCGGGGCCGCCCTCGCGGCGGCCTACGGGAGCGAGCGGGCCCGCTGGGACGTGTGGTCGCTGGAAGAGCTGCGGCCGGAGGCCTCGGCCCGCGCGCTGCCGCTCGGGCCCCTTCGCCACGAGGAAACCGCCCAGTCGGCCTGCCCCGTCCTGGACCTGCCCGCGACGGAGGCGGAGTGGCGCCGCACGCGGGCGGGCCGGCGCTGGCACAGGGCCTGGAGCCGGGTGGGGCGCCGCGAGGGCGTCGCGGTCGCCGAAGGCGACGCCGTCACCGCGCCGGGCCTGCTCGACCACGTGATCGACCTGCACGCGCGACGCTGGGCCGCCGCCGGCCAGGCCGGCGTGCTGGCCCATCCCGACGTGCAGCGCTTCCACCGGACGGCCGCGCCCCGGCTCATGGCCGCGAACCTCCTGCGCCTGTTCGGCCTGCGCGTCGAGGGCAGGATGACGGCCGCTTACTACGGCCTCGTCCACCGCGGGGAGGCCTATGCCTACCTCAACGGCTTCGACCCCGCCTTCGGCTTCGACAGCCCGGGCAGCGCCCTGATCGGACACGCGATGCGCGACGCCCTGGCGAGGGGCTGCACGACGTTCAGCTTCCTGCGGGGCCGGGAGCCCTACAAATACGCGTGGGGCGCCCAGGACCGCTGGAACACGCTGCGGACCGTCCGGGCCGACCCGGACCGCCGGGCTCGGCCGGACCTTCGCGGCGCCAACCCGGACATGGCCGGCGGCGTCGCCTGAGAGCGGACCGCGGACTTGGACCCGTCAGCCGGATCCCCGTCGCGCCGCGGCATCGATACCCGCACCGTCCGCGGCGCCCAGCCGGCCGGTCTTCACCTCCGGGACGTGGCCGGGCGGGATCGTCCCGGGCGCAAGGACTTCCCCCGAGGGACGATCGGCTTTACTCTAGCGGTCCGGTAGATCGAAGGCGCGGAAGCGCCGGCCGGGAAAGGACCCCTGACTCATGCCAAGTCGTGCCCGCCGGGCGACCGGGCCGCGCCGCCTCGGGGCCGCGCTCGCGCCCCTCCTGGCCGCGGCCGTGCTGGCCGCGACAGTGGCCGCGGGACACGCGGCCGAAACGATCCGGGTCGCCCAGCAGTTCGGCATCGCCTACCTGATCCTCGACGTCGTGCGCGACCAGAAGCTGATCGAGAAGCACGGCAGGGACGAGGGGCTCGACATCGCCGTCGAATGGACCAGCCTGTCGGGCGCGACGGGGATGAACGAGGCCCTGCTGTCGGGTTCGGTCGACGTCGTGTCGGCGGGCGTGCCCCCGGCGCTCGCGGTGTGGGACCGCACCAGGGGCAGGCAGAACGTCAAGCTGGTGGCGGCGCTGGGCTCCCTGCCCAACTACCTGATCACGCTCAACCCGGCTGTCAGGAGCCTCAAGGACTTCGGGCCCAAGGACCGCATCGCGGTGCCCGCGGCCGGCGTCGGCTTCCAGTCCCGCGTGCTGCAGATCGAGACCGCCCGGGAGTTCGGCGCCGACAATTTCAGGAAGTTCGACGACATCTCCGTCAGCCTACCGCACCCGGACGCCACGGCCGCGCTGATCGCCGGCGGCACCGAGATCGACGCCCACTTCTCGTCGGCGCCCTTCTACTACCAGGCGCTGGCGGGCAACAAGGCCGTGCACAAGGTGCTGAGCTCCTACGACGTCCTGGGCGGCCCCGCGACCTTCAACGCGCTCTACGCCACCCAGAAGTTCCACGACGAGCACGCGGGGGGTTTCAAGGCCTTCTACGCCGCGCTCGGCGACGCCGCGGCCTGGATCCGGGCCAACAAGGGGGCGGCGGCCCAAGTCTTCGTCCGGCAGCAGGGGTCCAGGCTCGCTCCCGACCTGATCGCCGCCATCCTGAACGACCCGGAAAACGACTTCACCATCACGCCGGAGCGCACGGCGGTCTACGCCGACGCGCTCTACAGGCTGGGCGTGCTCAAGACCAAGGCCCAATCCTGGAAGGACTTCTTCTTCGCCGAGGCGTGGGGCGAGCATGGCAGTTGAGGTGCTCGACCGCCCGTTAGCCGGCGCCGGGGCGGCCGGCGCCCCGCTCGTGGAGATCCGCGGCGTCAGCCTGGACTACCGGACGCCCGACCGGCAGGTGCGGGCGACGCACCGCGTCAGCCTCGACGTGTGGGGCGGCGACCGCTTCGTCCTGCTCGGGCCGTCGGGATGCGGCAAGTCCACGCTGCTCAAGGCCGTGGCGGGCTTCATCGAGCCGACCGAGGGGGAGATCCGGCTCGACGGCAGGCGGGTCGCGGGCCCCGGCCCGGACCGCGTCGTGGTGTTCCAGGAGTTCGACCAGCTTCCGCCCTGGAAGACGGTGGTCGAGAACGTCGCGTTTCCCCTGCGGGTGTCCGGCCTGCTCGGGCGCAGGGCGGCGCGCGAGCGGGCGCGTCATTACCTCGACAGGGTCGGGCTGTCGGGCTTCGCGGACGCTTACCCGCACACGCTGTCGGGCGGCATGAAGCAGCGCGTCGCCATCGCCCGGGCGCTCGCGATGCAGCCGCGCGTGCTTCTGATGGACGAGCCCTTCGCGTCGCTCGACGCGCTCACGCGCTCACGCATGCAGGAGGAACTGCTCCTTCTGTGGGAGGAGACCCGCTTCACGCTCCTGTTCGTGACCCACTCCATCGAGGAGGCGCTCGTGGTCGGCAGCCGCATCGGCGTCCTGTCACCCCATCCGGGCCGGGTCCGGGCCGAGATCAACGCCCACGCCTGGACGGCCGGCAGCATCGGCACGCCCGACTTCCAGGCGGCCTCCGCCCGGCTCCACGCCCTCCTGTTCGACCCCGCCCCGTGAACGCCCCCGTCCGGCTTCCCCCGATCCGCCCGGAGGTCGAGCGCGGCCCGGACCCCCTGGGCGGCGTCGCGCCTGAGCGGCCGCGACCCTGGCCGGAGCGGCTGTGGCAGCGCCCGGCGGTGCGCAAGGGGATCATTCTCCTGGTGCTGGCCGCTACCTGGGAAGGGTTGGCCCGCTGGCAGGACAACGACCTGCTGCTGCCGACCTTCTCCGCCACGCTGCGGGCGCTGGCGGAGGACGTGGGCAGCGGCGCGCTCGGCGGCAAGGTCCTCGTCTCGCTGGGCGTGCTGCTCAAGGGCTACGCGATCGGCGCCGCCTCGGGCTTCGCGCTGGCGGGGCTCGCGGCGTCCAGCCGGCTCGGGCGGGACCTGCTGTCCACCCTGACCGCGATGCTCAACCCCCTGCCGCCCATCGCGCTGCTGCCGCTGGCGCTGCTCTGGTTCGGCCTGGGACAGGGCAGCCTCGTCTTCGTGCTGGTCCACTCGGTGCTGTGGCCGCTGGCCCTCAGCACCCTGACGGGCTTCCAGGGCGTGCCCGAGACGCTGCGCATGGCGGGGCGCAACTACGGCCTGCGCGGGCCGCGCTACGTGATCTTGATCCTGATGCCCGCCGCCATGCCCTCCATCCTGGCGGGGCTGAAGATCGGCTGGGCCTTCGCTTGGCGGACGCTGATCGCGGCCGAGCTGGTGTTCGGGGCCTCGGCGGGCAGCGGGGGCCTCGGCTGGTACATCTTCCAGAACCGCAACGAGCTCAACACCGACCGGGTGTTCGCCGGGCTGATCGCCGTTGTGCTGATCGGGCTGCTCGTCGAGGCCGTGGTGTTCCGCGCGGTCGAGGCCCGCACGGTCGCCAGGTGGGGCACGGCCCGCTGAGACGGGCTGGCTGGATATCCGCACGTCGATCGAGGCGCTGCGGGCGAGCTCGCGGAGCGGGCGTCGGGAGTTGGCGGCCACGTTGACCTGCCGGTGCTCGACACCGTCGACGGCACGCTGGCCGACCTCGCCGGCCTGGCGGCTGGCGTCCCTTGCTGCAGCGTGACGCTGCGGGCCTGCGCGCGGGCGCTGCCCGCGATCCGGTCGGCAACGTCCCGCGACAACGACCTGCGCCGACGGTCCCCGAATGCGTGGACACCTCTGCTCAGCTCGCGAGTGCCGATCCATGCCGCAACCGTGCGCGTCCGTTCTTCGAGCATCGAGGCCGAAGCCGGCACCCGCCGCGCCGCGTCAACATCCTTGGCTCGCGTCGCCGCCTGCCGCACCCCCGCAGCGTCAGGCTCCGTCCGGGGCATCGCAACCGTCAGTGTCGCCTCGCGCGGGTCGGAACAACGCTTCTACTCGTAGTCTTACTTCTGCAACGCCGTAACCATATTTATTAAAAAATTGGAATAGCTTCTTAATTGTCTCGCACGAGTGAAAAATAAGATCGATTGGAGTCAAAAAAAGCCTCCCAACCGCTTTCTTCACTGGTCCTCCCCGTCCAGAGCCTTGACCTTCACCGAGACCAGCCGTTGGGTGGCGGTGCGGGTCGAGGCGGCTTGCAACCCTGCCAGCCCGCGCCAGCGTCGGAGAAAGACAAGGGCCGACCCCAGATTCGAGGTCAGGCCGGCGCCGAGACTTCCAAGGCCGACCGCGAAGCCTCCAGCGACCGCGAGGAGGTTGGCGGCGTAGACGGTCCGGTAGTCGGCGTTCAGGCGGGCGCGATGCGCGTCGACGACGGGGCGCAGTACGCTCAACACGCGCGGGTCGTCGCGGAGCAGGACGATGTCGGCCTCGTCCTGCGAGAGATGTTCGAGGACGCGGCACGTACCTTTGAGGCCGTTCTATCCTGGATCGTCAAAGACTTAGCCCCGCTTTTGCGAGGTTTTTTCGTTCCCGGGGGGCTTGCCCCAGCAAGCCCCTAAAAACTTAACGATAACAACGAGCCCTCCGGCTTGCCCGGACCCAGGTGGACACCTCCAAGAACCGCTGATCTGCGGCGTTTGGGAGCCGGACAGGGGTGAG
>CAXTDZ010000044.1:0-25729 GCA_964243035.1 uncultured Lichenihabitans sp.
CCTTCTCCCCGCTGACCGCGGGGCGAAGGGCATCGCCTTGCACTGTTGGTGTTAACCAGAGTTCAGAGCCCTCGTGCGAGAGCCAGGACGCCGAACTCAGGTTGGCTCGTGCCGGTTCTGCCCTTCGCTCCCGCACGGCGGGGCACCCCCGGGCACCGGTCGGGTTGACCCGGGCTCGGAGCTTTGGGGCACGGGTGCCGCGCCGCTACTCCGTCTCGGCCGGCAGGAAATCCAGGTTGATCCGCTCCGCCTTGGCGTCGCTGATCTCCACCGTCAGCGGGCCGCCCTCGACCTTGAAGCGCACGCTCTTGCGGATGCCCGGGCAGCCGGTGGCGCCGGAGAAGGCGGTGGAGCGGATGATCCTGCCCTTCTGCACCAGGTCCACCCAGGCCTCGTCCGACAGCGTCACCTGGTAGGTGCCGCCCGCGGCCAAGGGGGGTACGTCCAGCACCGCGCCGTTGGGCTGGTCGACCTTGGGCTTGTGGGCGGGTGGCGTCGGGTAACCGACCTTGTCCTGCGGGGTGAGCGCGACCGTCACGCCCGCCATCACGCCGGGATATTGCGCGCCGGACTTCAGGATGGGGAGCTGCGGGCCCGCGAAGGCATCCTTCTCCCGCGCGACCGGCCATTTGAACCCGGCGCAAGGGTCGCCCTGCGCGGCGGCCGGCAGCGCCGCGACCGTCGCGAGCAGCGCCGCGAGGGCGAGGGCGCGCATCAGTCGTCGACCGCGATCATGACGTCGGACGCCTTCACCACCGCGTAGGCCGCCATCCCGGGCTTCAGCCCCAGGTCGTCCACGGCCTCGTTGGTGATGGAGGAGGTGACCACCGTGCCGTTCACGTCGATGCGGACGTGCGCCGTGGTCTGGCCCTTGGTGACCTCGACGACGGTCCCCTTCAGCCTGTTGCGCGCGCTGAGCTTCATGAGCCTGATGCCGTTCCCTGTCGCGGTGCGCGCCCTGTGTGACAGGTCCCGCCACCCGAGTCACGCGTTTGACGCACCCGGCGCCGCGGCATAACCCTCCGGCCTCGAAGGGCCGCCGAACCCCCGCGGCACCCGCGAGGCGCCCCGCATGGCCGACCTGTCCAACATTCGCGTCGACCCCGCCCGGCTGTGGGACAGCCTGATGCGGATGGCCGAGATCGGCGCCACGCCCAAGGGCGGCTGCAACCGCCTGACGCTGACCGACCTGGACCGCGACGCACGCGCGCTGTTCCGCACCTGGGCCGAGGGGGCCGGGCTCGCGGTCACGGTGGACCGGATGGGCAACATGTTCGCGCGTCGCGAGGGAACCGAGCCGGGCCTGCCCCCGGTGCTGATGGGCAGCCACCTCGACACCCAGCCCACGGGGGGCAAGTTCGACGGCGTGCTGGGCGTGCTGGGCGCGCTGGAGGTGGCCCGCTCCATGAACGACCTCGGCCTGCGCACGCGCCATCCGGTGGAAGTCGTCAACTGGACCAACGAGGAGGGGTCGCGCTACGCCCCGGCCATGGTGGCCTCGGGCGTGTTCGCGGGCGCCTACACGCTCGACGAGGCCTACGCGATCACCGACCGCGACGGGCTCCGCTTCGGCGACGAGCTGGGGCGCATCGGCGCCAAGGGACCCGAGCCCGTCGGCAAGCCCGTCCACGCCGCCTTCGAGCTGCACATCGAGCAGGGCCCGATCCTCGAAGACGAGGGGATCGACGTCGGCGTGGTCACGCACGGGCAGGGGCAGCGCTGGTTCGAGCTCACCCTGACGGGCTTCGAGAGCCACGCGGGCTCGACCCCCATGGCGCGCCGCCGCGACGCCCTGGTGGGGGCGGCGCGGGTCGTCCAGCGGGTGCAGGAGATCGGCCTGGCGCACCCGCCGCTCGCGGTCGCGACCGCGGGCATGCTCGACGTCCATCCCAACTCGCGCAACGTCGTTCCCGGCCGGGTGTTCATGACCTGCGAGGTCCGCCACCCCGACGATGCCGTGCTGGACGCCATGGAGGCGCGGCTGCGCGCCGACGTGGCGGCGGTCGGCGCCGAGACCGGGCTCGACGTCGCGCTCGCCCGCGTGTTCGCCTACCCGCCCGTGCGCTTCGACGCGGCCTGCGTGGCGGCCGTGCGGCGCGGGGCCGAGGCGCACGGCTATTCCCACCGCGACATCGTCTCGGGCGCGGGCCACGACGCCTGCTACCTGGCCCGGGTTGCGCCCACGGCGATGATCTTCACGCCCTGCGTGGGCGGCGTCAGCCACAACGAGGCCGAGGCCATCACGCCCGACTGGGCGGGGGCGGGCGCGCACGTGCTCATGCACGCGGTGCTGGAGAAAGCGGAGGTCGTGGCCTGAGCCCCGCCCGCCGCAGGCAAGACTTTCTTCAGACTATTGATATTTTTTTGCAGCCCGTGGCCCGATTGCAGCCTCCCTTGTGGCGCGAGAACCGTTTTCCCGTCATCATGACGACCGGATAGGGCGGTAGGCCTCAGACCGACGGGGAGTTCGGGCGGCGCGCGGCGCGCCACCGGCCCCACGTGCCCATCCGTGAAGCGGCGGGGAGGTCTCAATGCTGGTGTCCGATCTGTTGCATTCCTGCGCCAACGAGGGCGTCGCGGAGGCCGCGGTCGCCTCCATCGGCGGCGCGCTCGCGGCCCGGCTCCGGGCCGAGGCCGGCGAACGCGGGATGAGCGTGGGCGCGCTCGTGTCCTCGCTCGTCCGCGCCTTCGCCCGCGAGGCCTCGGAGCGCGACTGGCGGCACCTGGCCACGGCCGTCCGGGGGCAGGACCTGCCCGTGCTGTCGGGTCTCGACGTCATCGTGAACCGGGGCGGCGCGTTCGCGGCTCCCGGGTTGACGCGCGCGGCCCCGCTGCCGTAAGCGAAGCCCATGAACAGCGTCGCCGTTTGTACGGGTTCGATCATTCGCTAGCGCGTGTCGCTGGCTGACGCTGTCTCGTCCCCTCGCCAAGACTGGATCGCGTTTCGCCGGCCTGCCGGGGAACGCCATGGCCTTGCGGCTTTACAACACTCTGACGCGGCAGAAGCAGGACTTCGTGCCGATCGACCCGGCGGACGTCCGGGTCTACGCCTGCGGCCCGACCGTCTACGACCGCGCGCACATCGGCAACGCGCGGCCGCTGATCGTCTTCGACGTGCTGTTCCGGCTGCTCCGCCACCTCTACGGGCCGGCCCACGTCCGCTACGTCCGCAACATCACGGACGTGGACGACAAGATCATCGCCCGGGCGGTCGAGCGCGGCGTGGCGATCCGCGACCTGACCGAGGACACGGCGCGCGACTTCGGCGAGGACGTGGCGGCGCTGGGCTGCCTGCCGCCCACCGTCGAGCCCCGCGCCACCGACCACATCCCCGAGATGGTGGCCCTGGTTGGGCGCCTCGTGGCCCAGGGCCACGCCTACGAGGCCGCGGGCCACGTGCTGTTCGACGTGCCCTCGATGGCCCGTTACGGCGCGCTGTCGCGCCGTCCGCTCGACGAAATGATCGCCGGCGCCCGCGTCGAGGTCGCGCCCTACAAGCGGTCCGAGGCGGACTTCGTCCTGTGGAAGCCTTCGAGCGACGCGGAGCCGGGCTGGGACAGCCCGTGGGGCAGGGGGCGTCCGGGCTGGCACCTCGAATGCTCGGCCATGAGCTGGACCCACCTGGGCGAGGTGTTCGACATCCACGGCGGCGGCATCGACCTGATCTTTCCCCACCACGAGAACGAGATCGCCCAGTCGTGCTGCGCCTTCGGGCGCGAGCGGATGGCCAACGTGTGGATGCACAACGGCTTCCTCCAGGTGGAGGGCCGCAAGATGTCGAAGTCGCTCGGCAACTTCGTCACCATCCGCGAGCTGCTGGCCAGCGGCTCGTTCGGCGGCCGGTCCTGGCCGGGCGAGGTGCTGCGGCTGGCCATGCTGCGCACGCACTACCGCCAGCCGATCGACTGGACGCTCGCGGCCCTGGAGGAGGCCGAGCGGACGCTCGACCGATGGTATGACGCGGCCGCCGCGGCCGGGCCGCCGCCCGCCCTGGGCGACGTGCCCGGTCCCCTGCTCGACGACCTGAACACGCCCGCCCTGCTGGGCGACCTGCACCGCCTGTTCGCGGAGGACGCGGCGCGCGCGGTGCCGGTCGCGCGGCTGCTCGGGCTTCTGCAAGAGGCGCCGGACGCCTGGGCGGGCCGCCGCGGCGGCCTGGTCGACACGGCGGCCGTGGAGGCGCTGGTGACCAACCGGATCAAGGCCCGCGCGGCGCGGAACTGGCCCGAGTCGGACCGGCTCCGTGACGTGCTGGCCGCCATGGGCGTCGCGGTGAAGGACGGCAAGGACGGCACCACGACCTGGGCCGTCCAGCCGAAGGGGAGCGCCTGATGGCCGCCGGACCCGTTTCGCTCCGTCCCCTCCTGCCCGCCGACGTGCCCGTGCTCGCGGCGCTCGTCCGCGCCTCCGTCGCCGAGCTCGCGGCCGAGGACTACGACGCGGGCCAGCTCGACGCCTGGGCCTCCACTGTCGACGACGAGGCCGCCTTCGGCCGCGACCTCTCGGCCGGCCTCGCGCTGGTGGCGCTGGTCGGCGGCGCGGTGGCGGGCTTCGCCTCGCTCAAAGGGCCGGACCGGATCGAGCGGCTCTACGTGGCGCCCGACCGCGCCCGGCAGGGCGTCGGAACCGCGCTGGTCGACGCGCTCGTGCGGCTCGCCACGGCCCGCGGCGCCGCCAAGCTGACGGTCGACGCGAGCGACACCGCGCAGCCGCTGTTCGCCAAGCTCGGCTTCGCACCGGTGACCCGCAACACCGTGCCGCTGGCGGGCGAGTGGCTGGGGAACACCACGATGGAGCGCAAGCTCGCGGGCGAGGGGGCGCGGCCGTGACCCGCGAGCCGCTCTACCTGTTCGACACGACGCTGCGCGACGGGGCGCAGACCACGGGCGTCGACTTCTCGCTGGCCGACAAGCGCGCCACGGCCCGCCTGCTGGACGGGCTCGGCCTCGACTACATCGAGGGCGGCTACCCGGGCGCCAACCCCGTCGACACGGCCTTCTTCGCCGAGCCCCCGCCCCTGCGGGCGCGGTTGGCGGCCTTCGGCATGACCAAGCGGCCCGGCCGCTCGGCCTCCAACGACCCCGGCGTCGCGGCGCTGCTCGACGCGACCTGCGACGCGATCGTGTTCGTGGCCAAGGCCTGGGACTACCACGTCCACGTGGCGCTCGGCGCCACGCTGGACGAGAACCTGGACGGCATCGCGGACTCGGTGCGCACCGCCGCGGCGCGCGGCCGCGAGGTGATGCTCGATTGCGAGCACTTCTTCGACGGCTACGCGGCCAACCCCGCCTACGCGCTGCGCTGCGCCGCCGTGGCGGTCGAGGCCGGCGCCCGCTGGGTCGTTCTGTGCGACACCAACGGCGGCACGCTGCCCGACGCGATCGAGGCGGCGGTGCGCGACCTCGCGACCCGCGTCCCCGCCGGCCGGATCGGCATCCACACCCACGACGACACGGGCCACGCGGTCGCCAACGCGCTCGCGGCCGTGCGGGCCGGGGCGCGGCAGATCCAGGGCACGCTGAACGGCATCGGCGAGCGCTGCGGCAACGCCAACCTCACCACCCTGATCCCGACGCTGCTGCTGAAAGCCCCCTACGCGGACCGTTTCGCGCTCCGCACCACCCCCGACGCGCTCGCGACCCTGACCAAGGCCAGCCACGCCTTCGACGAGCTGCTCAACCGCGCCCCCGACCCGCACGCCCCCTACGTGGGCCGCAGCGCCTTCGCGACCAAGGCCGGCATCCACGCCTCCGCCGTGCTCAAGGACCCGCGCACCTACGAGCACGTCGAGCCCGCCGCCGTGGGCAACAGCCGCAAGGTGCTGGTGTCGCTCCAGGCGGGCAAGTCCAACGTCGTGTCGGAACTGGAGCGGCTCGGCATCGCGCTCGACCGCGACGACCCGCGCCTCGCCCGCCTGCTCGACGAGGTGAAGGAGAAGGAGGCGCAGGGCTACGCCTACGAGGGCGCCGACGCGTCCTTCACCCTGCTCGCGCGCCGCGTGCTGGGCGAGGTGCCGGACTATTTCGACGTGGAGCGGTTCGGGGTCAGCGTGGAGCGCCGCTACAACGCGGCGGGCGAGCGCGTCACCGTGTCGGAGGCGGTCGTCAAGGTCACGGTGGACGGCGAGATCACCATCTCGGCCGCCGAGGGCAACGGCCCCGTCCACGCGCTGGACCTCGCGCTCCGCAAGGACTTGGGCAAGTACCAGCGCCACATCGACGACCTGGAGCTGGTCGACTACCGCGTCCGCATCTTCCAGGGCGGGTCGGACGCGGTCACGCGCGTGATGGTGGAGTCGCGCGATGGCCTCGGCGACACCTGGACCACGGTGGGCGTGTCGTCCAACATCATCGACGCCTCGTTCCAGGCGCTGACGGACTCGATCACCTTCAAGCTGATGAAGGCGGGGGTGAGATAGGAGCCGTCATCGCGAGCGGGACCGAGGCGATCCAGCGCCGGGCCGGCCGCTCCGGTCGCGGTTTTTGCCTGAACCGGCCGGCTGGACTGCTTCGCTCTCGCTCGCAGTGACGGCTTCCGAAATCAAACAAGAGGTCTACAGCGGCAGGCTTGCGGCCGCCTCGCTGAGCCGGCGCTCCATCTCCACCTCGCGGGCGAGGGAGGCGAGGTCCCGGTCCACGGTGGCGAGCGCGACCTCGCGGCCCCCCTTGCGGAACGCGACCTCCGCGTCGCGGCGGGCCGGGTCGCCGTCGAGGCGCGCCTCGTCCCAGCCGCTCGCGTGGCCGAGGTAGCGGACCGACAGGTCGAAGTGCTTGGTCCAGAAGAAGGGGACGGCGTCGAAGCGGCGCGCCTCGCCCGCGATGGTCAGCGCCGCGGCCTGCCCCTGGCGGACCGCCACGTCCCAGTGCTCGACGCGGATGCGCTCGCCCCCGTGCGGGTCGGGCCAGCGCGCGATGTCGCCCACCGCGAAGATGGCCCGGTCGCTCGTGCGCAGGTGCTCGTCCACCACCACGCCGTCGTCGACGGCGAGCCCCGCGGCGCGCGCGAGGTCCACGCGCGGCGTCACGCCGATGCCGACCACCACCAGGTCGGCGGGAAGCCGGGTCCCGTTGTCCAGGGTCACGGCGTGGGGGTCGATCCGCACGATCTCCTGCCCGAGGTGGAAGACCGTGCCGTGCTTCCGGTGGACGGCCAGGATGGCGTCGGACAGGTCCGGCCCGAACACCTTGCCGAACGGGTGCTCCCCGGGCGCCACCACGGCCACGGGGCAGTCGCGCTCGCGGAGCGAGGCCGCGGCCTCCAGCCCGATGAAGCTGCCGCCCGCGACCACCACTTGGCTCTTCCCCGCCGCGCGGGCCAGGATGGCGCGGGCGTCGGCGGCCGTCCGAAGGGTGAGGACGTGGGGCAGGTCGGCGCCGGGCACGGTGAGGCGCCTGGGCTCCGAGCCGGTCGCGAGCACGAGGCTCGCGTAGGGCAGGGTGGTGCCGTCCGCGAGCCGGACGCGCTTGGTCTCCCGCTCGATGGCCTCCACCGCGACCCCCAGGCGGAGGTCGACGCCGCGCTCGGCCAGGCCCTCGCCCTCGATGGGCAGCTTGTCCTCCCCCGCCTTGCCGTCGAGGAAGTCCTTGGATAGCAGCGTGCGGTCGTAGGGCGCCTCGGGATCCTGGCCCACCATGGTGACCGGGCCCGCGTAGCCGAGCCGGACCAGCGCGTCGGCCACCGCGAAGCCGCCCGCGCCCGCGCCCGCCACCACGACGGGGCCGGCGCCCTCCGGCCGGGGCGGCCGACCGGGAGGGCCGAGCCGGTCCCGCACCGCGACCCGGCCGTTCCGCGTTTCGACCCCCCATCGCGCGAGCGGCTGGAAGGCGGGGGCCACCGTGGCTTCGCCGGTTTCGGCGTTGAAGCAGGCGTGGTGCCAGGGGCAGCGCACCGCGTCGCCCACCACCATCCCTTTGGCGAGCGGGGCGCCGAGGTGGGTGCATTTGGCGCCCACCGCGAAGACGCGCGTCGTGCCGCGCACGAGCAGGACGTCCTCCTCGCCCACCTTGCCCGCGAGCAGGCCCGAGGCCGGGACGGCGCCGAGCTCGACGCCCGCGGCGAGGTCGGGGATGCTCGCGCCGTCTCGCTCCGCCATCGCCAAAGCCCTCCCGTGCTGCGGCGAAAACGGGCGAGCGCCGCCGAAAGGTCCGGCCCGGCGCCCCGCGGGGAGCGACGCGGGCCGGAGGGAGGCGCGGCTTGCGCGGCCTCGCGCTTGCCACCATCTCCGTCCCCGCCTATCAACGCGCCCCACCTGCCCCCGAGGACCCCGCATGACCCTGCGCCGCCGCGACCTCCTGCTCGCCCTTCCCGCCGGGCTCGCGCTTGCGGGGAGCCCGGCGCGGGCGGCCGACGCCAACACGGTCTACCTGACCACCAAGGACGGGCGCATCACCGTCGAGCTCGAACCCAACCTCGCGCCCAAGCATGTGGCGCAGATCAAGAAGCTCGTGGGGCAGCACTTCTACGACGGCATCGTGTTCCACCGCGTGATCGACGGCTTCATGGCCCAGACGGGCGACCCGACCGGCACGGGCTCGGGCGGCTCGAAGCTGCCCGACCTCAAGGCCGAGTTCACCGACACGCCCTTCAAGCGCGGCACGCTCGGCATGGCGCGCGCGTCCGACCCGGACTCGGCCAACTCGCAGTTCTTCATCTGCCTCGCGGACGCGCCCTTCCTCAACAACCAGTACACGGTGTTCGGCCGCGTGACGGCGGGCATGGACGTGGTGGACAAGATCAAGAAGGGCTCGTCCGACGACAACGGCAAGGTCGAGGACCCCGACAAGATCGTCACCATGCGCCTGGCCTCCGACGCGAAGTGAGGGTCGGGCGGTGCGGCGCGGGCCGGTCCTGATCGCGACGGCGGCGTGGCTCGCCTCCGGCGCGGGCCCGGCCTTCGCCGGGCACCGCCGGGTCGCGCCCACCTGCCCCGACGGGGCCTGCGACATTCCCTGGGCCTGGGACGACAACGGCGTGCCGCCGGCCGAGGAGCCCCCCTATCCGCACGGTTTCGCGCTGACCGTTCCCGTGCCGCCCCGCCCGCAACCCGTGGCGGCCCGCAACGCCATCAACCGCTACACGGAAGTGGCCGAGGCGATCGGCCGCTGCTGGGACCCGAGTGCCGCGGTCGGCAACCGGCACTGGGGCGCCATCACGGTGCGGGTCAGCTTCAAGCGGGACGGCTCGGTCTACGGCGTCCCCCGCATCACCTACGTCGACCCGCTGGCCGACAAGTCGGCGGCGGCCGACCTGCGCGCCTCGCTCCTGCAGGCTCTCGCGCGATGCGCGCCGCTGCCCTTCACGCCCGCGCTGGGGAGCGCCATCGCGGGTGAGGTTTTCACCATCCGCTTCATCCAGAAAGGATTAGCGATATGAGCGACCAGACCCTGACCCTGGAAACCACCAAGGGACCCGTGGTGATCCGGCTGCGGCCCGACCTCGCGCCCGGCCACGTCGAGCGCATCACCACGCTCGCCAACGAAGGCTTCTACGACAACGTCGCCTTCCACCGCGTGATCGAGGGTTTCATGGCCCAGACCGGCTGCCCGCACGGCACCGGCACGGGCGGGTCGAGCTACCCGAACCTGAAGGCCGAGTTCAACCCGACCCCGCACAAGCGCGGCACCTGCTCCATGGCGCGCGCCCAGAACCCCAACTCGGCCAACTCGCAGTTCTTCATCTGCTTCGACGACGCCCGCTTCCTCGACAACCAGTACACGGTCTGGGGCGAGGTGACAGCGGGCATGGAGAACGTCGACAAGATCAAGCGCGGCGAGCCGGTGCGCGACCCCGACCGGATCACCTCCGCCCGCGTGAGCTGATAGGGGAGCCGCGGCCCCGCGCCCGTGCTGGTCGACGCCTTCGACTTCGCGCTTCCCCCCGAAGCCATCGCGCTCAAGCCCTCGGAACCCCGCGACGCGGCGCGCCTGCTCGTGGTGCGCCCCGGCGCGGGGCTGGAGGACCGCGGCGTGCGCGAGCTGCCCGCGCTGCTCCGCCCGGGGGACGCGCTGGTCGTCAACAACACGCGCGTGATCCCGGCGCGGCTCTCGGGCGAGCGGCGGCGCGGTGCCGCGGTCGCCTGGATCGAGGCCACGCTGCACAAGCGCGAGGGCGCCGACCTGTGGCGCGCCTTCGTCCGTCCCGCCAAGAAGCTCAACCTCGGCGAGACCGTGCGGTTCGCGGGACCGGACGGCGCGACGCTCGAGGCCGCCGTGCTCGACCGGGGCGAGGGCGGCGAGGTGGTGCTCCGCTTCGCGGCGGCGGGCGCCGACCTGGACGCCAGGGTTGAGGCGATAGGCGCCATGCCGCTGCCCCCCTACATCGCGGCGCGCCGGCCCGTCGAGCCGGCGGACACGGCCCGCTACCAGACGATGTTCGCCCAGACCTCGGGCGCGGTCGCGGCGCCCACCGCGGGGCTGCACTTCACCCCCGGGCTCGAACAGGCCCTGTCGGAGCGCGGCGTCGCGATCCACCGCGTGACGCTGCACGTGGGCGCGGGCACGTTCCTGCCCGTGACGGCGGCCGACACCGCCCACCACCGGATGCACGCCGAATGGGGCGCGGTGTCGCCCGAAACGGCCGACGCGCTCAACGCCGCGCGGGCGGGGGGCGGCCGGGTCGTGGCGGTGGGCACCACGGTGCTGCGCATCCTGGAATCCGCCGCGGGCGCGGACGGCACCGTCCACCCCTTCGCGGGCGACACCGCGATCTTCATCACGCCCGGCTACCGCGTCCGCGCGGCCGACGTGCTGATGACGAACTTCCACCTGCCGCGCTCGACGCTGTTCATGCTGGTGTCGGCCTTCTCCGGCCTGGACACGATGCGGGCCGCCTACGCGCACGCGGTGGCCTGCGGCTACCGGTTCTACTCCTACGGCGACGCGAGCCTGCTGTTCCCCGCGGGCGCCGCGGCGTGAGCGCGGCGTTCGGCTTCGCGGTTCACGCGACCTCCGGCTCGGCCCGCACGGGCGTCATCGCGACGCCGCGCGGCACGGTCCGCACGCCCGCCTTCATGCCGGTCGGCACGGCCGGCACCGTCAAGGCGCTCTACCCGCAGCAGGTGCGGGAGCTGGGCGCCGACATCGTGCTCGGCAACACCTACCACCTCATGCTGCGGCCCGGCGCCGAGCGGGTGGCGCGGCTCGGCGGGCTGCACGCCATGATGAACTGGCCCCACCCGATCCTGACCGACTCCGGCGGGTTCCAGGTCATGTCGCTCACGACCCTGCGCAAGCTCGACGAGCGGGGCGTGACCTTCCAGTCCCACCTCGACGGCAGCACGCACGTGCTGACCCCCGAGCGCTCGCTGGAGATCCAGGACCTGCTCGGCTCCGACATCCAGATGCAGCTCGACGAGTGCCTGCGCCTGCCCGCGAGCGCCGCCGACGTGGAGCGCGCCATGCGGCTGTCGCTGCGCTGGGCCGAGCGGTCGCGCGCGGCCTTCCGCGCGGTGCCGGGGCGGGCGGTGTTCGGCATCGTGCAGGGCGGCGACGACCCCGCCCTGCGCGTCGAGAGCGCGCGCGCGCTGGCCGGGCTCGACTTCCCGGGCTACGCGATCGGCGGCCTCGCGGTGGGCGAGCCGCAGGCCGTGATGCTGGCCATGATCGAGGCGGTCGCGCCCCACCTGCCCTTTGGCAAGCCGCGCTACCTGATGGGTGTGGGGACGCCCGACGACCTGATCGAAGCGGTCCGGCGCGGCGTCGACATGTTCGACTGCGTGATGCCGACCCGCGCGGGCCGCCACGGCCTGGCCTACACGAGGCTGGGCCGGATCAACCTGCGCAACGCCCGCCACGCCGACGACCCCGCCCCGCTCGACCCGGCCTCGTCCTGCCCCGCGGCGCGCGACTGGTCGCGCGCCTACCTCCACCACCTCGTCAAGGCGGGCGAGATCCTGGGCATGATGCTGTTGAGCTGGAACAACCTCGCCTATTACCAGGAGCTGATGGCCGGGATGCGCGCGGCGGTTCGTGCGGGGCGCTTCGCGGACTTCGCGGCGGAGGTCAAGGAGGGCTGGGCCCGCGGCAGCGCGTCGAAGGAGAGTTGACGCGGCCCGTGCCGGATCCTCCCCTTCGCCCCGCTGTGCGGAGCGAAGGGCGAAACAGGCGGACGGCGGGTTTCCTAGTGCCGTATATTCTCAGGAATGAAGGGCAGAACCGACAACCATCGACCCGGTGTCGGAACCCAAGCCGGCGAGCGATCGGAAGGCTCAGTCGAGCCCGCCAAACCCGATGTCGCGAAGCAGGTGCGCGCTCATCCCGCGCAGCTCGTCCCGCGCGACCAGCGAGCGCAGCCAGGCGGAAAGGTCAGCCAGGCTTGCCTTTCCAGGCAGCGAGACAGACCGCCACGCGGGCGACGCCGGCCTGGTTTCGCCGCGGTCGAACGTGCTGGGCGTGGAGAACAGGGCAGATTGGAGCATGGTCGTGCACGAGGTTGGAGGGCGTTGCCGCCGGACGGCTCACGGTGCACAGGGAATAGCCGGACCTGGCCTCTGACCAAAGCCAAGCTTCCTGGAGGTTCGGAGAAGAAAATCTATCTGGGCGACGCCGCACGCCTTCACCGGTCGTTAAGGATTGGCGGACCGCGGGCGGGCTCCCGGGACAGGTTGGCCCGGGGCATCGCGGCCTCCCTTGTGTTTCGGGCGGGCTTGCGCTTGTTTGGCGCTCCGATCCGTCCGCGGCGCCTCCGTCCCCCGCGCCGCCACCGAGCCTCCCGATGCGCCTGAGCCGCTACTTCCTGCCCCTGCTTCGCGAGAACCCGAAGGAGGCGGAGATCGTGTCCCATCGGCTGATGCTGCGCGCCGGCATGGTCCGGCAGGAGGCGGCCGGCATCTACGCCTGGCTCCCCCTTGGCCAGCGCGTGCTCCGGAAGGTGAGCGCGATCGTCCGCGAGGAGCAGAACCGCTCGGGCGCCATCGAGATCACCATGCCGACCATCCAGGCGGCCGACCTGTGGCGCGAGTCGGGACGCTACGACGACTACGGCCGTGAGATGCTGCGCATCAAGGACCGGCACGAGCGCGACATGCTCTACGGCCCCACCAACGAGGAGATGGTGACGGAGATCTTTCGCGCCTCCGTCCGCTCCTACAAGGACCTGCCCCTGAACCTCTACCACATCCAGTGGAAGTTCCGCGACGAGGTGCGGCCGCGCTTCGGCGTGATGCGCTCGCGCGAGTTCCTGATGAAGGACGCCTACTCCTTCGACCTCGACGCCGCCGGCGCCCGCCGCTCCTACAACCGCATGTTCTGCGCCTACCTGCGCACCTTCGCGCGGCTGGGCCTGACCGCCATCCCCATGCTGGCCGACACGGGGCCGATCGGCGGCGACCTCAGCCACGAGTTCATCATCCTGGCCTCGACCGGCGAGAGCCAGGTGTTCTGCCACCGCGACTACCTCGCCTTCGAGACCCCGCCCGCCACGCTCGACTTCGACGACGCGGCCGGCCTGCAGGCCATCGTGGACCGCTGGACCTCGCTCTACGCCGCTACCGACGAGAAGCACGACGAGGCGGGCTTCGCGGCGGTCCCCGCCGAGGCGCGGGTGGCGGCGCGCGGCATCGAGGTGGGCCACATCTTCTACTTCGGCACCAAGTACTCGAAGCCGATGGGCGCCGTGGTGAACGGCCCCGACGGGCGCGAGGTGGCGGTGCACATGGGCTCCTACGGCATCGGCCCGTCGCGCCTCGTGGCGGCGCTGATCGAGGCGGGGCACGACGACAACGGCATCGTGTGGCCCGAGTCGGTGGCGCCCTTCGACTTAGGGATCGTCAACCTCAAGCCGGGCGACGCCGCGGTCGAGGAGGCTTGCGCGGTGCTGGAGCGCGCGGCCCGCGCCCAGAACCTCGACGTGCTGCACGACGACCGTGACGAGCGGCCCGGCGCCAAGTTCGCCGCCATGGACCTGATCGGCCTGCCGCTCCAGGTGATCGTCGGCCCGAAGGGGCTGGCCGAGGGGACGGTGGAGCTGAAGCACCGCCGCACGGGCGCGCGCGAGACGGTGGGCCTGGAGGAGGCCGCGAACCGCCTGGGCGCCCGGGCGGCCGCCGTCGCGTGACCGACGCGGCGCTTCCCCTGGCGGGAGCCGGCTCCGCGCCCGCGCCCGCCGCCAGACCCTTTTCGGGGTTCGAGTGGACCGTGGCGCTGCGCTACCTGCGCGGGCGCCGCGCCGACGCGATCGTGTCGGCCATCGCGGGCTTCTCCTTCGCGGGCATCGCGCTGGGCGTGGCGACGCTGATCGTCGTCATGTCGGTGATGAACGGCTTCCGCCACGACCTCCTGGACAAGATCGTGGGCATCAACGGCCACGTCTTCCTCCAGGGCGTCGAGACCCCGCTGACCGACTACGACGCCGTGGACGAGCGCCTCAAGGCCGTGCCCGACGTCAAGCTCACCATCCCCATGATCGAGGGCGCCGCGGCCGTGTCCTCGCCCTACAACCAGGCGGGCGCGCTGGTGCGCGGCATCCGCGAGGCCGACCTCAAGCGCCTGCCGGGCGTCGCCAGCCACATCGTGCAGGGCAGCCTGGACGGGTTCGAGACGGGCGGCGGCGTGGCGATCGGGCAGCGGCTCGCCGAGTCGCTCAGCCTGCAGATCGGCGACAAGATCTCGGTGCTGACGTCCAAGGGCGTGCAGACCCCCATGGGGGTCGCGCCCCGCATCAAGAGCTACCCCGTCGCGGCCATCTTCCAGATCGGCATGTCGGAGTTCGACTCGAGCTTCGTCTACATGCCGCTCGGCGAGGCGCAGGCCTTCTTCGGCAAGGACGGCGAGGCCAGCGTCATCGAGGCCTTCGTGACCGACCCCGACCGCATGGACGCGGTGCGCCAGCGGATCGACGCCGCCGTGGGCCGCCCGATGATCATGACGGACTGGCGGCAGCGCAACAAGACGTTCTTCGACGCGCTCAACGTCGAGCGCAACGTCATGTTCGTGATCCTGCTGCTGATCGTGCTGGTGGCGGCGCTCAACATCATCTCGGGCCTGATCATGCTCGTGAAGGACAAGAGCGCCGACATCGCGATCCTGCGCACCGTGGGCGCCACGCGCGGCGCCATCCTGCGCATCTTCCTGATCACCGGCACGACCATCGGCGTGGCGGGCACGGTCGCGGGCCTGCTGCTCGGGATCCTGGTGGCCTCCAACGTGGAGCGCATCCGCGACGCGCTGAACCGCCTGTTCGATGCCAACCTGTTCCCGGCCCAGCTCTACTTCCTGTCGCACCTGCCCTCGCGCATCGAGCCGGGCGACGTGGCGCTGGTGGTCGTCATGACGCTGCTGCTGTCGGTGCTGGCCACGCTCTACCCGTCCTGGCGGGCCGCGACGCTCGACCCCGTCGACACGCTCCGCTACGAGTGATGGACGCGGCCCTCACGCTCGCGGCCGTCCACCGGCGCTACAGCCAGGGCGGGGCCACGCTCGACATCCTGCGCGGCGCCGACCTCGCCCTGTGGGCCGGGCAGTCGGTCGCCCTGGTGGCGCCCTCGGGGGCGGGCAAGTCGACGCTGCTGCACATCGCGGGGCTGCTGGAGAAGCCGGACGGCGGCGAGGTCTTCCTGGGGACGGCCCCCACCGCCTCCATGGCCGACAAGGCCCGCACGGCGCTGCGGCGCACCGGCATCGGCTTCGTCTACCAGGCCCACCACCTCCTGGCCGAGTTCACGGCGCTGGAGAACGTGGTGCTCCCCCAGCTCATCCGCGGGCTCGCGCGCGCCAAGGCCGAGGCGCGGGCGCGCGAGCTGCTGGCCTACCTGGGGCTCGGGGCGCGGGTCGCGCACCGGCCGGCGGAGCTGTCGGGCGGCGAGCAGCAGCGGGTCGCGATCGCCCGCGCGGTCGCCAACGCGCCCGGCGTGCTGCTCGCCGACGAGCCCACCGGCAACCTCGACCCGCACACGGCCGAGCACGTCTTCGCGACCCTGACCGAGCTGGTGCGCGCCACGGGGCTCGCGGCCCTGATCGCCACCCACAACCTCGACCTCGCCCACCGCATGGACCGCCGCGTGACGATCCAGGACGGCGCCGTGGTGGAACTCGCCTGACGTGGCCCCGCCCACCGTCCGCTTCGCGCCCTCGCCGACCGGCCGCCTCCACATCGGCAACGCCCGCACCGCCCTGCTCAACGCCCTGTTCGCGCGGGCGCGGGGCGGCACCTTCATCCTGCGCTTCGACGACACCGACGCGGACCGCTCGCGCACCGAGTTCGCGGACGCCATCGCGGCCGACCTCGCCTGGCTCGGCATCGAGCCCGCGCGGACCGTGCACCAGTCGCGGCGCTTCGACCTTTACGCCGCGGCGGCCGGGCGGCTGAAGGCCGCGGGCCGGCTCTACCCCGCCTACGAGACCGCCGACGAGCTGGAGCGCCGCCGCAGGCGCATGCAGGCGCGCGGCCTGCCCCCCGTCTACGACCGCGCCGCGCTGGCGCTGTCGGACGCCGACCGCGCCGCGCTGGAGCGGGACGGGCGCCGGCCGCACTGGCGCTTCAGGCTGGACAGCGCCGTCGAGACCTGGGCGGACCTCGTCCGCGGGCCCTGCGCGATCGACTGCGCGTCGCTGTCCGACCCCGTGCTGGTGCGCGAGGACGGCACCTACCTTTACACGCTGCCCTCCGTCGTGGACGACCTGGACCTGGCCGTCACGGACGTGATCCGCGGCGAGGACCACGTCACCAACACGGCCGTGCAGATCCAGATCATGCGCGCGCTGGGCGGCGCCGTCCCGGCCTTCGGGCACCACAACCTGCTCGTCAACGAGGCGGGCGAGGGCCTGTCGAAGCGCTCCGGCGCGTTCTCGCTCGGCGGCCTGCGCGAGGCGGGGATCGAGCCTCTCGCGGTCGCCGCGCAGGCCGTGCTGACCGGATCCGCGACCGCCGTGCAGCCGGTGGCGTCGCTCGACGCGCTCGGCGCCCTGGTGGACCTCGCTCGCCTGTCGCGGGCGCCCGCGCGGTTCGACGGGGCCGAGCTCGCGGCGCTGTCGGCCCGCACCCTCCATATTCTGCCGTTCGATCGCGTCCGCGCCCGGCTCGTGGACCGCGGCATCGCGGGCCCGCTCACCGAGCCCTTCTGGCTCGCGGTGCGGGGCAACCTCGCGCGGTTCGACGAGGTCGACGGCTGGTGGGCCGTCGTTCGCGGCCCCTTGGCGGGCCTGGCCGACGCGGAGGATGCGGGTTTCCGCGCGGAGGCCGCCGCCGCCCTGCCGCCCGGGCCCTGGGACCGCGACACCTGGGGGGCGTGGACGACGGCGGTGCGGGCCGCGACCGGCCGCAAGGGCCGCGCGCTGTTCCACCCCCTCCGCGTCGCGCTCACCGGACGGGAGTCCGGGCCCGACCTGGCGGCGCTGCTGCCGCTGATCGGCCCGGAGCAGGTCAGGGCGCGGCTGGCAGCAGGCCCGTCCTCAACCCCCGGCCGCTGAGGCGACCCGCACCGCTTCCGGACGCCACCGCGGGGGCCGGCACGTCGGGCGGCGGCGCGAGGTCCACCGCGGCGTCCGGCGGGGCCGCGGGCGCGGGTTTCGACCCACCGCGCCGCCGGCCTTTCACCTTCGCGGCGGGCGGGGCAGGGGGCGGCGCCAAGGGCTTGGCCATGTCCTCCGACATCTGCTTGGTCACGGTGACGTCGCCCTCGTGCGGCGTGATCAGCTTGTCGGCGTCGGCGAGCGCCTGCACCCAGCTTTGCCCGGGCGGCTTGCAGGTGCAGGAGGGGGTGAAGCGCTTCTCGAACACGTGGGCCGCGGGCAGCGCCGCGTAGGGCTGGCCGTCGACGGAGGTGGCGTCGTCGAGCTTGCCGCCCTCCGCCATCGTGTAGAGGTGCGCCTCGGTGTTGGGGCAGGACGCCTTGCAGAGCTGATCCAGGTGGTCGAGCGAGGCGGCGGCACCGCTCTTGCCCAGCGGAAAGAAGCCGCCGTCGCAGCTTCGCACGCAGATCGCCTGCGTGCCGTGCGGCGCGGGCCTGTCGTCGCCGCCGCTGATGTCGCCGCCGGGCGGCACCGCGGACACGTCGTTGGCGTCGGGCGGGGCGTCGCCCGCGTCCGGTGAAGCCTGCGGCGCCTCGGGGGACGGGGAGCAGGCCGCGCTCACCTGCGCCGCCAGCCGCGCCCGCTCGCCGCTGTCGCCGCCGAGCTGCCTCCCCCGCGCCTCGATCTGCCGGAGGTTGTCGTCCATGCGGGCGACACGGTCGGCGAGGGCCGCGCACTGCCGGGGCTGGTCGTCGTCGAACGCGTTGTCGGCCGGGTTGCCGCAGCCGACCGAGGCCGCGTAGTCGCGCGTCCGGTCGAGCTCGGCGCGCTGGCGCTCGGCCGCGCGGCCGTAGAGGCTCTCGCCGCCGCCGTCGGTCGGCCCGAGCGCGTCCAGGGCCGCCCTCAGCCGCTGGCAATCGGCGGTCTGGGCCGAGGCCGGGCCCGTGGCCAGGGCGAGCAGGCCCGCCAAGGCCGCCGCGAGCCGGCGCCCGCGCGTGAGAACCCGACCGTCGTGCGACACTCGACCTGAACTCCGGTCCGCCCCCGCCGCGTCCGGGCGGCAACCGTCGGCGATTTAGCCCCCGTCCCGTGTCGTAAAGATGGTCCGTCGCGCTATCTGAGCCGCGACGCGAACGGAGCCGCGAACAGCCATGTCACCGACCCGGACCCTTGCCGCGGCCTTGTTCGGCTGCGCGGCGCTTCTCGGGGCTCGCCCGGCCGCCGCGGACGACCGCGACCTGATCTTCCGCAAGTCGACGGTGTTCCACCTGCTCACGCCCAACGACAAGCTCGCCACCTACGCGATCGACGATCCCGTGGTGACGGGCGTGGCGTGCTTCTTCACGGTGCCCGAGAAGGGCGGCCTCGCGGGCGCGTTCGGCGTGGCGGAGGAAACCTCCGACGTGTCGCTGGCCTGCCGCCAGACCGGCCCGATCACCTTCAAGGAGAAGAGCGGGCAGGGCGACGTGGCCTTCACCGAGCGCCGGTCGCTGTTCTTCAAGAAGATGCAGATCGTGCGCGGCTGCGACGCCAAGCGCAACACGCTCATCTACATGGCCTACACGGACAAGCTGGTCGAGGGGTCGCCCAAGAACTCGACCTCCGCCGTGCCCATCCAGCCCTGGGGCGTGTCGACCGAGGTGCCGCGCTGCGCCGACTGGGTGGGCGGCTGACGCGCTACTCGCCGCAGCGGATCAGCACGTCGTCGGCCGAGACCTTGGTGGCCGTCACGGGGCCGGGCAGCGTGCCGGTCGCGTCGGAGGCCGAGCCGAAGGCCAGGGCCCTGGCGTGCCCGTGCGCCTCGCACCACGCGTCGGCGATCACCCGCCCGCAGGCGCTGCCCTGGTGGAGGCACTCGCCGATCCCGTAGCCGTCCTGGTCGCTCGCGGGGATGACGAAGGAGGCCGGCTCCCCGGCCCGCGCGCCGTGGAACGGCACCGACAGGAGACAGCCCGCGATCACGAGCGCCGCGTAGCGCTTCTGCGCGGCGAGGGAGGCGAAACGCATGAACCACCGGAGAAGCAGGAGGGCTCGCGGCTCGGGCCGCTCCGGCACTGTGGGTCAGCACGTTCTACAAAAGGTTAACGGCGCAGTCGTCCGGACCGGGTCGTCTCAGATGTCGGCCTCGACCTCCTGCCGGTAGGGCGCGAGCTCCCCGTAGGCCTCGATGGAATCGGCCACGTGGGCCCGCTCGCGCTCCAGGTAGTCCGCGACCGCGCGGGCGAGCCGCGGGTCGGCGATACGGTGGGCCGAATAGGTCGGCACCGCGCGGTAGCCGCGCGCGAGCTTGTGCTCGCCCTGCGCGCCCGCCTCCACGCGCGACAGCTTGCGCTGGATCGCGAAGTCGATCGCCTGGTAGTAGCACACCTCGAAGTGCAGGAACGGGTGCTCCTCCACGCAGCCCCAGTTGCGCCCGTAGAGCGCGTCGTCGCCGATGAAGTTGATCGCGCCCGCAACGTACCGGCCGGCCCGCTTCGCCATCACGAGCAGGACGCGCTCCGCCATGCTCTCGCCGATCAGCGAGAAGAAGCGGCGGTTGAGGTAGGGCCGCCCCCACTTGCGGGAGCCCGTGTCCATGTAGAAGGCGAAGAAGGCGTCCCAGTGCGCTTCCGTGATGTCGCGGCCCGTGAGCCACTCGACCGCGATGCCGGGCGCCAGGGCGTCCTTGCGCTCGCGGCGGATCATCTTGCGCTTGCGGGACGCGAGCGCGGCCAGGAAGGCCTCGAAGTCCGCGTAGCCCGGGTTGTCGAAGTGGAACTGCCGGTCGGTGCGCCGGAGGTAGCCCGCGGACCCAAGCGCGTCCCATTCCGGCTTGGTCACGAAGGTGGCGTGGACCGAGGACGCGTCGGTGCCGTGGCGCAGGGCTTCCAGGCCCTCGCGCAGCGCCGCGAAGCCCGCCTCCTCCGCCCCCGGGGCGACCAGCATCCGCCGCCCCGTCACGGGCGTGAAGGGCACCGACACCTGGATCTTGGGGTAGTAGCTGCCGCCCGCCCGCTCGAACGCGTCGGCCCAGCCGTGGTCGAAGACGTACTCGCCCTGCGAGTGCGATTTCAGGTAGGCGGGCGCGGCCGCGAGCAGGCGGCCGTCCTCGCTTTCCACGAGCACGTGGGCGGGCTGCCAGCCGCTCCGCCCGCCCACGCAGCCCGAGGCCTCCAGCGCGTGAAGGAAGGCGTGCGACAGGAACGGGTTGTGGCGCTCGCGCTGGCCGGGCTCCTCGCCCGCCGGCGCGCAGCCGGGGTTGGCGCAGGCGTCCCAGCGCTCGGCGCCCACCGCCTTCAGCGAGGAGGTCGCGCTGATCTTGGGGCCGGCCGCGCCGTCGCGAGAGAATCGGGTCATGAGGGCCTCGGCTGAACGCGAAGGCCGGGGGCCGGCTCGGGACCCGAGCCGGATCCGGGAAGCGGCGATCCGGCCGCGGACCCAGGCTGCCCAGCGCATCCGCGCTAGTTAGCAACCGCGCACGGCCGCGAAAAGGCGCCTCGTCGCCGCGCCGCGGCGTCAGGCCGCGAAACCCTCGAACACGATCTGGTCGGCCCAGGGCAGGGCGGCCTCCCGCGCCTCCGGCCCGCGCACCGTCCAGGCCACGACGGGCACGCCCAGGCCGCGCCGCAGCAGCAGCGGAACCGCGTGGGGCAGGTCGGCCGCGCGGTAGGACAGGAAGTCCGGCCGCGTCCGCTCGTAGTGGAGGAACTGGCCCAACTCCACCTTGGCGGCCGCGCTCAGGTGGTCCCACTCGGGGTCGTCGTAGCGCGCCTCGGCCACCACGCCGAGCGGGCAGGGCGGGTCGCGGCGGAGGTGGGCCACCACGGCCGGGTCGAAGCTCTTGACCGCGACCGGCCCCGCGTAGCCGCGCAGCAGGCCCGCGACGCGGTCGGCCAGGCGCGGGTCGCCGTCAAACCGGCTCTTGATCTCGCAAACGAGCGGCACGCGCCCGCCGATCAGCGCCAACAGGTCGGACAAGGTCGCGACCCGGTCCGGCCCCGCCGCGTAGGGCATGGCGCGGAGGGCGGCGGCCGGATGGTCCGCGACGGCGCCGGCCTCGCCCAGCAGCCGGCGGAGGTCGAAGTCGTGGAAAACGGCCGCGTCGCCGTCCCGCGTGAGCTGGACGTCGCACTCGATCGCGTAGTCGCCCTCGATCGCGGCGCAGGCCGCCGACAGGGTGTTCTCGACCCGCCCGCGCGCCGCGTCGTGCAGGCCGCGGTGCGCGATCGGCCGCGCCGCGAGCCAGTCCGGCGCCGCGGGCGGGCCGCCCACGCTCACTCGACCTCGAACAGGGCCTCGACCTCCACGGCGCAGCCGAACGGCAGGGACGCGACCCCGATCGTCGAGCGGGCGTGGCGCCCCTTGTCGCCGAACACCTCCACCGCGAGGTCGGAGGCGCCGTTCATGACCGCCGCCACGGCGACGAAGCCGGGCTCGACGTTGATGAAGCCGCCGAGCCGCACCACCCGGGCGATCCGGTCGAGGTCGCCCAGCGCGGCCTTGGCCTGGGCGAGGACGTTGACGAAGCACAGGCGCGCCGCCGCCTGGCCGTCCGCGACCTCGACGGTTCCGCCGAGCTTGCCCGCGTGGGCGTCCGCGAGCGTGCCGCCCGGCCCGAACGGCACCTGGCCGGAGACCACCAGCATCTTGCCCGACAGCACGAACGGCACGTAGTTTGCGACCGGGGCGGCGGGCGTCGGGAGCACGACGCCGAGGTCGGCCAGTTTGGATTCGATCGCGGGCATGCGGGCCTCCGGATCACGCCCGGTCGAGGGAAGGGCGCGGTTCGCGCTCTATGGCACGGGAGCGGCCTGCTGCACATCCGCCTTTTTGCGCCTGCACAAAAGCGCGAGTTTCCAACGGAGCGACACGCGTGACGACGTCCCTTTCCCGATTGGCGGCCTGCGTCCTGGCCCTGGGCACGGCCGCGCCCGCCTGCGCGGCCGTGCCGCTCGCGGCCCACCACGCCGTCTACAAGCTCAGCCTGCTGAAGTCCGTGAGCGCGAAGGCGCCCGAGTCGGTCGACGGGCTGCTGACCTACGACTTCAGCGGGTCGGCCTGCGACGGCTACGCGATCACGCTGCGCCAGATGACGGCCATGCAGCCGCAGGAGGGCGACTCCCGCGTGTCGGAGATGTCCACGGCGAGCTTCGAGGGCGGCGACGCGCAGGACTACCGCTTCAAGGTCGACACCAAGGACCAGAGCGCCACCGCGGGGAAGGTCGACGGCAACGCGCGCAAGGTGGACGGCGCCCTGTCGGTGGCGCTCAAGCAGCCCAAAACCGAAACCGTGACCCTCGACCGCGGCATCCTGTTCCCCACCGAGCACCTGCGCAAGGTGCTGGACACCGCGCAGGCGGGCGGCAAGGTCGTGTCCGCCCAGGTGTTCGACGGCTCCGACACCGGAACCAAGGTGTTCAACACGCTGTCGGTGATCGGCGCCGAGCGGCGCGCCCCCGCCACCGACCAGGCGGGGCAGATCGACGCGCTGAAGGCCATGCGGCGCTGGCCCGTCGCGATCAGCTACTTCGACGCCTCCAAGCCCGACGACCCGCCCGACTACGTGCTGTCCTTCGACCTTTACGAGAACGGCATCGCGGGCACGCTGAAGCTCGACTACGGCGACTTCGTCCTGTCCGGCGACCTGACGGAGCTCAAGCTGCTGCCCGCCAGCACCTGCGCCAAGTAGGAGGCGGCACCCTCACGGCGCCTCGCCGCCGTCGCGGCGCGCGCGCGCGATCGCCAGGCCGACCGCCTCGGGACCGACGCCCGAGCGCTGGGCCAGGTCACGGAGCAGGCCCTCGTCGGCCTCAGCGTAGTCGAGGAGCCCGCGCAGGAAACTCGGCTCGCCCGCCGCCGACCGCAGCGTGTCGCGCGTCAAGCCGGTCGCCGACAGGAAGTCGGCGAGCCGGTCGGGATCGGCGGCGATCAGGTGCAGCGTGTCCAGCGCGAGCGCGTCCGGGTCGAGCGACGCCGCCTCGCGCCTGGTTCGGGTGGACAAGGACGAAAAGCGGTCAATCCCCGGCACGGTCACGATTTTCCTTTTCACCGATTTGTGTTGAATACGCGTGCCGCACGGATGCGCCGTCCTCGCGGCACCCCGGCTTCCACGCGGGGCCAAGCTCGAAGGTTCCCGTATGCCGAAAACCGTGCTGATCGTCGAAGACAACGAACTGAACATGAAGCTGTTCAGCGACCTGTTGGAGGCGAACGGCTACCAGACGGTGCAGACCCGCAGCGGCGTCGAGGCGGTGGGCTTGGCGCGCAAGCACCGGCCGGACCTGATCCTCATGGACATCCAGCTGCCCGTCGTGTCGGGCCTGCAGGTCACGCAGTGGCTGAAGGACGACGAGGACCTGCGCGCGATCCCCGTGATCGCCATCACGGCCTTCGCCATGAAAGGCGACGAGGAGAAGATCCGGCAGGGCGGCTGCGAGGCCTATCTCTCGAAGCCGATCTCCGTTGTTAAGTTCCTTGAAACGGTTCGGAACTATCTCGAAGACCGTTAAAGGGTCTCCGATTGACATGACCGCGCGTATCTTGGTGGTCGACGACGTGGTCGCCAACGTCAGGCTGTTGCAGACCTGGCTGGCCGCCGAATATTTCGACGTGTCGACGGCGTCCACGGGCGCCGAGGCGCTGACCGTGTGTGGCCGCGACGCCTGCGACCTCGTTCTTCTCGACGTCATGATGCCGGGCCTCGACGGGTTCGAAACGTGCCGGCGCCTCAAGGCGGACCCGGCCACGGCGCACATCCCGGTCATCATGCTGACGGCGCTCGACCAGCCCTCGGACCGGCTTCGCGGGCTGGAGGCGGGCGCGGACGACTTCCTGACCAAACCCTTCGACGAGATATCGCTGCTCGCGCGGGTGAAGTCGCTCACCCGCCTCAAGCTGCTGACCGACGAGCTGCGCGGGCGTGTCCTGTCGACGGCTGCGGCCGGCATCACCCATTGCGTGCCGGCCGCCACCGACGACAACGGCCTGGGCGGCCGCATCCTCCTGGTGGAGGACCGCGTGGGCGCCGCCGAGCGGGCGGTCGCGATCCTGGCCGAGCTGCACGACCTCACCGTGGAGCCCGACGCGCAGCAGGCCCTGCTTCGCGCTGCCGAGGGCGGCTACGACCTCGTGGTGGTCAGCCTCGGGCTGCGCGACTTCGACGCCCTTCGGCTCTGCGCGCAGCTCCGCACCTTGGAGCGCACCCGGTCCGTGTCGATCCTGCTCGTCGCCGACGCGAACGAGCGCGCGCCCGTGCTCCGCGGCTTCGACCTCGGGGTGAACGACCTGCTCCTGCGTCCCGTGGACGCGAACGAGCTGCTGGCGCGCGTCCGAACCCAGGTCAAGCGCAAGCGCTACGCCGACCGGCTGCGGCAGACGATCCAGGCCTCCATCGAGCTCGCGGTGGTCGACAGCCTCACCGGGCTCAACAACCGCCGCTTCCTGGAAGCGGCGTTGGCGGGGCTGGTGCGCACGGCGGCGGGGCGGGACCGGCCGCTGTGCCTGATGCTGATCGACCTCGATCACTTCAAGGCGGTCAACGACACGCACGGCCACGACGTCGGCGACGAGGTGCTGAAGCTGTTCGCGGTGCGGCTCCGCTCCGTGGTCCGCCGCGGCGACCTGGTTTGTCGGCTGGGCGGCGAGGAGTTCATCGTCGTGCTGCCCGAAACGCGTCTCGACGTGGCCGAGCTGGTCGCCGAACGCATCCGCTCCACGGTCGGCCAGGTGCCGTTCGACGTGCCCGGCGCCACGCGTCCGCTCGACGTGACGGTGTCGATCGGCATCGCCAACCGCGGTCGCGACGCCGAGCCCGCTCCCCTCATGAAGCGGGCCGACCAGGCCCTCTACCGGTCCAAGCACGAGGGCCGGAACCGCACCACGGCGCAGGCCGCCTGACCTTATCGGCGCGCCCCGACCCCGGCCCGCTTCCGAAAGGTGATGTGGATAACCATCCCTGGAAGGGCCAACAGTTAAGGTAAACCCTAGCTTAACGCGGCCCGGAACGCATTCAGCGTTGCCTTTCAAGGGCCTCGCCGTATTCTCCAACCCGTCGCAGCAAGGGTGGCGACGACGGGTTCGGGCCTTCCGGCCCGGAACCAGACAGCGAGCGGGCGTGCCCCGCTCCAGAAGCCCTACGGGTGCTCAGGTCCGCCGCATCTCCTGAGTCCGTAGGGTTGGCCGGCTGGGAGTGGCTGGAGTGGCCTCCTCGCGCCACTTCCAGCCGGCCTCCTCCATCAGGTCGCGACGAGGGCCGCGACCGCCTACTTGATCTTGGTTTCCTTGAACTCGACGTGCTTGCGCGCGAC
>CAXTDZ010000045.1:0-25576 GCA_964243035.1 uncultured Lichenihabitans sp.
CTGCCGCTCACCGCCGCCGCGACCGCGCGCGACGCGCGCCTGACGCTGCGGCTCGCGCCCGGCGTGGTCACGGCCGCGGACCTCGTCGCGCACCTGGGCGACGGGGACGTGGGCGGCACGGTGACGCTGCGCCGCGACGGGCCGGCCGCCTCGCTCTCGGGCCACCTCGACTGGCGCAACCAGCCGGTCCCCACCCCGGCGCTGGGCGGATCGACGGCGGGCGGGCTCGACCTCGCCGGGACGGGCACGTCGGTGGCGGGCCTGGTGGCGGGGCTCGCGGGCAGCGGCACCGTGGCGGTAGCGGACGCGCGGCTGCCCCGCTTCGATCCCGGCGCCATCGCCCGCGTGATCGCCGCGACCGACGCCGCGACGGGCGGGCTGGAGCCGGACGCGGTGTCCGACGGCGTCGCGCGCGAGCTGGACCGCGGCGCGCTGCCGTTGGGCGCCGTCACGGCCCCCGTGACGGTGGCGGCGGGCGTGCTGCGCACCGAGCCCGTGGGGCGCGCGGACGGGGCGGTCGCGGCGGAAGCGCAGGCCACGCTCGACCTGCGCAACTTGGCGCTCACCCTGCGCGAGACCGCGACGCTCCGCACGCCCCCGGCCGACTGGAGCGGCGATCCCCCGCGCGTCGCGGTCCTGTGGACGGGGCCGCTCGCGGCGCCCACCCGCGCCGTCGACGCCGCCCTCCTGGTGAACGGGCTCGCGGCCCGCGCCATCACCCGCGACCAGGCCCGCATCGACGCCTTCCAGGACGACGTGCGCGAGCGGGCCTTCTTCGCCCGGCGCCTCAAGGCCATCGAGGAGGAGGAAGCCGCCAAGCGCGCCGCGGCCCCGCCCGCCCCCGCGCCCAAGCCGCCCGCCCGGTCCGCGGACGGGATTTCCCGGCTGCTGGACGGGTTGCAGCCGCCCCCCGCCGTGCCGCAGCCCAGGGTTGCGAGGCCCGGCGCGCCCCTCGACCTCCGGCACGGCCCGACCGCCGCGGGCCCGACCGCGCGCGAGCCGGTTCCCGACCCCGGCGCGGCGGGGACCTACTGAGGCGGGCAACGGACCGGTCTGACCCTTCCCGGTCCGACCGCGGTTCCCCGGTGGTGCGGGACCGGCGGGGCCGCGGGCGTCCGACCGGGGCCGGACTCTTCGGCCGCAGGCACGACGGGACGGTGGACAAAGCTTGCGACCGCGCGCAGGGTTGCGGTGGCCCTGGCGGCGCTGCCCCTGCCGTCAGCCCTGTGGATCGCGGGCGACGTCCGGGCACCTGAGCCTCGGCGGCGCGGCCCGGGTCGCTCGGACGGGCAAGCTCGGCGCGGTTCTCATGGCGGTGGTCGGCGCCGCGCTGGTGGCCGACCGGGGTTGGTGAACCGCGGGGCGGCTGCTCCGGCCAGGACCGGCGGTGCGCCGGGCGGAACCGTCATCGCCGGTTCTATCGAGCGCCGCTTCGATTGCGCAATCATCAGATTAAATTCGTGGTATGCTGACGCATCAGCCTCGAATCACGCGTTTCGTCGACAGCTCCCCATGACACCGCACACGCGAAAGCCCGGACCGGGACGGGGAAGCCGGCATGGTTGACCGTCTCGTGGTCGCGGGCGGCCTGGTTCTGCTGCCGTCCTTCGAGGCCGAGGCGCGCGACCTCGTGATCGAGGGCGGCACCATCGTGGACGTGGTGGCGCCCGGCGCCGGGCCCGCCGACGCGGCCCGGATCGACGCCCGCGACCGCGCCGTCGTGCCCGGCCTCGTCAACGCCCACGTCCACGGGCACGGCACGCTCGCCAAGGGGCTCGTCGAGGACCGCTGGCCGCTGGAGCTCTACCTCAACGCCCTGCCCGCACTCGCGGGCGGACGCACATCCGCCGACATGGCGCTCAACGGGCTGCTGGGCGCGGTTGAGCTGATCCGCAAGGGCTGCACCACGGCCTGCGACCTGTTCACCGAGTTCCCGGCCCCCACCCGCGAGGGGATCGAGGCCGTGGCCGGGGCCTACAGGGCGGCCGGCCTCCGCGCCGTGGTGGCGCCCATGGTGGCCGACCACACGCTCTACGGGAGCTACCCGGACCTCGTGGCCGCCATCCCCGAGGCGGGCCTGAGGGCCGAGGCCCTGTCGATCCCGGCGGCGGGCGCCGCGGCCCTGGACGGCGTGGCGGCGCTGCTGACCGCCTGGCCGTTCGACCGCGACCTGGTCCGCCCGGGCCTCGCGCCCTCGATCCCGACCCACTGCGGCGACGACTTCCTGGTGCGCTGCCGCGACCTCGCCCGCGACAACGGGCTCGTGCTCCACACCCACCTCGCCGAATCCAAGGCCCAGGCCGTGGCGGGGCTCGCGCGCTACGGCCGGACGCTCACGGCCCACCTCGACGCGCTCGGCCTGCTGGCGCCCAACTTCGCGGCCGTCCACGCCGTGTGGCTCGACGACGACGACGTCCGCAGGCTGGCCGACCGGGGCGCCTCCGCGGTTCACGCGCCCACGAGCAACCTGCGCTTCGGCTCGGGCCTCGCGCCGGTCCGCCGCATGCTGGAGGCGGGCGTCAACGTCGCGCTGGCGACCGACGCGGCCAACGCGTCCGACAGCCTCAACATGTTCGAAGCGCTGCGCGCCGCCGCGGGAGCCTCGACGCTCACCCTGCGGGACCACCGGCGCTGGCTCGGCACCGACGACGTGCTGCGCATGGCGACGCAGGGCGGCGCCCGGGCGCTCGGCTTCGGGGACCGGGTCGGCCGGGTCGCACCGGGCTGCAAGGCCGACCTGGTGCTGCTCGACCTGGGCCACATCAACTACGTGCCGCTCGGCAACCTCGCCCGGCAGGTCACCTTCACCGAGAACGGCGCCGCGGTCGACAGCGTGCTCATCGACGGCCGCCTGGTGCTGGACCGGGGACGCGTCACCACGGTCGACGAGGCCAAGCTGCGGCGCGACGCCCAGGCCGCGGCCGACCGGCTCAGAGCCGCGAACGGTCCCGCCCGCGCATTGGCGCGACGGCTGGAGCCCGCCGTCAGCGCCTTCTGCCGCGACTTCGCGTGCCGCCCCTACCCCGTGAACCGGTTCGGTTGCGACCCGGCCTGAGGGGCGCGGCTCAGGCCAGCAGGTCGCCGATCCGCGCCGCCAGCGTGCCGGTCGAGAACGGCTTGCGCAGCACCTGCGTGCCGGGCGGAAGCTCGGCCGGGTCGAACCCCGCGGTTTCCGCGTAGCCCGTGATGAACAGGACCTTCAAGCCGGGACGCATCTGGCGCGCGGCCTCGCTCACCTGGCGGCCGTTCAACCCGTTGGGCAGGCCCACGTCGGTGATGAGCAGGTCGACCCGCGCCTTCGACTGGAGAACCGTCACGGCCTCGGCGCCGTCCGAGGCCCGCAGCGCCGCGTAGCCCAGCTCCTCCAGCACGTCGGCCACCAGCATCCGCACGGTCGGCTCGTCGTCCACCACCAGCACCGTCTGGCCCGGGTTGGCGCGGCGCGCCTCGCCCGCCCCGGCCTCGGCCTCGCCGCGGGGAACGGCGGCCGCGTGGCGCGGCAGGTACAGGCCGACCGTGGTGCCCCGCCCCACCTCGGAGGCGATGCGCGCCTGCCCGCCCGACTGCTGGGCGAAGCCGTAGATCATGGACAGCCCGAGCCCCGTTCCCTGGCCGATGGGCTTGGTGGTGAAGAACGGGTCGAACGCCTTGGCGATCACGTCGGGCGGCATGCCGCTGCCGGTGTCCGCGACGCTGAGCAGCACGTAGGGGCCCGGCTGCAGCTCGCGGTCGCGCGCCTCGCGCCCGTCCAGCACCACGTTGGCGGTGCGGATCACGAGCGAGCCGCCGTCCGGCATGGCGTCGCGGGCGTTGATGCACAGGTTGAGCAGCGCGTTTTCGAGCTGGCCCGCGTCGACCAGCGTGCTCCACAGGTCGGGGGCGCCCGCGACCTCGACCGCGATGGCCGGCCCCACGGTGCGGCGGATCAGGTCCTCCATGCCCGCGACCAGCCGGTTCGCGTCGGTGGGCTTGGGGTCGAGGCTCTGGCGCCGCGAGAAGGCCAGGAGGCGGTGGGTGAGGGAGGCGGCGCGGCCCGCCGCGGCCAGCGCGGCCGTGATGTAGCGCTCGGCCTCGCCGATGCGCCCCTGCGCGGCCCGGTTGCGGACCAGCTCCAGCGTGCCCGTGATGCCGGTCAGCAGGTTGTTGAAGTCGTGCGCGATGCCGCCGGTGAGCTGGCCCACGGCCTCCATCTTCTGGCTTTGGCGCAGCGCCGCCTCGGCTTCCATGAGTTCGGCGGTGCGGGCCGCGACCTGGCTTTCCAGCGTGGCCGCGAGCTCCCGCATGCCGAGCTCGGCCCGGCGCCGCTCCACCGTGGTGCGCGTGCGGGTCGCGACCTCGCGGATGAAGGCGAGGTCGTCCGCGGGCCAGTCGCGGGCGGTGGCGTTGTTCAGGTAGAGCAGCGCCACGAGGCCGCCCTGCTCGGACACCGGCATGTTGACCACGGCCTGGGCGCTGATCGCCTTCAGCGCAGGGGCCGTGGCGGCGGTGCGGGGGTCCTCGTCGGCGTCGGCGAACACCACCGTGTCGCCGCGCTTCAGGTCCTCGATGTAGGATCCGTAGGTGCGGAAATGCAGCGTGCCCGCGAGGCTCCGGATGCCGGGCGCGCTCCAGTCGCGCTCGATGGTGATCGTTTCGGCCTGGGGGTCGACCGTTCCGTAGCCCGCCCGGCTCACGCCCAGCGTCCGGCCCAGCACCTCGGCCGCCGCATAGGCGAGGTCGGCCGGGGTTTCGCCCGCCCGAAAGGCGTTGTCGAGGTCCAGCAGCGCCTGGCTGCGGGCCTCGGCGCGCTTGCGCGCCGTGACGTCGCGCGAGGTGCCCGCCATCCGCAGCGGCTCGCCGTCGGGGGCTCGCAGCACCTGCGCCCGCACCTCGACCCAGCCCACAGCGCCATCGGGGCGGAGCACGCGGTACTCGATGCCGTAGTCGCTGCCGGCCTCGATGCTGGCCGCCACCGCGGCCAGCATGCCCGCCCGGTCGTCCGGGTGGATGGCGGCGCGAAGGTCCGCGTAGGTGAAGGGAAGCGCGGGGTCGCGGCCGAAGTTCTCCCGGCAGATGCGCGACGCGATGAGCTCGTCCGTGCGCAGGTCGAGCTCCCAGATCCCGAGCCGCCCCGCCTGGGTCGCGAAGCGCAGGCGCGCCTCGCTGTCCTCCTGGAGGCGCAGCCGCTCGCCGAGCTGGGCGAGCAGCGCGGCGTTCTGGGTCTCGAGCCCGGCCAGGCGCTCGCGCTCAAGGGTCACGTCCACCTGGCTGGCGAAGAAGTAGGCGAGCGCCCCGCCCTCGTCCCGCACGGGGGCGAGCAGCAGCCTGTTCCAGAACGCTTCGCCGTTCTTGCGGTAGTTGCGGACGTCGGTCTCGATCGAGCGCTCACCCGCGACCGCGGCCCGGATGCGGCCAACGACGGCGGGGTCGCTGCCCGGCCCCTGGAGGAACCGGCAGTTGCGGCCGAGGATCTCCTCGCGCCCGTAGCCCGTCAGCCGGCAGAAGGCGTCGTTGGCGAACACGACCGGGTTATCGGGTTGCCGGGGGTTGGTGATGATCATGGGCATGCGCGTCGCGCGCACCGCGGCCACGAAGGGGTTGGTGCCCGGATCGAGCCCCAGGATGGCGGCGTCCACGCGCGTGGATTCCGGTTCAGCCCCGCGCGCGGCCGCCTCGTCAGACGGCGGGTTGGACATGCCCGTCCCCGATCAACCCGCGTCGCGTCCCGCCGCCGGCCGGGCTGCAGGGAGGTCTGGTGGTCGGACGCGGCGCATGCGGCATTGAATAGCCAAGTTCGCGGCACGGGCAAGGCAGACCCGAGGCGACAGGCGGTTTCTGGCGGGTGGATGCGGCAATGAACCGCCTCAGCGCGTTCCCAGTTCGGCCAAACTCACGGGGTGGGCGTGGGGCCGGGTGGCGAGCATGGCGTCGATCAGGGCCAGCGCCTCGGGGCGGCCGCTGTTCCTGGCCTGCTCGAAGGGCGTCCAGGTCTGGGTGAACGGGAGCGGGGCGAAGACGTCGCGGTAGCGCCGCAGCTCGCGCTCCGTCAGCGGGATGCCGCGCACGAAGGCCTTATGGGCCGAGATGGTCGTGGCGCGGCGCCCGTCGGCGGGGTCGAGCTCGAACTTCAGGCAGTCGCCGCAGAACAGGATGCGCCGGCCGCGGTCGAACAGCACCGTGTGGCCGTCGAAGTGGCCGCCCGTCAGGTGCAGCTCCAGGCCGGGGATCGGCTCCAGCCGCTCGTCGAAAGGCCAGCTCACGGTGAGCGCCGCCGACCAGGCGAGATCGCCCGGGTGCAGCGCGAGCTCGGGGTCGAACCGGTCCTGGATCTGCCAGAGCGCGCCGTAGCTGTGGGGGTGGGAGGCGGCCAGCACCTGCACGCCGCCCAGGGTTGCGACGTGGTCGAGCGCCGCCGCGCTGTAGACCGCGCAGCCCTCGAACATGAGGTTCCCGCGCGGGGTCCGGAGGAGGTAGCTCATGGAGCCGATGCCGTCCACGGGCTCGTTGCGGAAGCGCCAGACCCCGTCCTCGATCTCGTCCCAGCGGCAGGGATAGCGCCGCTCGGCCTCGGCGGCGGCGTGGAAGCGCCACCCCGTCTGCGGCAGCACGTGGCGCGCGTCAACGCAGAGCGGGCAGGTGGCGGGCTCGGCGAAATGGCGCTGCCAGAACCCGCAGTTCTCGCAAAAGAAGGCGGGGAGGTCGAGGGCGTCCTTGAAGGGCAGGTAGCCGGGGCTCATGCGGGGGTCCTGGGGGCGGGTCAGGCGTCGTGCCACGACGCGACGGTGGCGACCCGGCCGCGGCGGCGGAGGAAACCGGGGTCGGGGGACGGGTCGGGGGCCGCCATGCGCGCTATCTTGGGCCGGGCGGCGCGAAAGCCAACCCGCGGCGCAACCGGGATCGACCGCCATGCCCTCCCTCCACGTGTTCGACGCCTACGGCACCCTGTTCGACCTCCAGGCGGGGGTGATCCGCCTGCGCGGCGTCCTCGGTCCCGCGACCGACAGGCTGGCCGAGCTGTGGCGGAGCAAGCAGCTCGAATACACCTGGGTCCGCGCCCTGATGGGGCGCCCGGCGCGCTTCTGGGACCTGACGGAAGCCGCGCTGGACTTCGCCGCCGCGCGCTGCGGCGGGCTCGACCCCGACATCCGCCGCAAGCTGCTCGACGGCTACCGCGACATCGACGCCTTTCCCGACGCCCGGCCCGCGCTGGCGCGGCTGAGAAGCGAGGGGTCCCGCACCGCGATCCTGTCCAACGGCGACGCCGACATGCTGGAGCGGGCCGCGGGCGCGGCCGGGCTCGCGCCGCACCTCGACGCGATCCTGTCGGTGGAGCCGCTTAGGACCTTCAAGACCGACCCGCGCACCTACGCGCTGGTGGGCGAGCGGTTCGGCGTGCCGCCCGGCGCCGTGACCTTCGTGTCGTCGAACCGCTGGGACGTGGCGGGCGCCGCGGCCTACGGCTTCAACGCCGTGTGGCTGAACCGCGCCCGCCTGCCGGACGAATACGCGGACCTCGCGCCCGGACGGGTGATCGCGGGGCTGGACGAGCTGGTCGCGCCGGCCGGCGCCCCGCCCCCGCGCGGCGACGCTCAGGACTGAAGGGCGCGCTTGAGCTCGTCCCTGGTCATCCGCGAGCGGCCGGGCAGGCCGCGGCGGGTGGCCTCCCTGTAGAGGCTCGCGCGGGTGTGCTCGGCCGCGGTGCCCTTCTCGCGCTCGCGCCGCCGGGTGCGGGCGAGGTTGGCGCCGTTCTTCTCGGGCGTTTCCCGGTTGGAGGCGCCCGCCTCGTGCAGCGCCATCGCGATGGCCTGCCTGGGATCCGTGACCGGGGTGCCGTCGCGCTTGTCGAGCGTGCCTTCCTTGAAGGCGTGCATGACGTGCTCGACGACCTCCTTCTGCTTGGGCGATTGCTTCGCCATCCCCCCGCTCCCACCTCGGCTCGGAATTGGGGAGAACGCCGGACGGCGCAGGGCCGTTGCACGGGGGCTCGCGAACCGAACGGGACCGGCCCGCGTTGCCGTTTCCATGAGCGACTTTGCCGCCGACCTCCTCCCCACCTTCGACGGCGTGATCTTCGACGTGGACGGCACGCTGGTGAACAGCGTCGACCTGCACGCGGAAGCCTGGCAGCGCGCCTTCGCGGCGTTCGGCCACGCCGTGTCCTTCGCGGACGCCCGCTCGCAGATCGGCAAGGGCGGCGACCAGCTCCTGCCCGTGTTCCTCAAGCCGGACGAGGTCGAGCAGCAGGGCAAGGCGCTCGAAGGCTTCCGCAAGGACCTGTTCACCCGCGACTACCTCGACCGCGTCCAGGGTTTCCCGGCCGTGCCGGACCTGGTCCGCTTCCTGCTCGACCGCGGCAAGCGCGTGGGGCTGGGCTCGTCGGCCAAGGGGGACGAGCTCCAGGCCTACAAGCGCAAGGCCGGCATCGAGGCGCTGGTGCAGACCGAGACGACGTCGGACGACGCCGCGCGCTCAAAACCCCACCCCGACATCTTCGAGGCCGCGCTGGAGCGGCTGGGACTGCCGGCGGCCCGCGTGATCGTGGTGGGGGACACGCCCTACGACGCGGAGGCGGCCGCCAAGGCCGGGATGCGGACGATCGGGCTCCTGTGCGGCGGCTTCGCCGAAGCCAGTCTCAGCGCCGCGGGCGCGGTCGCGATCTACGCCGACCCCGCCGACCTGCTCGACGCCCTGCGGCGGGGCTGACCCGGAGGCGGCCGCCTCACATCCCGAGCGCGCTCAGCACGCGCGCCCAGGAGCGCGCGCCCTTGTGGAACGAGGACAGGTCGTACTTCTCGTTGGGCGAATGGACGCGGTCGTCGTCGAGCCCGAAGCCGATCATCAGCGCGTCCATCTTGAGGTCCTGCTTGAAGGACCCCACGATGGGGATGGAGCCACCCGAGCCCGCCATCACGGGCTCCTTCCCCCATTCCTGGGTGAGGGCGCGCCGGGCGCGGTTGAGCGCCTCCGAGGAGAAGGGAAGCTGCAGGGCCGGGCTCGCGCCGTGGGGGATGAACTCGGCCGTGCAGTCGGCCGGCAGCCGGGCGCGCACGAAGGCCCGGAACGCGTCCACGACCTTGGCCGGGTTCTGCTTGCCCACCAGGCGGAACGACACCTTGGCGGAGGCCTGGGCGGGCAGCACGGTCTTGGACCCCTCGCCCTGGTAGCCGCCCGTGATCCCGTTGACGTCGCAGGTGGGCCGCGCCCAGATCTTCTCCAGCACGCTCCGGTCGGCCTCGCCCACGGGCACCGACAGGCCGACCTGGCCAAGGAACTCCGCCTCGTCGAAGGGCAACGCGCGCCACTGGTCGGCGACCGCGGCGGGCAGATCCTCCACGCCGTCGTAGAAGCCCGGCAGGGCCACGCGGCCCGCCGCGTCGTGGAGGTCGGCCACGATGCGGGCGAGCACGTGGATGGGGTTGACCGCCGCCCCCCCGAACAGGCCCGAGTGGAGGTCGCGGTCGGCCGCGCGCACCACGACCTCGTCCAGCACCATGCCGCGCAGCATGGTGGTGATGGCGGGCGTGCTGGGGTCCCACATGCCCGTGTCGCAGACGAGCGCCAGGTCCGCCTTCAGCTCGGCCCTGTTCTCGGCCAGGAAGGCGGGCAGCGAGGGCGAGCCCGTTTCCTCCTCGCCCTCGAACAGCACCGTCACGTCGCAGGGCAGCCCGCCCGTCTCGGAGAAGGCGCGGCAGGCCTCCACGAAGGTCATGAGCTGCCCCTTGTCGTCGCAGGCGCCGCGCGCCACGATCCGCTCGACGCCGTCGACGGTGACGCGCTCCGCCTTGAAGGGGTCGGTGGCCCAGAGCCCGCGCGGGTCCACGGGCTGGACGTCGTAGTGGCCGTAGAAGAGCACGTGGGGCACGTCGCGCCGGTTCGCCTTGGCGTGGCCCACCACCATGGGGCGACCCGCGGTCGGCCGGACGGACGCCGTGAAGCCGAGCCCGGCCAGTTCCGTGGACAGCCATTGCGCGGCCCGCTCGCACTCGGGCGCGTAAGCCGGGTCGGTCGAGATCGAGGGGATGGCGAGCAGGTCGAACAGGCGGGCCAGCGCGCCGTCGAGGTTCTGGTCGATCCTGGTGAGGACGGCGTCGATCGAGGCCATGCGGGTTTCCGGGGTGTCGAGGCTGCCCTTGTCCATAACAGGCCGGCCCGCGCGGGCAAAGAAGGTTGGCGTCACGTCACGGCGGCGTAGACCATGGCGCGCAGCAGCGTGCGGTAGTGCTGCCGCTGCTCGGGCGAGGAGGATTGGAGCATCAGGACCGCGAATAGGTCGAGGCTCGGGTCCGCCCAGAAGTAGGTTCCCCCGACCCCGCTCCAGAAGTAGTCGCCGACCGAGCCCGGGAAGGGCGCCTCGCCCGGCGCCGTGCGCACCGCGACGCCGAGGCCGAAGCCGTAGCCCGGCCCGGGCGGGTAGTAGGCGGCGCGGCCGATGTCCCGGCCGAGGTGGTCGCCGGTCATGAGCGCGACCGTGGCCGGGCTGAGCAGCCGCCGGTCCTCCAGGCGGCCCGCGCCCAGCAGCATCCGCACGAACCGCGCGTAGTCGGGCGCGGTAGACACGAGGCCGCCGCCCGCGCTCTGGAAGCGGCGCGGCGCGCAGGGGTTGAAGAAGTGCGGCCGCGCGCCGGGCGGCTGGGGCAACGGCTCGGCGACGCGGTTCCGGTGCGCCTCGGGCAGCGCGAAGCCGGTGTCGCTCATGCCGAGCGGCGCGAGCACGAGCCGGCGCAGCGCGGCCCCGAGCTCCTGGCCCGTCACGACCTCGACGATCCGGCCCAGGACCTCGGTCGCGTGGCTGTAGTGCCAGACGGTGCGGGGCTGGTGCTCCAGCGGCAGGGCTGCGAGCCGCTCCACGACGTCACCGAGCGGCAGGTCCGCGGCGAGGGCGCCGTCGGCCGCGAGCGCCTTGGCGGCCGGGCCGTCGCCGAGGTAGCCGTAGGCCAGCCCCGCGGTATGGCGCATGAGGTCCTGCACGGTGGGCACCTGCGACACCGGCACGCTGCCGCCATCCGGTCGCGCGACCCGCAGGGCCGCGAAGGCGGGCAGGTGCTCGGCGACGGGCTGGTCGAGGCGCAGGCGGCCCTCCTCGGCCAGGACCATGGCGGCCACGGTGACGACCGGCTTCGTCATGGAGAAGATGCGCCAAACGGCATCGGGCCGAAGCGGGTCACGGGCGGCGGCGTCGCGGAAACCCGCCGCGTGCTCGAACGCAGTGCCATCCCGTCCGCCGACCGCGACGGAGGGGCCGGCGATCTGCCCGGCCGCCACGTCGGCGTCGAAGCGGCGGGCGATGGCGCCCAGCCGCTCGCGACACAGCGTCGGGCCCGAGATCAGGTGATGCGCCATGCCCCTGGGACCTCGCTCGGTTCGACCACTCCCCCGGGGCCCTCAGCGCTCGATCAGCATCGACGCCGGCTCGCAACGGGTTTCCCACCCTTCCCGCTCCAGGGCGGGAACCGCGGCGTCGTCGACGGGCAATCCCATGCAGAAATAGCCGATGAAGGTCCAGCCCCCGGGCACGTCGAGCGCGCGCGTCACCGCCGCGGGGTCGAGGATCGACACCCAGCCCAGGCCGACGCCCTCGGCCCTCGCCGCGAGCCACAGCGTGTGGACCGCCATCACGGCCGAGTAGTCGATCGTTTCCGGCATGGTGAGGCGCCCGAGGCCGTGGCCCTGGCCGGTCGCCCGGTCCGCGAACACCGCGAACTGGCAGGGCGCGTCGTCGAGGCCTTCGAGCTTGAGGCGCGCGTAGAGCGCGGCGCGGTCGCCCGGCTGGCGCGCCAGGGCCTCGGCGTTGCAGCGCGCGAAGGAGGCGCGCACCGCGGCCCGCCGCGCGGGGGCGTCGACGCGCACGAAGCGCCACGGCTGGCTGAGGCCGACCGACGGCGCGAGGCAGGCGAGGTCGACGAGCCGGTCCAGCGTGCCGGGGGGAAGCGGGTCGCGCCTGAAGCGCCGGACGTCCCGGCGCCACACCAGGAGGTCGCGGAGGTCGGCGCGGAACGCGTCCCCGTAGCGGCCGTGCTCCATCGCGCCAACCCTCCCCGTGCCGGAGACGTGCGCCCCGCGCGGCCAAGATAGGCGAGCGGGGGGCCGAGCGCGAGACGCGCCGGCGAGCCGGGTCAAAACCGCAGGTCTGATCCGCCCCGAGCCCCGGGCCGAGCCGCTCCCGGTCGCGGGCGCCCGCGCTCAGGTCCGGTAGGAGGGGTCGAGCTTGTCCAGCAGGCGCAGGAAGGCCGGCCACTCGCGGGTGCCGGCGGGCAGGATGTCGCCGTGGTGGTCGTTGAACTGCCGCGCCGCGCCCGCCGTCACCGCGGGCGGCGGCAGGGCGAGCGTGGCGCCGCCCGCCACCGCGGCCTGCGCCATGAGCTGAACGCGCGCGGCCTTCTCGAAGTAGTACATGAGGATGAAGGCTTCCGGCACCGTGCGGCCCACCGTCAGCACGCCGTGGTTGCGCAGCAGCAGGACCTTGTGGGGGCCGAGGTCGGCCTGGAGGCGCGCGCGCTCGCCCGTGTCGATCGCCACGCCCTCGTAGTCGTGGACGCCGACGTGGCCCTGGTAGCGCATCGCGAACTGGCTCACCGGCAGCAGCCCCTCCTCCAGCGCCGAAACGGCGGTGGCGGCCTCCGAATGGGTGTGGAGCACGCAGACCGCGTCCGCGCGCGCGGCGTGGACCGCGCTGTGGATCACGAAGCCCGCGCGGTTCACCGGATGGGGCGTGGGCTCGACCGCGTTGCCGTCGCGGTCGATCTTGACGAAGCAGGAGGCCGTGACCTCCGAGAACAGCAGCCCGTAGGGGTTGATGAGGAAATGGTGCCCTGCCCCCGGCACGCGGACCGAGATGTGGTTGTAGATGAGGTCGTCGAGGCCGAAATGCGCGACGAGCCGGTAGCAGGCTGCGAGTTGCACCCGCAGGTCCGCCTCGCTCTCGGGGAGCGCCGCGGCTTCGATGTCCACCGGCGTCATCGACGATCCCACCACCGTTCAGGTCCACCACACGAGCTTGCGGTCCACCGCGACGAGGGCGCCGTAGAGCGCGAGGCTGACGACCGAGGTCGACAGCACCGCGGCCCACACCGTCACGTAATCCACCTGCGCGGTCGCCTGGTAGATGATCTGCCCCACCCCGGCGTAGGCGCCCAGCATCTCGGCCACCACCACGGCGATGGTGCTGCGCGCGAGCCCGACCCTGAGGCCGGTGACGACCGACGGCATGGCGGCGGGCAGCCGCAGCCGCCACAGCACGCCGAGCCGTCCCGCCCCGAAGGAGCGCAGGAGGTCGACGGCCCCCTGCTCGGGGCGCTTCAGCCCGGCCGCTGTGTTGACCAGCACCGCGAAGCTGACCGCGAGCGCCGCCAGCGCGACCTTGGACGCCAGGCCGACGCCGAACCAGATGAGCGCCAACGGCACGAAGGCCACCGACGGCACCGTGTTGACGCCCACCACGACGGGCATGGCCACCGCCTCCAGCGGCGGCACGAGCACGAACAGGACGGCCAGCCCGAAGCCCAGCGCGGCCCCGGCCGCGAAGCCCATCAGCGTCTCGGCGACCGTGACCTCCAGGCCGGCCCCGAGCAGGTCGAGGCTCCCCAGCGCGCCGGCCGCGATGTCGAGGGGCGGCGGCAGCACGTAGGCGGGCAGGCCGAACAGGGTCGTGGCGCCCTGCCACAGGAGCAGGACGACGGCCAGGGCGGCCGCGACCGGCCAGGCCGCGCGGAGGGGCCGGGTCATCCCGCGCCCCACCACACCCACCGCCGCTCGGCCAGGGCGATCGCGCCGTAGAGCAGCCCGCCCATCAGGCCCGAGGCGAGGATCAGCACCCACACGCGCGTGACCTGCTCGAAGTAGAGCGCCTGCAGCAGCATCACGCCCAGGCCCACGGTGTCGCCGAACCACTCGCCCACGATGGCGCCCGCGAGCCCCAGCGACACCCCGAGCTTCAGGCCGATCAGGATGTCGGGCAGGGCCGCGGGCAGCCGGAGCTTGGCGAAGACCTGCCAGGGGCTCGCCCCAAAACCGCGCATGAGCGCGACGCGGGCCCCGTCGCAGCCCTGCAACCCGCGCAGGGTGTTCACGGTCACGGGGAAGAAGGACAGGAAGAAGGCGATCACCACCTTGGCCATGATCGTGGTGGAGCCGAACCAGATCACCACGATCGCGCCGAAGGCGATCACCGGCACGGTCTGCACGGCCACGAACAAGGGGAACAGGGCGCGTTCCAGCGGGCGGACGACCGAGAACGCGGCCCCGCAGGCGAAGCCGAAGGCGGAGCCCGCCAAAAAGCCCAGCAGGGTCTCGACCAGGGTCCGCCAGAACCCCGCAAGGAGGTCCGGCGCGACCGACCGGGCATCGGCCACCACGGCCGGCAGCCCGGGCAGGATCCTGGCCTGGATGCCGAACAGCGGCACCGCGGCGAGCCAGGCCAGCGCCACCCAGGCGGGGGACGCCCAGGGGGAGGCGGCCCAGGCGCGGACCCGCGCGCTCACGGCCGCGCCGCCTCGAACGTCTTGCGGCTCTCCTCCTCGACCTCGGCGAGCAGCTCCCGCTTGACGGCCGTGAAGGCGGGGGCCGTCAGCACCGCCACGTCGCGCGGGCGGGGCAGGTCGATCCGCCGCGAGGTCCTGACCGTGCCGGGCCGCGCGGTCATGACCAGCACGCGGTCGCCCAGAAAGATCGCCTCGTCGATGTCGTGGGTGATGAACAGCACGGTGCGGCGGTGGCGCATCCAGACGTCGAGCAGCCAGCGCTGCATGGTGGAGCGGGTCAGGGCGTCGAGGGCGCCGAACGGCTCGTCGAGCAGGAGGAGGTCGCGCTCGAACAGGAAGGTGCGCATCAGGGCCACGCGCTGGCGCATGCCGCCGGAAAGCTGGTGGGGGTAGTGCCGCTCGAACCCCGCCAGGCCGAACTCCGGGAACAGCGCTTCGGCGCGCCGCCGCGCGTCGCGCCGCCGCACGCCTTCGACCTCCAGCGCCAGGGTGGCGTTGTCGAGCACGGTCCGCCACGGGAACAGGAGGTCCCGCTGCGGCATGAACGACACCTTGCCCAGAAGCTCGCCGTCGCGCTGGGGCCGGCCGCCGAGCAGGACGGAGCCGTCCGGGTCGGGCGGCAGCAGGCCCGCGATCATGTTGAACAGGGTGGACTTGCCGCAGCCCGACGGCCCGATCAGCGTCACGAACTCGCCCGGCGCGATGGACAGGTCGAGCGTGCTGACCGCGGCGGTGCGCCGCCCGCCCTCGCCGAAATGCTTGTTGACGTTGACGAGCTGCAGCAGCGGGGGGACGGGCGCCCCCGCGACCGCCGGGTTCCGCGCGGGGTCGAGGCTGAGGGCCAGCGCGCTCAGAGCTTCTTGTCCTCGGCGGGCACCTTGTCCCAGAAGCTCGAATCGAAGGCGGCCGGCAGATCCACCGGGCCCTTCAGCGCCTTGAATCCCACCAGGCTGTCGTGCACCGCCTTGATCGACGGCCCGTCGATGTAGCCCAGGCCCTGCGAGGACCCGGTCTTGGCCGTCATGACGCGCTCGATCTCGTCGAGCATCAGCTCCTGGTGCTTCCGCTCCAGGCCGGAGCCCGCCGCGAGCACGATGTCGACCGCCTCGGCCTTGTGCTGGAACGCGTATTTCCAACCCTTCAGCGTGGCGTCGAGGAAGGCCTGGACCTGCTGCGGCTTGGTCTTGACCATCGTTTCCGAGGTCACGATGGCGTCCTGCTGCGTGGTGACGCCCGAGTCGTCCGGGTAGAACAGCTTGATGTCGGTGATGCCCTGCTCCTTGAGCGTGTTCAGCTCGTTGTAGAGGGTGACGGTGGCGACGTCGTACTGCTTGGAGATGAAGGGCTGCATGGAGAAGGGCTGCGCGACGATCTTCATGTCGGACTGCTTGAGCCCCTCGTGGGCCAGCACGGAGAAGAGCGTGTACTGCGGGCCCACGAACCAGGTCGCGACCGTCTTGCCCCGAAAGTCCTTGATCGAGTTGATGTTGGAGCCCGTATAGGCCACGTAGGCGAAGGGCGTCATCTGCTGCGACATGCCGATGCACACCAGCGGCAGCCCCTTCTCGCGGGAATAGAGCACGCCCTCGGTGCCGCTCGCGATGCCGAACGTGTCGGTCCCGGCCGCCACCAGCGGCTCCACGTTCACGTTGGGCCCGCCGGGGTTGACCGTCACGTCGAGGCCGGCGTCCGCGTAGAAGCCCTTGGCCTTGGCGACGTAGACGCCCGCGAACTGGGCCTGCGTGACCCATTTCAGCCGCACCGAGACGGCCTCGGCCGCCCGCGCCGCCCCCGACGCCATGAGCACCAGGGAGGCGGCCACAGCCGCGGTCCGGACCAAACCCAAGCGCACCATCCTGCTCCCTCCCCTGCGGTCGGCCGCGGTGGGGTCGCAAGCGACGTGCCAGGGCGGCACCCCGAGGCAGGGTTCGGGTTCTGGGAGGTGGCCGGTTCTGCCCTTCGCCCCGCCTCGCGGGGAGAAGGTGCCCGACAGGGCGGATGAGGGGTTGATCGGCGTGCGTGGCCCCACCCTCATCCGTCCTTCGGACACCTTCTCCCGCCCGGGCGGGAGAAGGGCGGAACCGGAAGGCGCCACAGGCCTACGAAGTCCGCAGCCCGTTCGAGGTGAAGGGCCTGGCTCGGCACCGGTCCCGTCAACCCGGGTTCGGAGCCCTGAACCGGGACCATGCGGTAAGACTGCCTAGGAACCGGACCGGCCGTGGCGCGGAATTAGGCGCGCGGTGTCCGGCGCTCCGCTGTCCCACACCCGGTCAGTGCGCCCGAAGCGGGGCCGTGGCCCGCAACTGCTCCAAGGGGATGTGGCACAGGATGGTGTGGCCGTCGCCCCCGTCGCGCAGCGGCGGGGGGACGTCGTCGCAGACCGGGCCGAGGTGGCGCGGGCAGCGGGCCGAGAAGCGGCAGCCCTTGGGGACGTTGATCGGGCTCGGCGGGTCGCCCTTGAGGCGGATGTGCTCCCGCTGCGCGGTCGGGTCCGCGACGGGCACGGCGGAGAGCAGCGCCTCCGTGTAGGGGTGGAAGGGCGGCTCGAACAGGCGCGCCACGGGGCCCTGCTCCATGACCTTGCCGAGGTACATGACGATCACGCGGTCGGCCAGGTGGTGCACCAGCGCGAGGTCGTGGCTGATGAAGATGATGGTGGACCGCTTCTCGGCCTGGATGCGCAAGAGCAGGTTGACGATGGCGGCCTGCACCGACACGTCGAGCGCCGACACCGGCTCGTCGGCCACCAGGATCTCGGGGTCGGCCGCGAAGGCGCGCGCGATGGCCACGCGCTGCTTCTGCCCGCCCGACAGGCGCGCCGGCCGCTGGTGGCGCAGGGCGCGCGGCAGGCGGACCAGGTCGAACAGCGCGTCGACCTGGGCGTCGACGGCCTTGGCGCCGCGCGCGATGCCGAACTTCTTCAGCACGCGCTTCAGCGGGAAGGCGGCGCTGTGGGACGGGTTGAGGGTGGCGTCCGGGTTCTGGAACACCATCTGGATGGCGGCCAGCTCCTGCGGGGTGCGCGCGGTGGCGGCGCGGCGGCCGATGTCGTCGCCGCGCAGCGCCAGCTTTCCCGAGGTCGCCGGGTTGAGGCCCGACAGCACGCGCGCGAAGGTCGACTTGCCGGAGCCCGACTCGCCCACGATGGCCAGGATCTCGCCCTTGGCGGCCTCGAAGGTGAGGTCCTCGTTGGCGATGAGCTTGCTCGCGCGCGAGCGGAAGCTGAGGCCGCTGCCGGCCAGGTCGAAGACGTTGCTGAGGTTCTCGACCGTGAGGATGGTCTCGGCCTCGGGGCGCCCGGGCTGCACGGCGGTGCCGCTGTCGGTGTCGCTGAAGGTGTGGGCCTCCTCCCAGCGCACGCAGCGGACCCGGTGGGCGGGCGACACCGCGTCCTCGGGAATGGGATGGTCGCAGCGCCCGGCCTGGAAGCCGGGGCAGCGCGGCGCGAAGGGGCAGCCCGGCGGCCGTCGCGACAGGTTGGGGGGCTGGCCGGGGATCGGCAGGAACGAGGTCGTGTGCTTGTCGGAGCCGAGCCGCGGCACGCAGTCCATCAGGCGCCGGGTGTAGGGGTGGCGCGGGTTGACGAACAGGTCGCGGACGGGCGCCTCCTCGACGAGGTCGCCCAGGTACATGACGCCCACGCGCTCGCACACGCGCGCCACCACGCCCAGGTTGTGGGTGATGTAGATCAGCGCCGTCCCGAACTTGGCCTGGAGCTCGGAGATGAGGTCGAGCACGGCGGCCTCCACCGTCACGTCGAGGCCGGTTGTGGGCTCGTCGAGCAGCAGCAGCTTGGGGTTGGCGAGCAGCGCCATGGCGATCAGCACGCGCTGCTTCTGGCCGCCCGACATCTGGTGGGGGTAGCGCTCCATGATGGTGTCGGGCCGGGGCAGGTGCACGTCGGCCAGCATGCGCCGCGCCCGGTCGCGGGCCTCGGCCGCGCCGACGCCCGCCGTGACGACCGGCACCTCGATGAGCTGGGCGCCCACCGTCATGGTCGGGTTCAGCGCGGCGTTGGGGTCCTGGTAGACCATGGCGATGCCGCGCCCGCGCACCCGGGCGAGGTCGCGCCGCGACGCGCCCGTCAGGTCCGCGCCGTCGAAGCGGATGCGCCCGCCCGCGACGCGCCCGCTCTGGCCGAGGTGGCTCATGATGGCCATGAGCAGGGTGGACTTGCCGCAGCCCGACTCGCCCACGATGCCGTAGCTCTCGCCGGCCCCCACCTGGAAGCTCAGGCCGGGGATGGCGGTGACCGTTCCCGCCGCCCCGTGGTAGGCGACGCGCAGGTTCTCGATCGTCAGGAGCGGCTCGGCCACGGGGGCGTCAGTCCTTCATCGACAGTTCGCGCAGGCCGTCGGCCAGCAGGTTGAAGCCCAGCACCAGCGTCACGATGGCGAGCGCGGGAAACAGCGCCACGAAGGGGTGGACCGACATCGCCACGGCGCCCTCCTTGACCATGGTGCCCCAGTCGGGGTCGGGCGGGGGAAGGCCGAGCCCCAGGAAGCCCAGGATGCCGACCGTGATGATCGTGTAGCCGACGCGCAGGCAGAAGTCGGTGATGAGCGGGCCGCGGCAGTTGGGCAGCAGCTCCACGGCCATGATGAACAGCGCCGTCTCGCGCCTGAGCTGGGCCGCCGCCACGTAGTCGAGCGGCCGCTGCTCCAGGGTGAGGCCGCGCACGATGCGCGCGATGCCGGGGCTCGACGCGATCACCACGGCCAGCACGATGTTGAGGATCGAGGGCCCGATCGTGGAGATCAGGATCACGTAGAGGATGATGATGGGGAAGGACAGGATCACGTCGCCGGCGCGGCTGATCAGCGTGTCGACCCAGCCCCCGAAGTAGCCCGCCGCGAGGCCGAGCGGGCAGCCGATCAGGTAGGCCGCGAGCGCGGCCGCGGGCGCCACCGTCAGCACGCGCCGGGCGCCGAACAGGATGCGGGCGAGGACGTCGCGGCCGCGCGTGTCGACGCCGAGCCAGTGGTCGGCGGAGGGCGCGGGGTGGGCCATGGCCGTGTAGAACAGCTTGTTGGGGGGAGCCAGCGGCAGCACGGGGGCGAGAACCGCCGCCAGCACCCAGACGAGGACGATGGCGAGCCCGACGGTGGCGACGCCCGAGGCCGGCAGCCGCCGGAGGAGGCCGGGCGCCTTGTCGGCCGTTTCCCGGACGGAGGGCAGGTCGACGGCGGTCATGACAGCCTGATCCGCGGGTTGAGGAGCGCGTAGCCGACGTCGCCCAGGAACTGCGTGCTGACCGCGACGCAGAGCGCGATCAGGGTCGCGGCCTCGATCAGGGAGATGTCGCCGAACAGGGAGGCGTCGAGGATCATCCGGCCGAAGCCGGGGTAGGCGAACACCATCTCGGTGACCACCACGCCCGAGATCAGGAAGTTGATCTGCAGCAGGATCACGGTGAAGGGCGCGATCATGGCGTTGCGGACCCCGTGCCGCAGCACCACCTGGCGGAAGCTCAGCCCCTTGAGCAGCGCGGTGCGGATGTAGGGGCGGTTCATCACGTCGGCCGTGGAGCCGCGCACCATGCGGATCAGGTAGCCGCTGTCGTAGATGACGAGCACCGCCACGGGCAGGATGAGCTGCTTCCACACCGGCCAGCCCGCGTTGGCGGTGAGCGGGCTCGTGCCCGGCAGCCAGCCGAGCAGCACCACGAAGACCGACACCAGGATGACGCCGGACGCGAACTCGGGGACGGAGGTCGCGACGATGCCCAGGACGGAGATGCCCCGGTCGAGCGCGCCCCCTTCCCGCATCCCCGCCAGGATGCCGAGCCCGAGCGACACGGGCACGATCAGCGCGAAGGCCAGGCCCGCCAGGATCGCGGTGGCGCCGAGCCGCGACCAGATCACGTCGTTGACCGGCGCCTTGTAGAGCGACGAGTAGCCGAAGTTGCCGAAGTAGCGGTCGCCGCGCGGGTCGGTGAAGTCGAGCTTCAGGGCCGGGTCCTGCAGCGGGTCGGCGCGCAGGCCGAGCAGGATGCCCAGCCAGCGGCCGTAGCGGACCGGCAGGGGGTCGTTCAGGCCGAGCTTGCTGTAGAGCAGGTCGACGCTTTCCTGGGGCGCGTAGGGCCCGAGCGTCTTGCGCGCGACGTTGCCGGACGAGAACTCGCTCACCGCGAACACCAGGAAGGAGGCGACCAGCAGGGTGAGCAGGAGGCTCACGAGCTTGCGGGTGATCCGGGCCGCCATCGTCACGGCCGGCCCGCCCCGGAGACCGGGGCGGCGGCCCGCGCGGGAAGGGCCCGGCTCAAGCCTGCGCCAGCCCGACCTTGGCGCCGAAGAAGTAGTTCGACGGGTGCGCGTGGAACCCCTTCACCCGCTTGTCCTGGAAGGTGAAGACGTTGCGGAACACCGGCTGCACCAGGGGGCCGTCCTCGATCATGATGGCTTCGAGCCTGGCCGACAGCTCCTTGCGCCTGTCCATGTCGAGCGTGCCCTCGACTTCCGTGAGAAGGGCGTCGAACTCCTTGTTGGACCAGCCGGACTCGTTCCACGGCACGCCGGTCCGGTAGCCCAGGCCGAGCAGCATGGAGGCCAGCGGCCGGTGGTACCAGATCGTGATGCTGAAGGGCACCTTGGTCCAGATGTCCCAGTAGGACGCGCCGGGGATCGGCTTGATGTTGACCTTGATGCCGGCCTCCACCCACATCTGCTGGCAGGCCTCCGCCATGGGCTGGAACCAGTCGATGTCGTTGGGCACCACGAGCTCGGTCTCGATGCCGTCCGGGTGGCCGGCGTCGGCCAGCAGCTTCCTGGCGCCGTCCACGTCGCGCTTGGCCGCCGTCATGGGGCCGTAGTCGGGCAGGACGGGCGAGCAGTGGGTGTTCTCGCCCACCGTGCCCAACCCGTGCAGCGCCACCTGGAGCACCGCGTCGGGGTCGATCGCGAGCCGCATCGCCTTGCGCACCCGGGCGTCGCCGAAGGGGGCGCTCTCGGGCCGCATCCGCATCACGCCCGTTTCGGCCGTCTTGACGTCGTAGTACTGGAGGTGCGGCATCGCGCTCAGCGCGTCGTACTGCGAGGGGTAGGCGATGGCGAGCCCGTCGAGCTGCCGGGACGCCAGCGCCGCGATGGGCGCCGACACGTCGTCGCCCACGTCGACCTGCTCCATGCCGTCGACGGCGGCGTCGCCGCCCCAGTAGCCCGCGCGCCGCTTCAGCACGGCGCGCTTGCCGAGCTCGAACTCGGTCAGCTCGAAGGGCCCCGTGCCCTGCGCCCCGATGCCGAACACGCCCTTGTCGTCGGGGTGCAGGATGGCCATCGGGTAGTGGAAGAAGTGCTCGGGAACCGCGACCTGGGGCGCCTTGCAGTTGAGGCGGAAGGTGTAGTCGTCCACCTTCTCGATGGCGTTGGGCGCCCACAGCTCCGTGGTGGGCTTGCCGTCGGGCCCGGTCTTGTCGCTGAGCAGGTAGGCCTTGACGAGGCCGATCATGGAGGAGCCGACCGCGGGGTCGAGCGCGTGCTTGAGGTTCCAGATCACGTGGTCGACGGTGAGCTCGTCGCCCTTGGTCCACCTCACGCCGCGGCGGAGCTTGAAGGTCCAGGTCTTGAGGTCGGGCGAGACCTCCCAGCTCTCGGCGAGGTAGGGGCGGGTGACGTTGTCGTAGTCCGTGAAGGTCAGGTACTCGACGACCTGGCGGGACACGTTGGAATCGTAGCCGCCCCACGAGTAGGTGTGCGGGCTCTTGATGTCCTTGATGCGGGTGCCGATGCGCCAGGTGCCGCCCTTGGGCAGGTCCTCGGCGGCCTGCGCGGTGGGCGCGAAGGGCTCGCCCGTGATCCGGCCCGCCATGGCGTAGGCGGCGGGCGCCGCCAGCCCGACCAGCGCCGCGTAGCGCACGAAGTCGCGCCGGCTGATCCGCTTGGCCTCGAGCTGGGCCGCGAGGGTTTCGACGTGCTTGGTTGTACCCACGGCATCACTCCCCGTTGACGATCCGGCCGGCTTCGGCCGGCCTTTTACGCAGCGGACGACCCGGGCTGGATCGGAGGTCGCCCGCTGCGAAGCTCACGTTAGTTGGCTCCCGCGGCAGGAAGCAAGAGCCGAGCCAGCGGGCCGACCCTTGACGCCTCAGGCTTCCGCCGCGCTGCCGCGCCGCGCGAAGGCTCGGGCGAGCGAGCGCGCCAGCGCGGGCCCGAGCGCGAGGCCGTGGGTGGAGGCCAGGTAGTGCTGGAAATCGTAGATCGTGACGGCCGGGCAGGTTTCGAACTCGAAGAAGGTGGGCCGGCCGGCCCGGTCGGTCCGAAAATCCATGGACCAGTAGTCCTGGAGCGGAAGCAGCGCCCGCAGCCGCAGCGCGTGCGCCCCGATGAGGGTCGCGGCGGCTCGCGACGCGGCGTCCCCGGCCGCCCGCAGGTCGTCCATGGCGGGCGTGAAGGCCGCGGCGCGGCCGAGGCCGAAGGCGCCGCGCCCGCCGGCCGTGTCGCGCGCGCCCGACAGGGTCTCGTTGTCGCGCATGGTCATGAAGGCGCCGCCGGTTTCGCCGCGCGGGTCCTTGCGGAGGCGGCCGACGCCGACCTGCGCCTCGGCCGGGCGCCCCACGTCCATGAAGCTGACGCGGACGTCGTCGCCCTCCACGAAGGGCTGGACCACGGCCCGGTCGCGGTAGCGGTCCCGGATGCGCCGCGCGAGGCCCAGCGCGGCCTCGAACCCCTCGCAGCGGCTGTCGGCGAAGATGCCGATCTTGGCGCCGAGCGTGGCGGGCTTGACGAACAGGAGGGCGCGGTCCCACGCGAGCGCCCCGTCGTTGAGGGCGCCCAGAACGGCGTCGCCGTCCAGGAGCCGGGTCGGGGGCACCGGCAGGCCGGCGCCCGCGGCGAGCGCCAGGGAGGCGAACTTGTCCTGGGCGAGGTGCTGCACGTGGGAGGGCGAGCCGTAGCGCGCGAAGCCCGCGAGCCGGGCCAGGGCGGGCGCCGCCGAGCCGCGGTAGAAGCGGAAGCCGTCGGTCTGGCCCCAGACCACCGTGCGGTCCGGGTCCCGCGCGCGCAGCTCGGCCGCGAGGCCGTCGAGCGGCACAAAGGAGGTCGCGACGCCCTCGGCCGCCAGGGCCGCCGCGAGCCCGTCGGCTTCGGCCACGAGGTCGGTCGCCTGCGCGAGGTAGACCGCGACCTCGGCCGCGACCTCGCGAGGGTAGCCGTGCGCGACGAGCCGGTCGCGGCAGGCGTCCTCCGGCTCGAAGGTGACGACGAGGTGGGGGGCCTCGGGCATGGGCGGCTCATGGGCAGGTGCGGACCACGCGCCGCCAAGCGGCCTCGCGCGGCTTGGGCCGCGATTGATTTCGCGTCTTCGAAGCGAAATCAATGCTGCGTCCATTCACAGGTGTGGGCAGGTTCGGATAAACCCGCTCGAAGCAGGATGGCCCGTCATGCCAGGCGCGGACTGGTTCGAACCCGAGCGTTTCCCCCACGGGATCACCCGCCTCCGCGAGCCGGGCCTCGGGCCGCTGCACGCCGCCAACGTCTGGCTCGTGGAGGGGCGGGACGGGGCGCTGCTGATCGACGCCGGGGTGGGCGTGGCCCCCCTCCGGCCGGTGGTGGAGGCGCTGACGGCGCGGCCCGTCACCTGCCTGCTGACCCACGCGCACTACGACCACATGGGCGGCGCCCACGAGTTCGCGGATCGCGCCGCGCACCGCTTCGAGGCCGCGGCCCTCGCCGCCCCGACGCCGGACAACACGCTGTGGCGGGGCTGGCTGACGGACGCGTCCTTCGCGCGGGCGCCGCGGCCGGGCTTCACGATGCGCGGCTACGCGCTCAAGCCCGCGCCGCCGACCCGTCTCGTGGGGGACGGCGACCTCGTCGACCTGGGCGACCGCGTGCTGGAGATCCTGCACGTGCCGGGCCACGCGCCCGGGCTGCTCGCCGTGCACGACCGCGCGCACGGCGCCCTGTTCACCTCGGACGCGCTCTACGACGGGCGGATGTTCTTCGACCTGCCGGGCTCCGACCGGGCCGCCGCGGCGCGCAGCATCCGCCGCCTCGGGGGCCGGCGGGCGCGCACCGTCCACCCCGGCCACGGCGACAGTTTCGGCTGGTCCGAGCTGCCTCGGGTCGCCGAGGCCGCGCTTCTGGCCGCACGGCCCACCGGGGCGCGGGCTCGCCCCGGGGCATGACGGCGGCGTCCGTGTCCGGCCGCCTGCGCCCCGGCCCGTGCCCTCCGCCTCGCGCGCGACCGGGGTGCGGCAAAGGTGCGGCATACCGGCCGGACCTCGGCGCGGCGGCGCGCGACGCAGGACAGTGAGAAAGCCGCGTGGTAGCTGCTACCGGGCAGACAACAGCTTCGCTCGGGTGCCGACGTGACGTCCTCCACGCTGCTCTGGATCACCACCGTCGTCATGGCGGCGGGCGGCCTCGCCATCCTGGTCACGGGCAAGCACCGCACCGGCGCGGAGGAGTTCCACACGGTCTGCCACGGCATCGTGCCCCTGGTCGCGGCCGCCTCCTACTTCGCCATGGCGGTGGGCCAGGGCGCCGTGACCCTGCCCACCGACGCGGCCGCGGCCGGCGCGGGCGCCTCGACCCGCATCTTCTACTGGGCGCGCTACGCCGACTGGTCCGTCACCACGCCGCTGCTGCTGCTCACCCTGTCGATGACCGCCATGCGCCACGAGTCCAAGCGCTGGGGCGCCGTGGTGGGCCTGGTGCTGTCCGACGTGCTGATGATCGTCACGGCCTTCGCGTTCGGGGCGTCGGAAACCGGCCCCGTCAAGTGGACCTGGTTCATCATCTCCTGCGCGGCCTTCCTGGGCGTCTACTACGTGCTGTGGAAGCCCTACGCGGAGATCGCGGCGGGCGAGCGCGAGGACGTCCGCTCCACCTACCGGCGCAACGCCGCCATCCTGTCCGTGCTGTGGTTCCTGTACCCGGTGGTTCTGTTGGTCGCACCCGACGGGCTGAACGCGATCGGCGACGCCGCGGCAGTGTTCTGCATCGCGGTGCTCGACGTGCTGTCCAAGGTCGTCTACGGGCTGATGACGGTCGCGTCCGACACCAAGGCCACCGACCGCGACCTCGGCGAGCGGCGGACGTCCAGGGCGCCCGCGACCGCCGCCTGAGCCCCGTGCCCGCCGGCCCGCGACCCGCCGCCCGGCGGTCGACGTGGGCTTGGCG
>CAXTDZ010000046.1:0-25356 GCA_964243035.1 uncultured Lichenihabitans sp.
GCTTCGTCCAGGCCGTCGACGCGCGCGCCCTGGGCCTCGCGGTGGTGGCGCTCGGCGGCGGCCGGACCCGGCCGGGCGACCGGGTCGACGCGCGCGTGGGCTTCGACCGGCTCGCGGGCGTGGGCGACGCCGTGCCGGAGGTGCCGCTCGGTACCGTCCACGCCGCCACGCCCGAGCAGGCGGAGCGCGCCGCCGACGCCCTGCGCCGCGCCTACACGGTGGGCGAGGCGCCCCCGATGCTGCACCCGCCCGTGCTGGAGCGCCTCGCGTGACCGCCAATCCCGTGCTGCTCGTGGCGCTCGCGCCCGGTGACGACGCGGACGCCTGGGTGGAGGCCTTCCGCGAACACCTCCCCGGCTTTGCGGTCGCGACGCTCGACGACGCACCCGACCCGGCGCGCGTGCGCTACGCCGCGACCTGGAAGCACCCGCACGGGTCGCTCGCCCCATTCCAAAGCTTGCGCGCAATCTTCTCGCTCGGCGCAGGCGTCGACCACCTCCTGGCCGACCCGGCCCTGCCACCGGGCGTGCCGCTCGCGCGCGTGGTCGACCCCGACCTCACCAACCGGATGAGCGAGTGGGTGCTGCTCCACGTGCTCCTGCACCACCGCCAGCAGCGCCTCTACGACTTCCAGCAGTTCGAGCGCATCTGGGCCGACGACGCGCACCAGCCCGCCGCCAAGGATGTCCGCGTCGGCGTGATGGGCCTGGGCGTGCTGGGGCTCGACGCGCTGGGCAAGCTCAAGACCGTGGGCTTCGACGTGGCGGGCTGGAGCCGGTCGCCCAAACCCGGGCTGGACGGGCCCGCCTTCGCGGGCGAGGCGGAGCTGCCCGCCTTCCTGGCCCGCACCGACATCCTGGTGGTGCTGCTGCCCCTCACCCCCGCCACGCGCGGCATCCTGAACGCGGCGCTGTTCGCCGGGCTCGCGCGCGACGGCCACGCGGGCCCGATCCTGATCAACGCGGGGCGGGGCGGGTTGCAGGTCGAGGCCGACATGCTCCGGGCGCTGGACGAGGGCGTGCTGCGGGCCGCGACGCTGGATGTGTTCGAAACCGAGCCGCTGCCCGAAACCTCGGCGCTGTGGCGCCACCCCGCGGTCACGGTGACGCCCCACAACGCCGCGATCTCCAGCCCGGCCGCGGTCGCGCGGTCGCTCGCGGCACGCATCCTGGCGCACGAGGGCGGCGCGCCGCTCGACCACGTCGTGGGGCGCGGCGCCGGGTACTGACGCCCGCGCTGGCAGGCCGGTTCATCCGTGCTAGAGCCTCGGCGTCCAACGAGGCTCGATCCGCCGCATGCCCAACACCTACGGTCTCAGCCGCACGCTCGGCGGGGCGATCGGCGCCATCGCGGCCGTGTCGCTGCTCAGCAGCGGCGCGGTGGTGGTGACGATCAACCGGCTCAACGACGCGATCGAGGCGCGCTCGCACTCCAACCGCATCATCCGCCAGCTCGACAACTTCCGCACCGCGATGGTCAACCAGGAAACCGGCGAGCGCGGCTTCCTCCTGACCGGCAAAGCCGAGAGCCTGGAACCCGACACCTGGGGCCGCCCGGCCCTGGACAAGGCGCTCACCAAGCTCCACGCCCTGATCCCGCCGGGCAGCACGGTCCAGGCCGGGCGCCTCGCCGAGGCGGAGGCCGCCGCCCGGCAGTGGCAGACCGAGGTCGGCGAGCGCGTGCGGCAGCTCGGGGCGGACCCCGCCACGCGGGCGCAGGCCGCGGCGATCGAAGCGGGCGGGCAGGGCAAGCAGTATTTCGACCGGCTGCGGCAATCCCTCGACGCCATCGAGGCGGCCGAACAGCAGGTGCTCGACGGGCAGAACGACGCCGTGCGCGCGACCGAGCGCAACGCGATCTGGGCGGCCGCGATCGGCGCGGTCCTGACGCTCGCGATCTGCGGCGGCATGGGGGTGGCGATCAGGCGGCTGGTGGTCCGGCCGCTGGTGGCGCTCGCCGAGGTGATGCGGCGGCTGGTCGGGCGCGACCTCGACGCGACGGTGCCCGACACCGCCCACCGCAACGAGATCGGCGCCATGGCGCGCGCCGTGCAGGTGTTCAAGGACAGCCTGATCGAGCTCGGCCGCACCTCGATCCTGCGCGCCACCGCCGACACCCTGCCCGCCCTGGTGGGCTACGTCGACCGCGCGCACCGGGTGGGCTTCCTCAACGGCGAGTTCGGGCGCTGGTTCGACACCGGCTCCGCGGACACGGCCGACCTGCAGGGGCGCCCGGTGGCGGAGGTGTTCAAGGCCGCGCCGTTCCCGGGCGCCGCGCGGGAGCTCGACGCCGCGCTCGCGGGCCAGGACACCCGCTTCACCCACGTCGTCGCCGCGGCTGACGGCGACCGGCGCGAGCTGGAGGCCTTCTACCGCCCGCACCGCGCCCCCGACGGTGCCGTGCTGGGCGCCGTGACGCTGCTCACCGACGTCACCGACCGCAACCGCATGGTGCGCCGGCTGGCCCGGCAGGCGCGCGACCTCCGGCGCTCCAACGAGGAGCTGGAACAGTTCGCCTACGTGGCCTCGCACGACCTCAAGGCGCCCCTGCGCGGCATCGAGAACCTCGTGAGCTGGATCGAGGAGGACCTCGAAGACGCGCTCGCGGGCGACACCCGCACCAACATGAACCTGCTCAAAAGCCGCGTCCGGCGGCTCGAAAGCCTGCTCGACGACCTGCTGGCCTACTCGCGCGCGGGCCGCGTCGCCGAGGACGTTGTGGCGGTCGACACGGGCGCGCTGGTGGCGGACCTGGCGGCGCTGGTCAGCCCGCCCGCCGGGTTCTCGATCTCGGCCGAGCCCGGCCTGCCCACCGTGCAGGCGCCCCGCGCGCCGCTCACCCAGGTGTTCCAGAACCTGATCGGCAACGCGGTCAAGCACCACGACCACCCCGCCACCGGCCACGTCCGGGTGGGCGCGCGCGCGGGCGCGGACGGGCCGGAGTTCACGGTCACGGACGACGGGCCCGGCGTGCCCGAGCGGTTCCGCGAGCGCGTGTTCGGCATGTTTCAGACGCTCAAGCCGCGCGACGAGGTCGAGGGTAGCGGCATGGGGCTCGCCATCGTAAAGAAGCTGATCGACCGCCAGGGCGGCAGGATCTGGCTCGCGGACGGCCGCGACGGCCGCGGGCTCGCGGTCCACTTCACGTGGCCCGACGCAGCGACGGGGAAACAGGATGGCGCCGACGGTTAACCTCCTGCTGGTGGACGACGACGAGGTCGACGTCCAGGGCCTCAAGCGCGCCTTCGTGAAGAGCCGCATCGCCAACCCGATCACGGTGGCGCGGGACGGGGTCGAGGCCCTGGAGATCCTCCGCGGCGAGAACGGCAAGCCCAAGCTGCCCAAACCCCACCTGATCCTGCTCGACCTCAACATGCCGCGCATGAACGGGCTGGAGTTCCTGGAGGCCATCCGCGCCGACGACGAGTTCAAGAGCGCGGTGGTGTTCATGGTCACCACCTCCAAGGCCGAGGAGGACAAGGCGCGCGCCTACGGCCACAACGTCGCCGGATATATCGTTAAACAGGACCCGGCGAAGACGTTCATGCAGGCGGTGTCCATGCTGGAGCACTACTGGACGGTTGTCGAGTTCCCCGGGTAGATGACGGTCCTCACCCGCATCCTGCTGATCGACGACGACGCGGTCGACCGCGCCTCGGTCCGCCGGGCGCTGGGCAAGTCCGACCTCCGGCACGAGCTGGTCGAGGCGACCGACGCCGCGTCCGGCCTGGCGGACGCGCGGGCGGGGGAGTTCGACTGCGTGCTTCTGGACTACCGGCTGCCCGGCGCGGACGCGTTCGAGACGCTGGCCGCGCTGGTGTCGCCGGACGGCGGCAGCCAGGCCGTGATCATGCTGACGGGCGAGGCCGACGGCGAGGTGGCGCTCCAGCTCATGCGGGCGGGCGCGCTCGACTACCTGTCCAAGACGGAGGCCACCCCCTCCGTGCTGGCGCGGGCGATCCGCTACGCCCGGGCGCGCCGCGCCTTCGTGGCGGAGCTCAGCGCGGCGCGGCACGAGGCGGAAGCCAAGAGCCTGGAGCTCGACACGCTGAACCGGCAGAAGACGCTGCTGTTCTCCATCATCGCGCACGACCTGCGCAACCCGTTCCAGGCGCTGCTGGGGCTGTCCACCGTGCTGGCCCAGGGCGTCGGGGCCAAGGACCTCGCCTCCGTCGAGCGCCGCGCGCAGGGGCTGAAGGAGGCCGCGACCCAGGCCTACGCGCTGATGGAGAGCCTGTTCGCCTGGGCCAGCCTGCAGATGGACACGGTGGCGGTGGAACTCAGGCCCGTCGACCTTGGCGCGGTGGCGCGCGAAACGGTGGCCGGCGCCGCGGTGGCGGCGGCCGACAAGGGGCTGACGCTCAAGGCCGAGTGCGACGGGCTGGTGGTGCGCGGCCAGCGCGACATGCTGCTCGCGGTGCTGCGCAACCTCGTGTCCAACGCGATCAAGTTCACCCTGCCGGGCGGCACGGTCACGGTGGCGGCGCACGGGCGGAACGGGGCGGTCGAGGTCCGGGTGGTCGACACCGGGCTCGGCATGCCGCCCAACAAGATCGACGACCTGTTCAAGCTGGACCGGCGCGTCACCACGGTCGGCACCGCGGGCGAGCGCGGCAGCGGGCTCGGGCTGCTGCTCTGCCGCGACCTGTGCGAGCGGATGGGGAGCGAGCTCACCGTCCGCAGCGTGGTGGACCGCGGCACCACGTTCCGCTTCAGCCTGCCCGAGGCCCTGGAGGTGGCGGCCTGAGCGGCCTCGCGTGACCTGACCGCGACCCCCGCTCAGATCGTGACCTGCCGGCCCAGCTCCACGGTCTTGTCCGGCGGCAGGCGGAAGAAGTCGGTGCCGTGGGCCGAGTTGCGCTCCAGCGTCGCGTAGAGCGCTTCGAGCCAGCGCGGCAGGCCCTGCCCGTCGTCGCGGGGGGTCACGGTGGCGTGGCCCACGTAGTAGGTGACGTCGGCGAGGTCGCCGCCGCAGCCGCGCCGCTTCATGGCCTCGACCACGGCGGGGATGTCGGGCCGCTCCATGAACCCGAAGGTCGCCCGGGCGCGCCAGAACCGCGGCGCCAGCTCGTCCACCTTGAGCCGCGCGTCGGCGTCGCTCCACGGCACGGCCGCGGCCGCCACCGTCAGCACGACGATGTCGGTGTGCAAGGCACGGTTGTGCAGGAGGTGCCACAGCAGCACGGCGGGCACGTCGCGGTCCTGGCGCGTCAGGAACACCGCCGTGCCGGGCACGCGGGGCGTTTGGCGCGACACGGTTTGCGCGGTGAAGTCCTCCACCGGCACGAGGTCCTCGGCGAGGCGCTCCTGAAGGGCCCGCGTGCCGCGGTGCCACACCCACATGACGCCGTAGACCGCGCAGGCGAGCAGCAGCGGGACATAGCCGCCGTCCAGGACCTTGGCCAGGTTGGCGGCGAGGAAGCTCGCGTCCACCAGGAGAAACGCGCCCGCGACCGCGCCCGCCGCGGCGAGGCTCCAGCGCCACACCTCGCGCATGGCGATGAACAGCAGCACGGTGGTCATCAGCATGGTCAGCGACACCGCGATGCCGTAGGCGCTGGCCAGGTTGTCGGATTTGCGGAAGCCCAGCGCCAGCGCGACGGTGACGACCATCAGCAGCCAGTTCACGCCGCCCACGTAGATCTGCCCATAACCCTCGGACGAGGTCTGCTTGACCGTGAGCCGGGGCAGCCAGCCGAGCTGGATCGCCTGCCGCGTCATGGAATAGGCGCCCGTGATGATGGCCTGGCTCGCGATCACGGTGGCGAGGGTGGCGAGGCCCACCATGGGCACCAGGGACCATCCCGGGCACAGGCGGTAGAAGATGTTGCCGTCGGCGGGCGCCCCGTCGAGCACGACCGCGGCCTGGCCCGCGTAGTTCAGGACGAGGCTCGGGAAGACGATCGTGAGCCACGACAGCCGGATCGGGGTGGGACCGAAGTGCCCCATGTCGGCGTAGAGCGCCTCCGCGCCCGTGACGCACAGGAACACGCCGCCCAGCACCAGGAAGCCCCCGGCGCCGCCCGAGGCGAGCAGCCTCAGCCCGTAGAGCGGGTTGAGGGCGGCGAACACGGCCGGGTGGTGCAGCACGCCCGCGAGGCCCAGCACCGCCAGCACGCCGAACCAGAGCCCCATCACCGGGCCGAACGCCCTGCCGATCCGCTCGGTGCCGAGCGGCTGCGCCGCGAACAGGGCGAGCAGCACCGCGACCGCGGCCGGCAGCACGTAGGGCGCGACGGCCGGCGTCGCCATGGTCAACCCCTCCAGCGCCGACAGGACGGAGATGGCGGGCGTCACGGCCCCGTCGCCGTAGATCAGCGCCGCGCCGAACAGGCCCACGGCCACGATCAGCGGGCGGTGGCGCTTGAGGCCGATCAGCGACATCACGGCCAGGATGCCGCCCTCGCCGCCGTTGCTGAGGCTCATCGCCACGGTCACGTACTTGAGCGTGGCGACGACGATCAGCGTCCACAGGAGCAGGCTCAGGAGGCCGAGCACCGTGGCGGGGTCCGGCTTGCCGCCGGCCAGGTCGAGCACGGTCTTCAGCGTGTAGAGCGGGCTCGTGCCGATGTCGCCGAACACGACGCCCAGCGCCGCGAGCCCGAGCCCCGCGAGGCTCGCCTTGGAATGGCCGTGGATCGTGTCCGACCCGTGACCCTCAACCGGCAGCGTCCCGTCCGACGCCGCGCCTCCCTCGGTGGACGTTGCACCCTGCACCCTGCTCTCCTTGGGACAACGGCGGCCGGCCCGCGTGTCCAATGCGGCTCGCGCCCCGCGGTTGCGCGCCCGTCCGACGGTGCCACCCGTTCCGCACGCGGTTCCACGCGTCCGGGCCGCCTTCTGCCGCTCGGCCGTGCCATCTTCCCCCCCCTTCCCCGATCCACCCTGTCCGGCGGCGGTGTCGTTGCACCCGGGCCCCTTCCTGGGCAGGGCTCGACGCGGCGCGTGCAGCGCGGGGCCGGGCCGCCCGCCTTGCGTCGCCCTGCCGCCTGGCCGACACTGCCCGGCGCGCGTGCGAGGCCGCACCGGTCCGCGAAGGCCGGGGGCCGGGAGGAAGCCATGAAGCGGGATGTCATCATCGGGATCGATGCGGGCACGTCCATGATCAAGTCGGTGGCCTTCGCGGCGGACGGGACGCAGTTGGGCGTCTTCGCCCTGCCCAACATCTACGCGCGCGTGGAGGGCGGCGGGGCCGAGCAGGACATGAACCGGACCTGGACCGACACGGCCGCGACGCTGCGGGGCCTCGCCGAGGTGGTTCCGTCGCTGGCGTCCCGCGCGCTCGCGGTCTCGGTCACGGCGCAGGGCGACGGGACCTGGCTGATCGACCGCGACGGGCAGCCGGCCGCCCCCGCCATGCTGTGGCTCGACGCGCGCGCGTCGGACGTGGTGGGGGAGCTGCGCGGGACGCCCCGCGAGCGCCGGGTCGTGGCCCGGACGGGCACGGGCCTGAGCGCCTGCCTGCAGAGCGCGCAGCTCCTGTGGCTGAAGCGGAACCGGCCGGAGGTTCTGGAGGCCTCCGCCACGGCCTTCCACTGCAAGGACTGGCTCTACTTCAGGCTGACGGGCGTGCGGGCCGGCGACCCGTCCGAGAGCATCGCGACCTTCGGCAACATCCGGACGCGCAGCCTCGACCCCGACGTGCTGGCCGACCTGGGCCTCGCGGACGAGGCGCGCCTGGTGCCCCCGGTGGTGGACGGCTTGCGCGAGGTGGGCGCGCTGAGCCCGGGGGCCGCGGGGGAGACCGGCTTGCCCGAGGGGCTGCCGGTGGTGCTGAGCTACATCGACATCGTGGCGACGGCGCTCGGCGCCGGGCTGTTCGACCGCGAGGCCGAGGCGGGGTGCACCATCATCGGCTCGACGGGCATCCACATGCGCTACGCGCCCACCGCCGACCACGTGCGGGTGCCGCCCGAGCTGACGGGCTACACGATCGCCTTCCCCGTGCCGGGCAGCTACGCGCAGCTCCAGTCCAACATGGCCGCGACCCTGAACCTGGACTGGATCATCGACCTCGCGCGCGGCATCCTGGCCGACCACGACGTGGCGGTGACGCGCGAGCGGTTCCTCCAGACCCTGGACGCGCGCGTGCTGGGGGCCAGGCCCGGCACGCTCCTCTACCACCCCTACATCTCGTCGGCGGGGGAGCGCGGGCCGTTCGTCGACGCCGCCGCCCGGGCGCAGTTCATCGGCCTGACCGAGGACCACCGCTACGACGACCTCCTGCGCGGCGTCGTCGAGGGCCTGGCCTTCGCGGCGCGGGATTGCTACGGCGGCATGGGCGACGTGCCGCGCGAGATCCGGGTGTCGGGCGGCGCGGCCCGCTCGCGCGCGCTCAGGACGGTGCTGGGCGCCGTGCTCGACGCCGACATCCGCACCAGCGCGCGCGAGGAGGCGGGGGCCGCGGGCGCCGCCATGGTCGCGGCCGTGGCGCTCGGCCTCTACCCCGACATGGAACGCTGCACGGACGACTGGGCGACCCGGCTGCTCCAGCCGCCGCTGAAGCCCGACCCCGAGCTGGCGCGCGTGTACGACCGGCTGTTCCCGGTCTACGCGGAGGCGCGGCGGGCTGGCGCCGCGACGTGGGGGGCGTTGAGGACTGCGCAAGCCGGAAGATAGGAAGTGCTGAAGGGACGGGGAACGTGGTGCGGACGGCGGGACTCGAACCCGCACTCCCGTGAGGGATGCAGATTTTCGTACCACTTCGGCTTTCGCCGCCGCCGAGTGGCGTTCGTGGTCTGGACTATCCCTTCGCCACGCCCCGGCAGGGTGCCGGGGCCCAGGCGCCGCCCGTCTAGTCTCTACACCGTCCTCCGGGGGCCGGAGGCTTGGCTCGGGATCGGCAGGGGCTCGCGCCCCGAAGCTTTCCCCGACTTTGAGCGGTTCTACGCCGGGGGTTTCCCGCCCGGGCACTCCAATTGAAGTCTGCTGCGTCTACCGGTTTCGCCACGTCCGCGCTGCGTCGCGCCCGTGGCTCCTAGAGCCTCGGCGGTTCCCTGTCCACCGCTAGCCGGCCGCGCCGCGCGCGAGCGGCGGCTGGAACGCCAGGCCCATGTCCCAGGGGAAGTAGATCCAGGTGTCCTGCGACACCTCGGTCACGAAGGTGTCCACCACCGGGCGGCCGAGGGGCTTGGCGTAGACGGTGGCGATGTGCGCCCGGGGCAGCATGCCGCGCACGACGGACGCGGTCTTGCCCGTGTCGACGAGGTCGTCCACCACGAGCACGTGCGCGCCCTCGTCGCCCAGGTCCAGCACGGCCTGCGACAGGCCCTTGATGACCTCAAGGCCGCCTTGCGTCTGGTCATCGTGGTAGCTCGCGATGCACACCGTCTCGATCGTGCGCAGGCCGAGCTCGCGCGCCACGATGGCCGCGGGCACGAGGCCGCCGCGCGTGATGCACACCACCGCCCCGAACGGCCCCGCGCCCGACAGCCGCCAGGCGAGCGCGCGGGCGTCGCGATGGAACTGGTCCCAGGAGACCGGGAAGGCCTTGTCGCCGGGGGCCTCGGTCACATCGGCACCCGGTCGGAGCGGAGCCCGTCCAGCATGGCCAGCACGGCCGCCCTGACCTCCGCCACGGCCGCCGCGTCGCGGCCCCGCACCACGATCTGGTTGTGGAACGTGCCGTCGCGGAACGAGGGGTAGGAGCCGATCGAGACGGCGGGGTTCCGGGCCGCGAGCGCGCCGAGCGCCGCCGCGTAGGCGCCCTCGGGCAGCCCGCCCGTGTCCAGCGTCTCAACCGTGACGGGCGTGCCCGCCGTGAGCTTGGGCGCCACGAAGTCCAGCATGGACTGCATCACGGAGGGGACGCCCGCCATCACGATCACGTTGCCCAGCCAGAAGCCCGGCGCCTTGGACACCGCGTTCTCGACGAGCGCCGCGCCCTCGGGGATGCGGGCCATGCGGCGGCGCGCCTCGTTCAGCTCCTCGGGCTTGATGCGCTGGAGCAGCAGCGCGATCGCGCGCGGGTCCTCGGCGATCGGCACGCCGAAGGCCTTGGCGACGCTGTCGGCCGTGATGTCGTCGTGGGTGGGCCCGATGCCGCCGGTGGTGAACAGGTAGGTGTAGCGGGCGCGCAACGCGTTCACGGCGTCGACGATCTCGCCCTCCACGTCGGGCACCACCCGCACCTCGCGCAGGTCGATGCCGAGGTCGGCGAGGTAGTCCGCGATCGTGCCGATGTTCTTGTCCTTGGTGCGGCCCGACAGGATCTCGTCGCCGATCACCAGGACGGCCGCCGTGACGGGGTCGGTGGGCATGGTCATGGGGTTTGTGGCCTCCGGCAAGCCGCTCCGCCATACTGCATAACGGCCGCGCAGGACAACGCGCCGCGGCGGGCGAGAAGCGGGCCGGGCCATCCCGGACCCTGGAGGAGGCTCCGGCATGGACGCAAGCACCCCCCGCGACCTCGTGGGCTACGGCCGCACCCGCCCGGCGGTCGCCTGGCCCGCCGGGGCGAGCGTGGCGGTCAGCTTCGTGCTCAACTACGAGGAGGGCGGCGAGCGCAGCGTGGCGGACGGCGACGGGCAGTCCGAGCACTACCTGGTGCCCGACATCGTGGGGGTCGCGCCGCAGCCGCGCCGGAATGGTTTCGTGGAGGACGCCTTCGAGTACGGCAGCCGCGCGGGCTTCTGGCGCATCCTGAGATTGTTCGAGGAGCGGCGCCTGCCCTTCACCTGCTGGGCGGTCGGGCTCGCGCTCAGCCGCAACCCGGAGGCGGGCCGCGCCATGGCGGAGGCGGGCCACGAGGTCGCGAGCCACGGCTGGCGCTGGATCGACTACGCGGGCGTGCCCGAGGCCCGGGAGCGCGCGGACATCCGCAGGGCGGTCGAGGCCATCGCGCGCATCGCCGGGACGCCGCCGCTCGGCTGGTACACGGGCCGGGTGAGCGACAGCACGCGCCGGCTCGTCATGGAGGAAACCGAGACCCTCTACGACTCGGACAGCTACAACGACGACCTGCCCTACTGGACGCTCGTGGCCGGCAAGCCGCGGCTGATCGTGCCCTACGCGCTTGACACCAACGACTTCAAGTTCGCCATGAGCCCGGGCTGGATGTCGGGCGACGACTTCTTCCGCTACCTCAGGGCCGCCTTTGACCAGCTCCGCCGCGAGGGCGAGCGCGGCGAACCCAAGATGATGTCGATCGGCCTGCACGCCCGCCTGACCGGCCGCCCGGGCCGGGCGGAAGCGCTGGCGCGCTTCATGGACCACGTCGGGGCGCATCCCGACGCCTGGGTGTGCCGCCGCGTGGAGATCGCCCGGCACTGGATCGCGCACCACCCGTTCAGGGGCGGGGCCGAGACCTGAGCCAGTCCGCGTAGCCGCGCAGGCCCTCGGGCAGGGGCAGCGCGGGCCTCCAGCCCGCGTCGCGCGCGATGGCCCCGATGGCGAGCGGCCCCATGGGCGGGTCCTCGGGGTCGGGGTCGGGGTCGTCGCCCACGGCGATGTCGGCCGCGGGGAACATCGCCCGCACGAGGTCCGCCACGGCCGGGAACGGCCGGTAGTCGCCGCCCGACACGTTGTAGGCGCGGCCCGCCACGCCGGACGCGTCGAGCAGCGCGTGGAGCGCGGCCGCGACGTCGTCGACGTGGACGTACTGCCGCATCGCGCGTCCCCCGCTCCCGAAGCGCGTGGGGCGGCCCGCGAGCGCGTCCTCCAGCATCCGGCGGATGCCGCACGCGGTCTGCCGCCGCGGCCCGTACACCCAGGCGAGCCGGGCCGACACCGCGTCGAGCCCGTGCTCGGCCGCGTAGGCCGTGACGATCGCCTCGGCCGCGACCTTGCTGGCCCCGTAGGTGTCACGGGCCCGGAGGGGCGCATCCTCGGCCAGCGCCGCGCCGTCGTTCGCGCCGTAGACCATCAGCGAGGAGCAGAACACGACCCGGCGCAGGCCGAGCCGGCGCGCGGCCTCCAGCACCGCCAGCGTGCCGGACACGTTGGTGCGCATGAGCCGTTCGGGCTCGCCCTTCGCCAGCATGGGGCCGGAGACCGCACCGCAGTGGACTACGGCCGTGCAGCGGTGCGCGGCCAGGGTTCCGTAGAGGGCGTGGGCGTCGCAGATGTCGGCCTCGGCCACGGGCACGCCGAGCGCGGCGGCGTCCGCGACCCGGCGGTCCATCCCCACGGCCGCGACGCCCGCGTCGCGCAGCCGGCGCGCCACCGCGTAGCCGACCAGGCCCTCGACGCCCGTGACGAGAACCGTCTCCGTCATGGCCGGAAGCCGCGCCCCACCGCGACGGCGGGCCTGTCCGGGAGACGGAACGGGGGCGGGACGGGCGCGAGGCGTCCTGCCCGGACACCCTGCCCCACGCCCATCAGTAGGCCTGCGCGTAGGTGGCGCACAGCTCGTCCGGCGACAAACCCTCGGTGGCGGCCACCTCGCCGCGCTTGTGCATCAGGTAGGCTTCCGCGAGGGTCGGGCCGAGCCAGCCCAGCGCCACGGGATCGGCTTCGAGCGCGTCGAGCGCCTCGCCCAGGCTCGCGGGCAGTTCACCGAGTCCGCGCGCGGCCCGCTCGGCGGGGGAGAGCGCGCCGGGGTCGCCGCTCGACAGCGGCGGCGGGGGCAGCGCGTCGCGGATCCCGTCCAGGCCCGCGCGCACCAGGGCGCCGAGCTGGAGGTAGGGGCTGGCCGCGGCGTCGGCGGCGCGGAACTCGACGTTGAAGCGCTTGGCGACGTCCACGTCGGGCGCGTCCGGCCAGGGGCAGATCCGCAGCATGGCCTCGCGGTCGCGGACGGCGATGTTGGTGTAGTGCGCCGACCACGAGTGCGGTTTCAGCCGCTCGTAGGAGATCACGCTCGGCGCGGTCAGCGCGCAGAGCGCGCGGGCGTGGCGCAGCACGCCGGCCGCGAAGGAGGCCTGGACGGGGCTCAGGCCGCCGGGCGCGTCGGGCGCGTAGGAGGCGGGCCGGCCGTCCGGACCGACGAGGCTCAGGTGGATGTGGACGCCGTTGCCCACGACCCCGCGCGTCACCACGGGCGAGAAGCTCACGCGCGCGCCGTGCCGCCGCGCGACCGAGCGGCAGATCTCCCTGAGCTTGACGGCCCGGTCCGCCGCCTCCAGGCCGAGGCAGGGGTCCACGGTCAGCTCGAACTGCCGGGGCCCGTACTCGGGCAGCACCGTGTCGGGCGGGATGCCGTTGGCCCTGAGGGCGCCGAGCACGTCGCCCAGGAAGGGTTCGAGGCCGCGCAGCTTGCCCGCCGCGTAGCTGTCGCCCGGCCGGTCGGCGGCGCTGTCGAGCCAGAACTCGTGCTCGAAGCTCGCCAGGACGCGCAGGCCCCCCTCGCGCTCCAGGTCGTCCAGCGCGCGTTTCAGGAAGGCGCGCAGGCAGCAGTCCCAGGGCTTGCCGTCGGTGGTCAGGACGTCGCCCAGGATCAGGTGCTCGACCGAGCCGTCGCCGAAGTCGAGCACGACGTCGCCGCCTTCGGCCGGCACGAGCAGGAGGTCGCCCGCGGCCCCGAACGGGGTGGCGGGGATCCGCCCAAAACAGTTGATCATGACGTTGGTGGGCGTCCAGCCGACCCCGAAGCGCCGACGCGCGTCGAGCTGGTCGGCTGGAAACCCCTTGCCGCGCACCTGGCCCGCGACGTCGCTGCACGCCACCACGACGAGGCGCTCGCGCTTGATGGGCGACGTTGCCATGCTCACGCGCCCCTGACCTCCCGACGCCCGGATCTCCGCCACAGCCCGCAGGCTAGAGGAGCGGCGGAACGGTGACAATCGCCGGCGGAGCACCCGGTCGGCGACGTGCCATTCCGGGCCGTGGCGGGGCGCGGGGGCGGAGCTTGCGGTGATGCGGACGTCTCGACGCTTCGGCCCGTCGCGGGCAACGCGCCCGGGCCCTACACTGCCGTTCGTTCCGCTTCCTTTCGGAGTGCCCCATGCCCCTCCCCGCCATCGACGCCCCGGACGGCGCCTACCGGGAGCGCCCGATCGTGCCCGCGCGCACGGCCCTGCTCAGCGTCGACATGCAGAACGGCGAGCACAATCCCGACCTCGTGGCCGCCGCGCGGCGGCCCAGCGCGCCGGAGGGCGGAGCGGCCTTCCACGTGCGGCTGGCGGAGGTCGTGATCCCCAACCAGGCGCGGCTCCAGGCGGCGGCGCGGGCCGCGGGGGTCGAGGTGATCTTCACCGTGATCGAGAGCCTGACGGCGGACGGCCGCGACCGGAGCCTCGACCACAAGATCTCCAACCTGCACGTCCCCAGGGGATCGTGGGGCGCCAAGGTCATCGACGCCGTGGGGCCGCGGGGCGACGAGATCGTCATCCCCAAGACCTCCTCCGGGATCTTCAACTCCACCAACGTCGACTACGTGCTGCGCAACCTCGGGATCGAGTTTCTGGTGGTCTACGGCATCCTCACCGACCAGTGCGTCGAGTCCGCCATCCGCGACGCGGCGGACCGCGGCTTCCTGGTGACGCAGGTGGAGGACTGCTGCGCGGCCCACGCGCCCGGCCGCCACGCGCGGTCGATCGAGGCGATGCGGGGCCACTACTGCCGCACGCGCACGACCGACGAGCTGGTGGCCGAGATCGCGGCCGCGGTTCCGCGCTGACGGCCGGGCCGCCGCGCGCTTGCAGGGGACCCGGGACCCTGACGCGTCACGGGCGGGACCGGGGCCCGCGGGCCCCGCAACCCCGGCCGGCCGGCCCGCGTTGTCGCGATCAATTCGATCCGCGGGTTGCACGCGACCGGGCCGCGGTGACATGAGTGCGTCGGGCCGGCCCCGTTCGGAAGGGGCATGACGCCGGCCCCGACCCTCGGCCGGGCAGGAGGATGGACGTGACACACGACGCGATGATGGCGCAGGCGCGCGACAAGGGCGGCTTCATCGCCGCGCTCGACCAGAGCGGCGGCTCCACGCCCGGGGCGCTCCGCCACTACGGCATCCCGGACGACGGCTACCGGGGCGAGGACCAGATGTTCCGCCTGATGCACGAGATGCGCGTCCGCATCATGACCGCGCCGGCCTTCACGGGCGACAAGGTGATCGGCGCCATCCTGTTCGAGGGCACGATGGACGGGCAGGCCGCGGGCAAGCCCGTGCCGAGCTTCCTGTGGGAGGAGCGGGGCATCGTTCCCTACGTCAAGGTCGACAAGGGGCTGGAGGAGGCGCGCGACGGCGTCAGGCTGATGAAGCCGATCGGGGGCCTCGACGCGCTGCTCGCCCGCGCGGTCAAGCTCGGCGTCTTCGGCACCAAGATGCGCTCCGTGATCGACGACGCCTCCGAGGACGGCATCGCGGCGATCGTGGCGCAGCAGTTCGCCGTGGCGGCGCAGATCTCGGGCCACGGCCTGGTGCCCATCGTCGAGCCGGAGGTGTCGATCAAGAGCCCGGGCAAGGCGGACGCGGAGGCCATGCTGGACGCCGCGCTGACCCGCGCCGTGGACGCCCTGCCCGAGGGCCGGGAGGTCATGCTCAAGCTGACCATCCCCGACCGCCCCGACACCTACGCGGCGCTGACGCGCCACCCGCGCGTGGTGAGGGTGGTGGCGCTGTCGGGCGGCTACGAGCGGACCGACGCCTGCCGCCGCCTCGCCCGGAACCACGGCATGATCGCGAGCTTCTCGCGGGCCCTGATCGACGACCTCAAGCACGGGATGGACGAGGCCGAGTTCGACGCGACCCTGGCCAGAACCATCGACGAGATCTACGCGGCCTCGGTCCACAAGGGCGACCCCGGAGCGGGCAAGCCCGCCTGACGCGCGGTTGAGGACGGACGGCGGGTCGCCGGGCGCGGCGCGGTCCGCGCCCGGGTGGCAGGGCGCGGCAGTGTGCCGATTGACAGCCCTCGCGGCCATCATCCCTGATGCGGGCGCTCGGGGGAGTCCTTCCCGCATCGTCGCGACAGGCAGGCAGCGTGGCCCTGGAAATCACGATCGGCCCACCGCTCCTGACCATCAACCGCGACCACACGGTGCTGGCCTGCGAGCCGGACGGGCAAATCCTGTCGGGCACCGACAGGGGGCTCTACTTCTTCGACACGCGGGTCATCAGCGCCTACGGCATCTCGGCCAACGGCACGGGCTTCGAGCTGCTCAACGCGGGCGCGGTCTTATACTATCTGGCGCGGATCTACCTGATCAACGCCGGCTTCGAGTCCGAGGACGGGCCGGTCCCCCCGCGGACGGTCGGCCTCGAACTGACCCGCACGGTGGACGGCGGGCTGCAGGAGGACTTCCGGCTGACCAACTACGGGCCCCGGTTGGTCCGCTTCAACTTCGAGATCATGATCCGCAGCGACTTCGCGGACCTGTTCGACGTCAAGGGCAAGCGACTGGTCCGCCGCGGCCGCATCACCACCCGCTGGGACCCCGCGGCCGCCACCCTGACGTCGAGCTTCGCCAACGGCCCCTTCCGCCGCGCGGTGCGGACGCGGGTGGACAACAACGCCGGACGCTGCGAGGCTGCCAACGGCCGGCTCGTGTTCGAGGTCGAGATCCCCCCGCGCGGCTCGTGGTCCGCCTGCCTGCTCCACGACCTCGTCGACGGCGACCGGACCTATCCGGCGCCCGACAACTGCTTCGCCCACGCGGCCGCGGCCGAGACCGGCGCCGCCATGCAGGAATGGAAGGACACGGTTCTCAAGATCACGACGGGCAACGAGGAGTTCTACGCGCTCTTCCAGCAGTCGGTGGAGGACATGGCCTCGCTGCGCCTGACCGTGGAGGGCACCGACCACCTGCGCTTCGTGCCCGCCGCGGGCGTGCCCTGGTTCGTGGCGCTGTTCGGGCGCGACAGCCTGATCGCGGCGCTGCAGACCGTGCTGGTCTACCCGGACTTCGCGCGGGGCGCGCTGGAGGTCCTGGGCGAGTTGCAGGCGACCGCCCTCGACGACGAGCACGACGCGGAGCCGGGCAAGATCCTGCACGAGATGCGCCACGGCGAACTCGCCGTCCTGCGCAAGGTCCCCCACACCCCGTACTACGGGACCGCCGACGCGACGCCCCTCTACCTCATCACCCTGCACGTGGCCTGGCGCTACTCGGGCGACCGCGGGCTGCTCCACCAGCACCTGCCCGCCGCCGAGCGCTGCCTCGCCTGGATCGACGCGCACGGCGACGCGGACGGGGACGGCTTCCAGGAATACCGCCGGCGCGCCTCCGCGGGCTACGAGAACCAGGGCTGGAAGGACGCGGGCGACGCCGTGATGCACCCCGACGGGTCGCCCGTGGAAGGCTCCAAGGCGCTGTGCGAGCTGCAGGGCTACGTGTTCGACGCGTGGAACAGGATGGCCGAGATCTACGACGTGCTCGACCGGGCGGACGACGCGGCGCGGCTGCGCGGCAAGGCCGCCGACCTCGCGCGGCGCTTCGACGAGACGTTCTGGGACGAGGCGAGCGGCTTCTACGCCTACTGCCTGGACGGCGCCAAGGCCCGGGTGCTCACGGTCGCCTCCAACCCGGGCCACCTGCTGATGAGCGGCATCGTTCCGCCCCACAAGGCGGCCCGCGTCGTGGAGCGGCTGATGCGGCCGGACATGTGGTCGGGCTGGGGGATCCGCACGCTGTCGGCGGACCACCCCTCCTACAATCCCCACTCGTACCAGAACGGCTCCGTCTGGCCGCACGACAACAGCCTGATCGCCTTCGGGTTCAAGCGCTACGGGTTCCACGAGGAGGCCGGGCGGATCGCCCGCGACGTCAGCGAGGCCGCGAGCTTCTTCGCGCTGCACCGGCTGCCGGAACTCTACGCGGGCATCCCGCGCGACGGCGCCAACTTCCCCGTCCAGTACGTGGGCGCCAACGTGCCCCAGGCCTGGGCCGCGGGCAGCGTGTTCCTGCTGATGCAGGCCATGCTGGGCTTCCAGCCGGACGCTGCCGCCGGCGTGCTCCACCTGGACCCGTGGCTGCCGCACTGGCTGCCCGACCTGACGCTGCGGGACGTGCGCGTCGGGACGCAAACCTTCGATCTGCATTTCGAGGGGTGCGGGGCCGACACGCGGGTGGAGGTGCGCCGGGGCGACCCGGACAAGGTCCGGCGCCGATCCATCGCGGAAGCCTACCGCGCGTTGGCGGGCTTCGGGCCCGGCGGGTGGGCCGCCGACGCGGTCGCGGCGGGAGGCCCCGACCGGACGGGCCCGTAGGCCTGCTTCGATTCCGCGCGGACCCGGCCGCGTTGATTTCGCCGGAGCCGGGCCGAAGTCCACCCTGTGGCCGCGGCGGGCCGGGGGGCCGGGGCCGCGCCAAGCGCAGAGGGCCGGAACATGACGGGTACGGACGGGGCGCGGTCGCGCCGGGTCGCGGTAGTGACCGGCGGTACGCAGGGCATCGGGCGCGCCACGGCGCTCGCCTTCGCGCGGAACGGTTGGGCGGTCGCGGTGCTGGGGCGGAGCGAGGCGCGGGGGCGGTCCACGGAGGCTGAGCTCGCGGCGGCCGGCGCCCCCGCGCTCGCGATCCCGGTCGACGTCGCGGACCACGCCGCGGTGGAGGCCGCGGCGGACCGGATCGAGCGCGAGCTCGGGCCGATCCGGGTGTGGGTCAACAACGCCATGGCCACGGTGGTGGGGCCGGTGAGCGCGGTCAGCCCCGAGGAGTTCCGCCGCGTCACGGACGTGACCTACCACGGCCAGGTGTTCGGCACGATGGCGGCGCTCAAGCGCATGCGCGCCCGCAACCGGGGCCACATCGTCCAGGTGTCGTCCGGCCTGGGGCTGCGCTCCGCGCCGCTGCAGGCGGCCTACTGCGGGGCCAAGCACGCGGTGGCGGGCTTCACGGACAGCCTGCGGGCCGAGCTGATCCACGAGGGCGTGGCGGTCGACCTGACGGTGGTCTACCTGCCCGCCGTCAACACGCCCCAGTTCGGCAGGGCCCGCAACCTGACCGGGCGCGCGCAGGTCGCGCCCGACCCGGTCTACGACCCCCGGCTCTGCGCCGAGGCGATCCTCGCGGCGGTGCGCGCGCCGGTGCGCGACGTGTGGGTGGGCAGTTCCACGGTCGCGATGGCGGCGGCCCAGGCCGTGGCGCCGGCCTTCGCGGACCAGCAGGCCGCGAAGGCCTGGGACGCGCAGCTCGGCTCCGAGCCGCCCCGCCGGCCCGAAGGCAACCTGTTCGACGTCGACGGGGAAGACCCCGGCATCGACGGCGCCTTCGGCGGCAGGGTCAAGCCCGGGCGCAACGCCTTCGTGACCTCGCGCGGGCGGGACGCGCTCGCGGCGGGGCTCGGGGCCGTGGGCCTGCTGGGCGCCCTGGCGCTCGCCGGACGGTCGCGGCGGGGCTGACGGGCCGAGCCGGGACCGTCCGGCCGCGCCCTTACTGCTGGTCGCCCACGGCGTTGAGCTTGGCGTAGTTCTGCGTCACGACGCTGACGTTGCCGGCCGGCGGCTGGTCGGAGCCCGCGGACTTCAGCGCGTCGTTCATCTGTTCGAGGGCCTGCTTCTTGTCGGCGGGCTTCAGGGTCTTGTCCGCCTGGATCTGGGCGATCTGCTTCTTGAGGACGGCCTGGGCGCCGACAAAGGTCTTGGTGTCGGGGTCGATGCCGTCCATGACGGCCGAGATGGCGGCCTCGGTCTGGCCGTACTGGTCGTAGCCCGAGAAGCCGCCCTTCTTGGCCGCGGCGTCGAGCTGGGCCATGAGCTTGGCGTCGGGGGCGCTGTCGTTCGGGATCTTGGCTTCCAGGGCCGAGACGTCCTTGTTGGCGCCCAGGAAGGCGTCGACCAGGGTGGGCGTGAGCGCGATGGGCGGGCCGGCCTGATCCTGCTGGGCGGCCTGCGCGAGCGCCGGGCTCACGGGCTGAGCCAGGGCGCCCGCGGCGCAAAGGGACACGGCGAAGAGGATCGAGGCGCGCAAGGCGGTCTCCGGATTGGGGAGGGGACCGCGCGCGGCTCCTCCGAGGGGGTGCGTCGCGGTCGCGACCCGTGGGGGACGCGGGGCCGGGCGTTAAAGTTTCCCGGATGACGGGCCGATGAACGGCCGCGACGGGCAGGTCGGCCCGGCGCCTCAGAACAGCCCGGCGAGCAGGTTGATGGTGAGCGCCAGGACGGCGGTGTTGAAGGTGAAGGCGACCAGGCCGTGGACGGTGCCGATCCGGCGCATCCGCCGCGCCGTGAAGGCGACGTCGGCGGTCTGGCTCGCGACGCCGATCACCACCGCGAAGTGCAGGAAGTCCCAGTTGTCGGGGTCTTCCCCGCCCGGGAACTGCAAGCCTCCCACCACGTCGTCCTCCTCGGGCGTGGTCTTGTCGGGCGCGTAATACTCGTGCGCGTAGTGCAGGGCGAAGATGAGCTGGGTCACGAACCAGGACAGCGCCACGGTGAGCAGCGCGAGCGCGACCCTGAGGTCCTTGGCGAGGCCGTGCGCGTCCTTGGCGAGGGACAGTTCGGCGCCCACCGCCCACAGGCTCGCGGCCGCCGCCGTCGCCACCAGGGCGACGATGACGCCCTGACCCTCGTCCTGGGCGATCACGTGCGCCTTGAGGTCGGACAGGCTCTGGCGGCGCATGTGGGCCAGGGTGAGGCCCACGAACCAGACGCAGGTGACGTCCCACCCGAGCGCCGCGCGCGTGCTCCCTTCGAGCCCCGACGCAACGAGCGTCGAGGCGAGGAAGACCAGGAGCCCGAGCCCGATGCCGCTCAGCAGCCGCGGACGATGGGCGAAGGGGCCGACGGTCGCGCGCAGGGCCTCGGCTCGCGGCAGGAACTGGGGCATGGCTCACCCGTGCTGGGGCGCGGCCTCGACGAGGACGACCGGCCGCGGTGGCTTGCTGTAGCAGACTTCCAAGCCGGAACCAGCGGTGCGGGGGAGCCTCGGCGCGGGCGCAGGTCCGAACAACGGAAGCGGCCCCGGGCCTCGCCGAGCCCCTCGGTTCCCGCCCGACCGTGACGATCACGACGTGGACGCTGCGTCGGGGAACGGGAAGGTCGTCCGTGCTCGGGGCCTCGACGGGCTTCCCAGAACCGCCGCTGCCAGCCGCCGGTCACGCCGACCCGGCAAGCAGCGGAGCGTCGCGTCGCGTTGGTTCAAGCGCTCGGCGACGTCCCCGGCCTCGACTTCGAGCCCAGAGGGAGGCACTCACCGCTCCGAGGCACCCTCAAGTCAGGTTTCAGGCGCATCCGTAACGTGATCCTCGGGACCATCCCGGTAACGCCGACCGCCAACTCGCGACCTCAAGAGATGGGCTGAGCCCCTGATCATCAAGCCTGCGCGCGGCATCTTGGCTAAGGGAACATGACGGGCTACGTCCTGACGATGTCAAAAATGACTTTACCGCTCCACTTAAATCTCAACCCTAATCTTTGGTCCAAGCCTCTCCTGGCCATCCTGATAGGGCCTGACGGCGCCTCCGTCGCAGAGATCGTCGCGCGCTTCAGAGAGATTAAAGCCAAGTTTGCCGTTCTCGTCGTGAACGAGAATGGCTCTTCGATCCATACCGCGTCCTTCTCCGGAGCCACGGCCGAGCCGTCTGACAAGTTCTCGGGTCACGAGCTGGACACGATAGCAATATGGGTCACTTCCAGCGACACCCTTGATGCAGATCAATATCTTGAGAGCTACTCAGTCGCCCGAGTGATCCTGGCCGGCAGCCGAGAGGACACCGCGGGCTACGCGGGACGTCACGGTCTGCATGTGATCTTCCAGGACGACTCGTATTCGATCGCCAAGAGGCTCCTCAACGACTGGGAGGCCAACAACCGGTCGATCGGCAATCGGATGGTTCCGGTTTCCTGCGTGCCCGCGCAGGCCTTTGTCGCCCACCCCGGCCAGGATTGCGTGACACTCTGCTCTGAGGTGACGATCGCACCTCAGGTTACCGATTACGCAACAGGTCAGGACATCAAGTTCAACGATCTTCAAGCCAAGACAGGTTACTTCGAAGGACAGATCGCTCGTTCCTCAAACGTCGTCTTCCACGCGGGAACAGGGATCCTGTTTGACCTGAAAGGCAACGTCTGCTCCGACACCGCCCACTGGGTCATGTGGCAACAAGGCGACCTTCCCAGCCACTTAAGCTCCGCAGAAACGGGGTGGCGAACCTGGAAAGTCAGAGACTTCGTCGTCGACTCCGTCCATGACAAGCCTGTTTTCACGTTGGCGACACGATTTCCAAATAACTATTTTCACTGGTTCCACGACCTCGGACCTAAGATCTGGCTGTATGACACCGCATTGAAGTCCGGGCTGATCACAGCCCCGATCCCTTTCTTGCTGGGGCACGCTCCGGCTGCAGGCTTTCAGGAAGAGTTTTTGCGTTGCCTGAAAATTCCCGGACAGGAGATCCTGATTTCAGGTGAGGAGTTCACGCTGCTGCGACACGCCTATTTCGCCTGCTTCAGGGACAACAACCAGGAGCTGATCCAGAGAAGCAGGCCGCTCGCCTACTACGAGTGGCTGCGCGACGCCGTCTCAACGGCGATCGATCGCACGTATGCGGCGCGTGAGGCGGTCTATATCTCACGGGCCGACACGGTGAAGAGACGTCTGCTGAACGAGGACGAGGTCATAGCCCGTTTGCGCGACCGTGGATTCGACATCCTGACGCCGGGAAAAATGACGTTCTCCCAGCAGGTCTCGGCGCTCCGGGCGGCAAAGGTCGTGGTCGGTCCCCACGGCGCCGGCCTGTGCAACGCCGCCTTCTCGGTCCTCGGGTCCTCGCTGGGGGAGATCAGGACGGAGGTGAACGACGAGCCCAGCTACCGTTACATCTCCCAATTCAGGAAGTCGCGCTACTACAGCCTTCGCGCCGAGGTCGCGCCGAACGACGATCCGAACCCGATCAACCACGACATGAGGCTGAGCCTCGATCTGCTGAACCGGTTCGTCGACGAGGTCTTCCAGCACCACGGCATTGCGGGATAGGCGACGCGCGGCCCGCTGATCGGGGCCGCGGTTCGGGACCACCGTCGTTCGGTCGGCCGCAACGACGCGGGGGGCCTCCTCTCCGGCGCCCGCAGATTGGCGCGGCCCTCACCGCGTCGTGGCGGCTTCACCTGACGCCAGCGCGGCCCTGCCGCCGTCATCGGCCACCTCGCGCCAGAGCATGATCGCCGCCGCCATGATCGCGGGGCCGAGGAACAGCCCGAGCAACTCGAAGGTCTCGACGCCCGCCAGGATGCCGAGCAGGACCCACAGGAACGGCAGCTTGGTCGCGCCGCCGATCAGCGAGGGCCGGACGAAGTGGTCGGCCGAGAACGTCGTGACGAAGCCGGCCGCGACGATGACGACGGCACCCACGGCTTTGCCCGCGGCGAGCGCGGCCAGCGCCGCGAGGCAGAACGCGACGGCGGCCGCAAAGGGCACCATGGCCGCGACCGCGGTGAAGGCGCCGAACAGAACCGCGTGCGGCACCCCGGCGAGGACGTACACGACCCCGAGCACGACGCCCTCGCCCAAGCCCACCAGCACGAGCCCGTTCACGGTGCCGTGGATCGAGGCCACGACCTGGCGGCCGATCCGCTCGCCGCGCGGGCCGAGAACCCGGTCGGACGCCGACAAGCACTGCCGCTCGACGGTGTCGCCGTCGCGCAGCAGAAAGAACAGCGCCAGCAGCGCGAAGCCGAACAACACGGTTCGGTGGACCGCATCGCGCCCGATGCCGACCCCGCGCTCGCGATTCGCGGCCGTGTCGAACCTGTCGGCGAGGTCTTTCGCCCATCCCGAACGCGCCAGGTTGGCATTCCACCAGTCGGAAACCGGAGCGGCCAGTTTGGACGGCAGGCGCGACACCGCGTCCGGAACCGGAATCCCGGTCTGCTCGGCCTGCCTGGCGTAGTCGAGGACGCCGTGCGCCTCGCGCGCCGCCTCCACGGCGAGCAGCACCAGGGGCAGGATGAAGACGAGCGCCACGACGAGCGTGAACAGCGCCGGCAGCGCCTCCCTGCGGAGCCGCACTGGAACCCTGGCCGCCGTCCGCTGGAACAGCGGCCACAGCGCGACGGCCAGGATCAGCGCCCAGACGAGCGCCCTCAGGTAGTTCGACAGCATGTAGACGCCGGCGCCGAACACCGCGGCCGTCAGCAGCACGCGGGCCGCGAGATGCCACCGGGTGCGCGCGTCCTGCTCGGGGGCCGCGCGGGTCAAGGTCGCCGCCGGGACCCCGGGACCGGCACCGCGGCCGGCGGTGGGCCGACCGTCACTGCCGGTGGTCCGCGTCGTGTCGCTCTGTTCGCCCATGCAGACCTCGTGTCAGGTGCGCGCGAAGCCGCACGCCGCCCGGCGATGACGGCCTCCGCCGGCGCGGCACCGGCTTCGCACCGCCCGCTCCAATCCGCTCCTGTCCCGTGCTGACCGGACCCGACGGGGATGCTCCCGTCCATCAGGACCGTAAGGTGTGAGATGTCAGGGACATAGCATGGTGGGCACGACAGGGATTGAACCTGTGACCCCTCCCATGTCAAGGGAGTGCTCTCCCGCTGAGCTACGCGCCCACGCCGTTGTCGCGGCTGAACGGGACCGGCCGGGACGACCGCAGCGGTATAGCGGGCCGGGCCGGGCCGCGCAATCCCCGCGAGGCCGCCGTCGAGGCTCCGAACCCGGGGTGACGGTCGCCGGTCCCGCCCTCCCCGCGCTGCGGGCCGGAGCGCGGCTCGGCACCGGTCGCGCCAGCCCGCGGTCGAAGCCCTGACGCCCCTCACAACCGCCTGATGGGCGCGCCGAGCGTCACGAAATCGCTCTCGCGGCAGGTCAGGACCAAGACCTGAAGGTTCAACGCCGCCCTCTGGAGCACGAGGTGCATGCGCTCCAGCCGGGCCTCGTCGGTGTTGACCAGGGCGTCGTCGAGGATCACGGCGGAGGGCTGGCCGGCGCCGCGCAGGATGTCGGCGAGCGCCAGGCGGGTGATCACCGCCACCTGCTCGCGGGCGCCCACGCTGAGCGACTCGAAGGGCTCCGGCACGCCGCCGCGGACGAGGTGCTCGATCGAGAAGGTGGTTTCGTTGAGCACCAGCTCGGAGTCGGGCTGCACCAGCTTGAGGTAGGGGCGCACCCGCTCGCGGACGGGGCCGAGCCAGCGGTCCCGCGTCTCGGTCTGGGCGGCGAGCAGGCTGCGGTGCAGCAGCAGGCTCGCGCGCGCTTCGAGGTCGCGCGCCGCGAGCTGGCGGCGCAGCCGCGCGAGGCGGCCCTCGACGGCGGCGAGCCGCTCGCCCAGGCCCTCGGCGCCGCTCGCCCGCAGCTCGATCTCAAGGTCGCGCTTCTCGCGGCCGAGCGCCTCGATGTCGTCCCGGATGGCCTTCTCGGCCTCGGTGGCGCGGCGCAGTTCGAGTTCGGCCGCGTCGGGGTCGACGGCCTCGAAGGCGGCGCGGGCCAGCGCCTCCGCTTCGGCCGCCATGGCCGCGGCGCGCTCCGCGTCGGCGAGGTGGGCCGCGAGCGCCTCGTCGGCCGCGGCGGCGCGGGCGGAAGCCAGGGCGCGGGTGTCGTCCTC
>CAXTDZ010000047.1:0-25091 GCA_964243035.1 uncultured Lichenihabitans sp.
GGCGAGGGAGCCGCGGCCTCGACGGGTCCGGGCACCGTGCCGTCCGGCGCGGAGGCGACCTGCGGCACCGCCTCGGGGGCGCCGGGCGCCGCGGGCGCGGGGACGAACTCCTTGGCGCCGCCGCCGACCGCCTGCGCGACCCGGCCCGTCCAGCCCGGCATGGGGCCGATGAACACGCGCACCGGCGCGAAGCTGGCGCGCGTGGGCGACAGCCGCGTTTGCGGCCGTCCCGCCGCCGGGGCGCCCGGGACGGCCCCGGCGAGGCTCGAATCCTCCTCCTCGGCCTCCTCCACCGCGACGCGGCGGTTGTGGCCGCAGGCGACGTCGCGGTTGTCGGGCGGGCTCATGGTCTCGCTGGCGGGCAGCGCGTCGACCTTGCCCAGGCTCGGGCCGCCGCTGGGGAGGAAGCGGTCGAACAGCACGGCGGCGCGCAGGTCGCGCTCGGCCGTGGAGGGCGCCCCCATAATCACGGTGACGAGGTGGCGCCCGTTCTCGGCGGCGGTCGCGACCACGTTGTAGCCGGCCGCGCAGGTGAAGCCCGTCTTCATGCCGTCGACGCCCGGGTAGCGCCCGAGCAGCCCGTTGTGGTTGTTGATGAGCTTGCTGCCGTAGGCCATCACGCCGATGGAGAACAGCCCGCTCTGCTCGGGGAAGTCGTGCAGCAGCGCCCGGGCGATCATGGCCATGTCGCGGGCCGAGCTCATGTGCTGGTCGTCGGGCAGGCCGTTCGGGTTGACGAAGTGCGACTCGTGCAGCCCGAGGCGGGCCGCGTACACGTTCATGTCGCCCGCGAAGGCCTCGACCGACCCCGACACGCCCTCGGCGATCGTCACCGCGACGTCGTTGGGCGACTTCACCATCAGCATCTTGAGGGCGTTGTCGAGCGTCACCAGCGTGCCGGGGCGGAAGCCCATCTTGGAGGGCGGCATCACGGCCGCGCGGGCCGACACCATGAGCGGGGTGTCGAGCGTGATGCGCCCTTCCCGCACGGCGCTCAGCGCCACGTAGACGGTCATGAGCTTGGTGGTGGAGGCCGGGAACCAGGGGTCGGTGGCCTTGTCCTGGTAGAGCACGTCGCCGGTGTCGAGGTCCATCACGAGGCTGGGGCTCGCGAGCGCCGCCTGCCAGGCGGCCGCGAGCGCGACAACCGCCGCCGCACCGGTCCGCACGATCCTGCCGAGCACTGTCATGCCTTGATCATTCATCCTTCGCGAGGTCGCCCGACCGCATTCTGCCCCACGGCGCTTGAGCGGCGCTGACGAACCCCGCCCGGACCCGGCCGCCTCGCCTCCGCCGCTTAACAGGGCGGCGTCGGGCGATTGTAAGGCGGCGCGGAAGGCCGGACGCGGCTTCGGTCGTGAAATCCGCCGGCTGTGGCCGCGCGGGCACGCGTGCTAGATTCCCGTTCATGACGCCGCTCCGTCCCAGGCCCGCCCGATCCGCCGCAGCCCGGGTCTGGGGCGTCCTCCGGGCTGCGGCGCGCGGCCTGGTGGACCTCGCCTATCCGCCGCACTGCCTCGCCTGCGGGGCCGCCACGGGAGGCGGGGACGGGTTGTGCGCGGCGTGCTGGCGCGCGCTGGCCTTCATCGAGCGGCCGTACTGCGACCGGCTCGGCCTGCCCTTCGAGCGCGACCTCGGCCCCGGCCTGCTGTCGCCCGAGGCCATCGCGCACCCGCCGGTGTTCCGCCGCGCCCGGGCGGCCGTGACCTTCGACGACGGGCCCGCCCGGACGCTGGTCCACCGCCTGAAGTACGGCGACCGCCACGAGGTCGCGGGGCTGATGGGGCGCTGCATGGCGCGGGCCGCCGAAGCCGGCGGCCTCCTGGCGGACCGGCCCGTGCTGCTGCCCGTGCCGCTCCACCGCGGGCGGCTGTGGCGGCGGCAGTTCAACCAGGCGGCGCTGCTCGCCCGCGAGGTGGCCCGGGCGGCGGACCTGCGTTGCGACCCCTCCCTGCTGGCCCGCGTCAAGCCGACCGCGACCCAGGTCGGCATGAGCCGGAGCGCGCGGGCCGCCAACGTCCAGGGCGCCTTCCGCGTGCCGGCGGGCGCCGCGGTCGGGGGCCGGGCCGTGCTGCTGGTCGACGACGTGCTCACCACGGGCTCCACCGCCAACGCGGCGGCGCGCGTGCTCCTGCGCGCGGGGGCGGCTTCGGTCGACCTCCTGGTGTTCGCGCGGGTTGCGGGGGACGCGGCGCTCACCATATAGTCACGACATCGTCACGAGTGACCGCGATGTCCTCCATCACCATCTACACGACGCGCTTCTGCCCCTACTGCGGTTCCGCCAAGGACCTGCTGCGCAAGAAGGGCGTCGGCTTCGACGAGGTCGACGTGACGGGAGACCACGCAGGGCGCCGCCGGATGACCGAGCGGGCCAACGGGCGCACCACCGTGCCGCAGATCTTCATCGGCGAGCGGCACGTGGGCGGGTGCGACGACCTCTACGACCTCGACGAGGCGGGGCAGCTCGACGCGCTGCTCAGGGCCCCGGCCTGAGCGCCGGCCCGCTCCCCCCGGCCCGCCCGACCCCCGACCACGCATGATCAAGTTTGCCCTGAGGTGCGACCGCGGCCACGCGTTCGACAGCTGGTTCCGGGACGGAGCCGCCTTCGAGGCGCTGTCAGCTCAGGGTGAGCTCGGCTGCCCGGCCTGCGGGTCCTCGGCCATCAGCAAGGCCCCGATGGCGCCGGCGGTCCTGAAGGGCGGCCGCGCCCCCGCCCGGACGCCCGAGCCGCAGCCCCGTGCACCCGAGGCGCCCGCCGCCGCCTCGACGATGGCCATGCTCGGCGCCGAGGAAGCCAAGCTGCGCGACATGGTGCGCGCGCTCCACCGCAGGATCGCGGAAACCTCGGAGAACGTCGGGCCCGCCTTCCCGGCCGAGGCGCGGCGCATCCACGAGGGCGAGGCGCCGCAGCGCTCCATCCACGGGCAGGCCTCCGGCGAGGAGGTCAGGGCGCTGCTGGAGGACGGCGTGCCGCTGCTGCCGATCCCCACCCTGCCCGACGAGCGCAACTGACGGAACCGCGACCGCTCCGGGCGGGTTTGCTGCCGGCAAGCCAAGCAACGGAGGTTGGGCCATGGCCGGTGAGAGCAGCGCGGAACACAAGAAGGTCATGGAGCTGATCAAGGACTTGAAGATCGCCATGCTGTCCACGCGCGGGCCCGACGGCAAGACGCGCAGCCGCCCGATGGCGGTGAGCGACTCCGAGTTCGAGGGCACGCTCTACTTCCTGACGGGCGAGTCGTCCGGCAAGGTCCACGACCTGGAGAACGACCCCGAAACGGTGGTGACCTTCGCGGACCCGGGCAAGAACAGCTACGTGGCGGTGCGGGGCGAGGCCAGCGTCAGCGCCGACAAGGCCGACGTCAAGAAGCACTGGACGGAGGTCGCGCGCGCCTGGTTCCCCAAGGGGCCGGACGACCCCAACGTGTCGGTGATCAGCGTCAAGGTCGACGAGGCCCAGTACTGGGACCAGCCCAACGGCAAGATGGTCGTGGCCTACGGCTACGTGAAGGCCGTGCTGACCGGCGAGCCGGTCAGGGCGGGCGAGCACGGGTCGGTCAAGCTCTGACCGGCGCGGTCGTCCCGACGGTCGCGCTGCCGTCGGGCGAGCGGGTCCCCGCGCTGGGCCAGGGACTGTGGCGGGTCGGCGACGACCCGCGCCGCCGCGCGGTCGAGGTCGACGCGATCCGCCGCGGCCTCGACCTCGGCCTGCGCGTGCTGGACACGGCCGAGATGTACGGGGACGGCGCCTCCGAGCGCCTCGCGGGCGAGACGATCCGCGGGCGGCGAGACGACGTGTTCCTGGTCAGCAAGGCCTACCCGCAGAACGCCGGGCGCGCCGCCCTGGCCCGGGCCTGCGAGGCGAGCCTGAAGCGCCTCGGCACCGACCGCCTCGACCTTTACCTCCTGCACTGGCGCGGCTCGGTGCCGCTCGCCGAGACGGTGGACGGCTTCGGGACGCTGGTGCGCGAGGGCAAGATCCGGCACTGGGGCGTGAGCAACTTCGACGTCGTGGACATGGAGGAGCTCTGGGCCGCGGGCGGCAGCGCCTGCGCGGCCAACCAGATCCTCTACAACGTCCTGCGCCGCGGCCCGGAGTTCGACCTGCTGCCCTGGATGGCGGCGCGCGGCGTCCCCGCGATGGCCTACAGCCCCGTTGAGCAGGGCCGCCTGCCCGCGTCGCCCGCCCTCGACGGGATCGCGGAGCGGCACGGCGCCACCCCGGCCCGCGTGATGCTCGCCTTCGCGATCCGCTCGGGTCACGTGATGGCGATCCCGAAGGCGTCGAGCCTCGCCCACGTCGAGGACAACGCCGCCGCGGCGGGGCTCGCCCTCGACGCCGGCGACATGGAGGTGCTCGACCGCGCGTTCCCGCCGCCGGCGCGCAGGACGGCGCTGGCCATGCTGTAGCGGCCGACGCGGGATTGGGGCGCGTCGTCCGGAAGGCCACCGAGTGATCCTGCGCGCCGGACGGGCAAGCCGGGCGCTGGCCCGGCGCCGGCCCGCTTGGCCGTTCCCGCGGCGGCGGCTCACAACCTCGGCCCGCGGGCGCGCGGCCCTCAACAGGACCGAGTCACAGTCTCAGGTCGGCGCCCGTGACCCGGAACACCGACGCCCCGGTGTAGCTCCGCCAATGGTGGGCGGGGATGTTGGCGTCCGCCAGCACGGCTTCGGGAAATCGCGCGGTCAGGTCGTAGCGGGCGGGGATGTCGAAGATCATCCCGATCGTCTGGGGCAGGAAGTCCGCCCCGAACCGGCGGACGTGGATCATGTCGCCGAACTTCTGGCGCTTCTCGGCCTCGGTGCCCGCCATCAGCTCGTCCGTGAAGGGGCCGGGCAGGATGGGCATGCTGAACAGCATCGTGCCCCCCGGCGCGAGCGCCCGGGCGAGGCGCGCCAGCACGGCCGTGTAGTTGCATTCGAGGTGTTCGAGCACGTGGTTGTGGACGACGAGGTCCTGCGAGCCGGGCGCGAGCCCGTAGACGTCGCGGCACAGGTCGAACGGCTCCACGGCCAGGCCCGGGTAGCGCTCCGGCGCGACATCGAGGCAGCGGTGGTTGGCGCCGCCCGCCGCGCGCAGCAGCGCGTGGAGGCCGCGCTCGGGGGCGAAGTGCAGGATGCGCGCGCCGGGCGCGAGCGCGAGGTCGCGGACGTGGAGGGCCGCCACGCGGGTCCGCTCAAGCGAGCCGCAGCCCGCGCAGCGCACCGCGGGGCGCTTCGGCATGTCGGTGAAGTCCGCGCAACCGCAGATGTTGCACCTCATGGGACGGCTCGGAGGCTCACGGGAGGCCCCCAAGATTTAGCTTGGGATGGGGAGCGAAAGCGGTGACACTGCGCCCCAAACTCACGCCGAGCCTTTGATCCATGCAATTCATCTACCGTCCTTGCGTCGGGATCGCGGTCTTCAACCGCGAGGGCCTCGTGTTCATCGGCCGCCGCAAGAACCGGCGCACCCTCGACGCCGCGGCCTCCGGCTACGAATGGCAGATGCCGCAGGGCGGCATCGACGCGGGCGAGCAGCCCAGGGACGCGGCCCTGCGGGAGCTGATGGAGGAAACCAGCATCTCCACGGTGTCCATGCTGGCCGAGGTGCCGCAGTGGCTCAGCTACGACCTGCCCGCGGACCTGTCCCGCAAGATCATGAAGGGCCGTTTCCGGGGGCAGACGCAGAAATGGTTCGCGTTCCGCTTCGAGGGGCACGACAGCGAGATCAACATCGACCACCCCGCGGGAGGCCACAAGCCCGAGTTCGACGCGTGGCGCTGGGAGCGGATCGAGCGCCTGCCCGACCTCATCATCCCCTTCAAGCGCGACGTCTACCTGAAGGTGGTGGACCACTTCAAGCCGCTCGCCGCGGCCACCGCCACCCCGGCCCACGGTTGAGCGGGGGTGCCGAACCCCGCCCCGCGGCCCCGTCCTCCCCGGCCGTCCCCGTAAGCCGCGTCCTCGTCGAGATCTGCGTGGACGACGTGGCGGGCGCGCTCGCCGCCGAACGCGAGGGCGCGGACCGGGTCGAGCTCTGCGCGGCGCTGTCGGAAGGGGGCCTCACGCCCAGCCTGGGGCTCGTCGCGACCGTGCTGGCCAGGGTGCGACGCGTCGGCGTGCAGGTGATGATCCGCCCGCGCGGGGGCGACTTCACCGTCGATGAGGCGGAGCGCGACGTCATGCTGGCCGACATCGCGGCGCTCGCCACCCTGCCCCGCGCCCCGGGCGTTCGGCTGGGCTTCGTGTTCGGGGCGCTGACGGCCGGCAACGAGGTCGACGCCGCCACGGTCGCGCGGCTCGCCGCCGCCTGCGGCGGGGCTCCGATCACCTTCCACAGGGCCTTCGACCGGGTTCCCGACCCGGCCGGCGCCCTCAACGCCCTGAAGGCGCTCGGCATCCGGCGGGTGCTGACCTCGGGCTGCGCGCCCGACGCCGAGGCCGGGGCCGCGACACTGGCGCGGCTCGTCGCCTACGCCGGGAACGACGTCGCGATCCTGATGGGCGGGGGCGTCCGGGCCGGCAACGTCGGCGCCCTGCTGGCCAGGACGGGCGTCCGCGAAATCCACCTGCGGGCCATGCGCGAGGTGCCCGGCCGGCCGCCCGTGACCTCGGCCGCAGCCGTGGCCGCGGTGGTCCGGGCGGTGGCGGCGTGAGGGCGCCCGAACCGGTGGTGCTTGCGGTCGACGTGGGCGGCACCAGCTTCAAGGGCGCCGTGGTGGACGACGCCGGGCGGTTCCGCCTGGGCGCCGACGCGGTTCTCGCGGGCGCGTCGGGCGAGGCCGCCTACGCGCACCTGGAGGCGCTGTGCGGGCGCCTCGCCGCGGACGCCAGGGCGCGGGACCTCGCGCCGGTGGCCCTGGGCCTGGTCGCGCCCGGCCTGGACGAGGTGGGCGGCACCGTCCGCTTCTCCTCAAACCTGGGCTGGCGCGACCTGCCGCTCCGGGCCCGGCTGGAGGCGGCGTCCGGCCTGCCGGTCGCGACCGGGCACGACGTGCGGACCTCCGGGATCGCCGAAGGGCTGCTCGGGGCGGGACGGGGGTTTGAAGACTTCGCCTTCGTGATGATCGGCACCGGCGTCGCGGCGGCCTTCGTGTCCAACGGCCGGGTCGCGACGGGCGCCCGCGCCATGGGGGGCGAGTTCGGCCACGCGCCCGTCGTGCCCGACGGCGAGCCCTGCCCGTGCGGCCAGCGGGGCTGCCTGGAGGTTTACGCGTCCGGCGCGGGGATCGCGCGGCGCTACCGAACCGCGGCGGGCAGAACCCTCACGGCGCGGGAGGTCGCCGGAGCAAGGACCTTCGACCCGCAGGCGGCGCGGGTGTGGGACGAGGCGGTGCGGGTGCTGGGCCTGGGGCTCGCGAGCGTGACGCTGATGCTGGACCCCGGGGTGGTCGTGCTGGGCGGGGGGCTCGCGGAAGCGGGCCCCGCGCTGCTCGACCCCTTGCGCGAGGCCCTGGCGGGGCGGCTCGCGTGGCGCCCGCCGCCGCCGCTGGCCGTGTCGCGGCTGGGCCTCGCGGCAGGCCGGGTCGGGGCCGCGGTGCTGGCCTTCCGCGCCGCGGGGCGCGGCGACGCGGTCGCGGCGTGGCGGGCCGAGCCGACCCTCGCCTCGTTCCGCGCCCCGGACTGACCGCGCCCAAGGGGGTTCAGCGACCCCGCGACGCCTCGGCCGGGTGCAGGCTCGCGTCGTGCGGCACGAACAGGAAGCGGCGCGCCACCTCCCCGTAGCCGCGGTAGACCAGGCCGCCGTTGGCGGCGAGCAGCCGCGCGCGGTTCGCGCGGTACCATCCCGGCAGCTCGTACCAGGGGATGAGCGGGCGCTCGTGGTGGGCCGCGTGCAGGTTGTTGAACAGGAACACCGGCCCCAACAGCCAGGCGTCCTCGACGACCGCGCTGCGCTCGAACACGCCGTCGCGGGCGCGGTGCTCCGCGAACGAGCGCAGGAGCAGGATCGCCGTGCCGGGGTAGACGATCGCCAGCCCGTAGAAGGCGAGGCTCATCCGGCACACCACCGTGATCCAGAGCACCACGGCGAGCACGCCCAAAGCGTGCCCGAGCCAGATGCGGCGGCGGACGCGGTCGCCCCGGAGCAGCCCGCGGGCTTCGCCCAGCAAGAACAGCCCGATGTTCCAGAAGGGGCCGATGACGAGCCGACCCGCCAGCGTCGAGTGGAGGCGCACCACCGCGCGGCCGACGGCCCCCAGCGCGGCCCAGCCTTCGGCCGACCAGTAGTAGCTCTCGGGGTCGTCGAAGGGATCGGTCAGCGCGTCGTCGCGGTGGTGGACGAGGTGCGAGCGCCGGTAGGCCTCGAAGGGCAGCCACAGCGACAGCGGCGCGAAGGCGAGCGCGCGATTCAGCCTCCGCCACGGCGTCGGGTGGCCGTGGATGAACTCGTGCTGCATGGACGAGTGCCAGGCGATCAGCACCGCCCCCAGCACCGCGACGAGCGCCGGCGGCAACCGGTCGTGCAGCGCCGTGACCAGCGCGAAGCTGCCGTAAAGGCCGCCGCACAGCGCCAGCGACGGCCATTCGACCCTGCGGGTCCGTCCCTTGCCGCGGCTCGCGGCCATCACCTGCGCGGACATCGGCTCCCTCGCGATTCGGTCCGCCGAGGGTGCGTTTCCGTGACTCGCGGGAGCAAGGTTGCTCTTGGCGCAGCAAACCATCGCTTTGTTGTTGGTTGTAGACTATGGGGATGGTCGTCACGCCGTGGGGGCGTGGTCGGGACGAAGATGGCGCCTCGCCGCGAAGCCGCAGCCCTGTTCCGCCGGAGGCTGGACCAGCTCATCGCCCGCTCGGGCCGGACCGTCGCGGGGTTCGCGCGCGACGCGGGCGTCGACCGCTCGACGTTGTCGCAGCTGCTCGACGGCGACGAGCCGCGCCTGCCCCGCGCCGACACGCTGATCGCGGTGGCCTCCGCCGCGCACGTCTCGACCGACTGGCTGCTCGGCCTCAGCCAGCAGGAGGCGGTGGGCTCCGAGATCATCGAGGCGATGCTGCAGATCGAGGCCCACGCGGGCGGCCCCGCGGACGACTGTTTCCTCGCCTGGCTCAACGAGGCCGAGGGCTACCGCGTCCGCACCGTGCCCGTGGCGCTGCCGGACTTCGTGAAGACGGAGGCGGTGCTGGCCTACGAGTACGGGTCCGCCTCGCGGCGGCAGCGCGACGTGGCGCGGGCGCGCTTCGACGTGCTGTGCGGGCCGGACGGGGACGTGGAGGTCTGCCTCGGGGTGCAGACGCTGCGGGCCTTCGCGGCGGGCGAGGACGTCTGGTGCGACCTCCCCCGCGCCGACCGCCTCGCGCAGCTCGAACACCTGGCCGCGGTCTACGCCGCGGCCTACCCGGGGTTGCGGCTCTACCTGTACGACCTGCGCACCGTCTACTCGGTGCCCTTCACGGTGTTCGGCCCCAGGCGCGCGGTGGTCTTCCTGGGGCCGAGCTACCTCGTGCTCAACGGCTCGCAGCACATCCGCCTGTTCGCGCGGCGGTTCGACGGGCTGATCCGGCTCGCGGCCGTGCAGCCCCACGGCATCGAGGCGTTCCTGGCCGACCTGATCGCCGCCGCGCGTTGAAAGAAGCGGACGGCCCTCCCACCTGATGGGATGCGAACACAGGGGCCGCCGCCATGCACGCCTTCTCGCCTTCCACCGCCTCGATCCACCCCGCGGCTGCCGAGGCCCGGCTCGCCAACCTGCGCCGCGTGGCCTGGATCGTGGACGGCGCGTTCCGCCTGCCGGGCACGCGCTTCCGCTTCGGGCTGAACAGCCTCATCGGGCTCACGCCGGCGGCGGGCGACGCCGTGCTGGCCGCCATCTCGCTCTACATCGTCAACGAGGCGCGACTGCTCGGGCTGCCGGGCCACAAGCTCGCGCGCATGCTCGGCAACGTGGCGGTCGAAGCGGCCGCGGGCGCCATCCCGGTGCTGGGCGACCTGTTCGACATGGGTTTCAAGGCCAACCTGCGCAACCTCGCCATCGTCGAGGAGCATTTCGGGGTCAGCCTGCGCCGGACCCGCTGACAGGCGGGCGGGTCCGGACGCGCGGATCGTGACGGGCCCGTGCTACGGGCAGGGATGCCGACGGCCGTCCTGGCCGAGGTAGGTCCCGGTGTCCGGGTCGTAGCTGCGGTAGCGGTGCTCGCAATAGGCCACGGCGTCGTCGTTGTCGGCCATGGCGGGATCGGCCGCCGGGCCGCCGTCCACGTAGCCGGGCTGTCCGGCGTAGCCCTGGTCGTAGCCGTTGCCCGGGTCGTAGGCGTAGCCCTGGTCGTAGCCGTCGCCGTAGTAGCCTCGGCCCGCCAGCGCGCCGCCGACGATCGCCCCGGCCGCGAGTCCGGCGCCGATGGCCGCGCGCCGCCTGTTCCCGTCACCGAAGCCGCGCCCCGGGCGCTGCTCGGGCCCGATCCCGGCGGTGCCGCGCGGAGCCCCGGGACCGCCCGCGCCACCGCGGTTGATGCCGTTCCCGGGGATCGGCCGCGCCGCGCCGCCCGCGAAGCCGCCTCCGACCGGCCCGGGGATGGGCCTGAACCCGCCCGGCCCGGGCCGGGCACCGCCACCGAGCCCGGGAACGCGACCCGCTCCCGCTCCGGGAGGCGAGGAGCCGCCGCCGGGCGGCAGCACCGTTCCGCCGCCCGCCGCGCCGCCTCCCAGGCCTGCGCCACCCGCACCAGCCCCCGCCCCGCCGCGGAACTGAACCGTGGCGAGCCGCGAGGGTGGCGTGATCCGCGCGTCAACCCCGAACGCAAGGGCCGGGGTCACGGACGGAAGCGCGAAGAAGGCGGCCGCAACTGCCACCAAAGGTCGATGCATCGCTGAAACTCCTGAACAAGAGAATCCTGGTTCGACTTGGCCAGGATAAAACGCGTCCCAGGGTTTAATAATGCGAGCCCGCAGCTTTTCGTTCGGTGAGCTGGGTAAAATCTGGGAGGTAGACGGTTCACATCCTACGCCGGACCGAACGCCGAAGAACGCCCGGCCATCACGGCACCAGCAGGCGGCAGCGTGACGCGAGCCGCGGCAGCAGCCGGCGCAGATCGCCGGGCCGCAGCGCCACGCAGCCCGCGGTCGGGCCGCCGTCGGGCGCCATCACGTGCAGGAAGATCGCGCTCCCCCGGCGGGGCCGGGCGGGGCTGAGATTGTAGTCCAGCACCACGCCCAGGTCGTAGAGCCGGTCGTCGCGCCACATCCGCTCGTGCCCGGCCTTGACCGGCAGGCGGACGGGACGGTTGTAGCGGGGGTCGGCGGGGTCGTCGCACCAGCCGTCGGCGGGGGTGGAGCCGCGCAGCGGCAGCGGGCAGCGGGGCCGCGGGCCGCGGTCCGCGCGGTAGAAGGCGGCCGTCAGCGCGAACAGGCCGCGCGGGGTCGCGCCGTCGCCCTCGCGCTTGGCCGCCCTGCGCCCGCCCGCCCCGATCGCGCAAGGGTACAGGGCCGTCCCGACCCGCAGGGTGGCCCGGTTGGGCCGGCCCGGGGCGGGGCACACGCGCAGCAACGCGATGCCTCTCCGCGGGGCAAGCTCGGCCCTTGAGGCTTGCGCTCGCCACCCTCTTTGCGCAATTTGACCCCCGACCACGGAGGTCGGCTCCGGTGCGGCGCGCGGCCCGAAGGCCTGCCGCGCCGGGGGCTTAAGGGAACGATGCATGTCTCAGGCTCGCAAGATCCTGGTTGTCGACGACGACGATGATCTCCGTGAATTGTTGATCGAGCAATTCTCCCAGCACGACGAGTTCCAGCCGATCGAGGCCGCCACGGCCGCCGGCGCCCTGTCGGTCACGGAGTCGGCCTCCCCCGACCTGGTCGTGCTCGACGTGGGGCTGCCCGACATGGACGGGCGCGAGGCGGTGCGGCTGCTGCGCACCCGCGGCTACAAGAACCCCATCATCCTGATCACGGGCTACGCGAGCGACGAGGACGCGGTGCTGGGGCTCGATTCGGGCGCCAACGACTACGTCAACAAGCCGTTCCGCTTCGCGGTGCTGCTCGCGCGCATCCGCGCCCACCTGCGCCAGCACGAGGACAGTCACGACGCGCTGTTCCAGATCGGCGACTACACCTTCAGCCCCGGCGCCAAGCACCTGACCAGCGGCGACGGCGACCGGATGCGGCTGACCGAGAAGGAAACCGCGATCCTGCGCTTCCTATACCGCGCGCGCGAGCAGGTGGTCGACCGCGACACCCTGCTGCGCGAGGTGTGGGGCTACAACTCGGGCGTCACCACCCACACCCTGGAAACCCACATCTACCGCCTGCGCCAGAAGATCGAGGCCGATCCCGCCCGCGCGCAGCTGCTCGTCACGGAGGCGGGAGGCTACCGCCTCATCCCGTGACGCGCGGCGCGCCCCGCCCGAACGCCCCCGACCGTGGCGCTTGAACAGGACATCCGGCGGTTGTCCGCGATCCCCTCGCTGGCCGCGCTCGACCCCGAGGCCGTGCGGCTGCTCGCCTTCTCGGCGGAAACGCGCATCTTCCGGGCGGGCGACGTGCTGTTCCGCCGCGGCGACCCGTCCGACGGCGGCTTCCTGGTCACGCAGGGGTCGGTGGCGCTCGACGGGGGCGAGGGGGGCACCCGCCAGGTCGCGGGGCCCGGGACCCTGATCGGCGAGCGCGCGATGATCTCGGCGCTTCCCCGGCCCGCCACGGCCACCGCGCGCGAGCCCACCACCGTGCTGAAGGTCACCCGGCGGCTGTTCCACCGCGTGCTGGGCGAGTTTCCCGAAAGTGCGCTGCGGCTCCGGGCCCATTACGCGCGCGTGCTCGGCGACGCGCTCTCGCCCCTCACACCCGAAGAGTGAGCGTGGTGGGCACGTGGTCGGAGGGCTTGTCCCAGCCGCGCGCGTCCTTCAGCACGGTGATGTCCTCCAGCGCATCCTTGAGGTCGGGGCTCAGCCACACGTGGTCGAGCCGCCGACCCTTGTCGGCCGCGAGCCAGTCGGGCGAGCGGTAGCTCCACCACGTGTAGAGTTTTTGGGTGGGCGGCACCGCCTCGCGCATGGCGTCGACCCAGGGACCCGCGGCCTGCACGCGGGCGAACAGCTCGGTTTCGACGGGCGTGTGGCACACCACCGTGAGCAGCGCCCTGTGGCTCCACACGTCGTGTTCGAGCGGCGCGACGTTGAGGTCGCCCACCAGCACCGCGCGCCGGGCCTTGGGCGCGGTTCCCGCCTCCGCCATGCGGCCGAGGAAGTGGAGCTTGTGGTCGAACTTCTCGTTGAGCGCGGGGTCCGGCACGTCGCCGCCCGCCGGAACGTAGAAGTTGTGCACCGTGAGGCCCGCCGCGGCCCCCTCCCCCAGCGTCACGGCCAGGTGGCGGGCGTGGCCGTGGCGGCAGTACGGGCCCTTGTTCACGGCCGCGATGGGCAGCCGCGACAGCACCGCGACCCCGTGGTAGCCCTTCTGCCCGCTGACCGCGACGTGGTCGAAGCCGAGGGCGCGGACCTCGTCCCACGGGAACTCGTCGTCGCGGCACTTGATCTCCTGCAGGCACAGGACGTCGGGCCGGTTCTCCGCCAGGAACTGCCGCAGCAGCGGCATGCGGAGCCGGACCGAGTTGATGTTCCAGGTCGTGAGGGTGAGGCGCAAGGGTCTGGGCTTCCGGTGTCGAACGGCTCCGGGCGGAGGTCGCACGCGCGCCCTCGCCCATGCAAGCGCCCCGGCCGCCGGCTATGCGGCCGGGGCGGTGGTGATGACGGCAGCGCCCAGCACGCCGCGCCGCGCCGCGGTCAGCAGGCCGCGGTAAAGCCCGAGGACGTGGTCGTAACCCGCCTCTCCCGCCATGGCGGCGATCCGGTCGCGCGCCGTCTCGATCCGTCCGACGAGGTTTTGATACCAGGCCGCGTACTCGGCGTTCAGCTCGCGCAGAGCAGGCGCCTGCCAGCCGGCGCCCGTCACCTGGCGCTCCACCTCCGCGAGCCGCAGCGGGTTGGGCAGGAAAGGCTGCCCGGCATCCATCAGCGGCTCGTCCCGGTAGCCGCCCCGGTCGACGTGGTCGAAGATGACCATCCGGGTCTGCGGCTTGGCGACCGCCAGCAGGGCGGCCAAGGCGTTGGGCTGGTCGGGGAAGCAGTAGTACGCGTTGAACATGCAGATGACGTCGGGGTGCTCGTCGACGTGCCGGCCGACATCGCCCACGTCGCAGGCCAGGAACCTGCCGTCCGGATAGTTTTGCCGGGCCGCCTCGATGGAGCGGGCCTCGACGTCGATGCCGATCACCCGGCCCCACCCGTTCCGATGCAGGTAGTCCGCCGTCCCGCCCCGCCCGCAGCCCGCGTCGAGGACGAGGCGGTCCGGGTTCTTGCCGACGCCGGCCATGGCGAGGTCGATGGCCTCCTCTTCGCCGGCATGGGCGTAGTCGCCGTCCCGCACGAGCGAGAGGATGCGCTGCCCGAGGTAGGAGTTCATCGAGAACTGGTCGGTCATTGCGGCAGCCCTCCGCGGCCCGGCGTCGACGACACCGTCATGGGTCGCGGATGGCGAACGCGGCCGACCGTCGGGTCGGGCACCCGGGCCGAGCCCCGGTCAGCCGTCGCCCGCCGCCGCCACGGCCACGAAGTGGCACGTCGCGGCGGCCAGAACGAAGCCGTGCCAGATGACGTTCTGGAACCGCAGCGCGCGCCAATGGTGGAACAGCGACCCCGCCGAGTAGAGCACCCCGCCCACCACCACCAGCACGAGGCTCAGCGGGGGCAGCCGGCCGAGCAGCGCCTTGCCCGCCAGCAGCCCGCTCCAGCCGAGCGCCACGTAGAGCGCGGTCGACAGCCACTCCCGCCGGCCCACGTCGGCGAGCTTGAGCGCGATGCCGAGCAGGCTCAGCGCCCAGATGGCTCCGAGCAGCAGCGCGGTCCGCGCGGAGTTCGCGGCGGCCAGGAACGGCGTGTAGGTGCCGGCGATCAGCCCGAAGATCATCGCGTGGTCGAGCCGCCGCAGCCGCCACTTCACGCGCGACACGGGCCACAGGTTGTAGGCCGCCGACGCCGACAGGGCGATGAGCAGGCTCGCGCAGTAGATGGCCCGCGGCAGCACCGCGGCCCGGGCGCCCGCCCCTGCCGCGAGCAGCGCCACGCTGCCGCCCAGCGCCAGCATCAGCCCCGCGACGTGGACCACGCCGTCCGCGACGATCTCGGTCGCGTCGTAGCGCCAGGGGCGCGAACCCGGCTCGGGGGGCGTGTCGGTCACAAGGAGGTCTCCTCGGTCGAAGGAGACCATCCTGCCCACGAGACTGTGGCCCGGGCGGGGCGTCAGGCGGCCTTGGGCAGCGCGAGCCATTCCTCGGGCACCGCGCCATGGATCGCGAGCGGGGCGGGACGACCCTTGCGGGCGGTCGCGCGGTCGATCTCCTGCGCCATCACCACGATGCCGGCGCGGAAGCGAGCCAAGCGGGAGGCGGCGCGCCGGGCCGCGGCCTCGTCGTCGAAGACCTGGGCGGGCAGGGGCACGAGCCGGTGCGACTTGGCCTGATAGGGTTGAAGGATGAACAGCGTTTCGGTCACGGGTGGCCCTCCTGACCGGAACATAACAAGAACAAATCAGAAGGAAAGCGATTTTTCGGCGGCGCCCCGGTTTGCCCCGGCGGGCGGCCGGGTTTGGAGGACCCCCGGTCCTTCGCTACCTTCGGCGTCGATCAACCGGAGCGTCGAAGGAAGGCCCTGGCAGGATGGCGGCCCATGTCGTGACTTTCACCTGGCGTTCGGACGCAAGCGAAGAAAGCGTCCTGGCCGTCATGTCTCGAATGCGAGAGCTCCAGCACATTCCCGGAGTTAAGGCCGTCGTCTCCGGCCGCAACCTCGCCAAGCGTGACCCGGCGGACGCGACGCACGCGCTTCTGGTCTTGCTCGACCGGCCAGAGCAGTTCGAGGCGTATGGCGCGCACCCCATCCACGACAGCATCGTGAGAGACCTGAAGCCGATCCTGGATCGGGCTGTCGTGACCAGGTTGGGGTGACGGGCGGAGAAGCGGCTCACTCGCGTTGGGGGCAGCTCAGGCGCGGGTAGCCCCTCCGAAGGACCTGAGCGGCAGCCGGTGGTGACCTGCCGGTCGTCCGGCCCCGGCGGTTGTTCGAGGCCGTCGGGACCTCGTCGGCGCCGGGATGGCGAGGCCGTTGCCCCCGGAGCGCCCGGGCCCGCCTCACCCCTCGCCTCGCCGGAGCAACCGACCCATATCCGTTGGCGAACGGGAGGGCGAGCCATGGTCAAGGCGATCTGGAACGGGGCGGTGGTCGCCGAGTCGGACAACACGGTCGTGGTCGAGGGTAACCACTACTTCCCGATCGAGGCGGTTAACAAGGACGCGCTGAAGGCGAGCAGCAGGACCAGCGTCTGCCCGTGGAAGGGAACCGCGAACTACTACACGGTGCTCGCCAACGGCGCCGAGAACCCGGACGCCGCCTGGTACTACGCCGAGCCCAAGCCCGCCGCGGCGGAGATCCGGGGCCGGGTGGCGTTCTGGAAGGGCGTCACGGTGGCCTGACCGCGTTTCCGGCAGGGCGGCTACCGCCCGGCCTCGTGGAAATAGTCGTGGATGCGGCGCGCGGTGCCGGCGTTGATGCCCGGCACGCGCTCCAGGTCCGACAGCGTCGCGCGCCCGATCGCCTTGGCGGTGCCGAAGGCGTGCAGGAGGGCGCGCTTGCGGGCCGGGCCGATGCCGCCGATCTCGTCCAGCGGGTTCTTGGTGAAGGCCTTGCTCCGGCGCGCCCGGTGGGTGCCGATCGCGAAGCGGTGGGCCTCGTCGCGCAGGCGCTGCACGAAGTAGAGCGCGGGGTCGCGGTCGGGCAGCTTGAAGCTGTCGCGGCCCGGCACGAAGAAGGTTTCGCGGCCCGCGTTGCGGTCCGGCCCCTTGGCGATGCCCACCACGGCCACGCCCGCGGGCACGCCGCCCTCGCCGAACATCACGGGCACGCCGAGCTCGGCCAGCGTGGCGCGCACGGCCTCCACCTGCCCCTTGCCGCCGTCGATCAGGATCAGGTCGGGCCAGTGCGGCGCGTCGGCCGCGAGGTCCGGCCCGTCCGCGTCCGCCGTCTCGGCCGCCTCCGGGGGAAGGTCGGCGCCGGGGCCCGCCAGGGCCGCCGCGGGCGGGGGCGCCTCGCGCATCAGCCGGGCGAAGCGCCGCTTGAGCATGTCGCGCATCATGGCGAAGTCGTCGCCGGGCGTGAACACCTTGTCCTTCATGTTGAAGGTCCGGTAGTGCGTCTTCAGGAAGCCGGACGGCCCCGCCACGATCATGGCGCCCACCGCGCTGGTGCCCATGATGTGGGAGTTGTCGTAGACCTCGACGCGGGTGACGGTGCGCGCGATCCCGAAGGCCGCCGCGAGCGCGGCGAGCAGCCTCTCCTGGCTCGCGGTCTCGGACAGCTTGCGCGACAGCGCCTCGCGCCCGTTGCGCGAGGCGTGGTCGACCAGGTCCTTCTTCTCGCCGCGCTGGGGCACCGCGAGCTCGACCTTCACCCCCGCGCGCTCGCCGAGCGCGGCCGCCAGCACCTCCGCCTCGTCCACCGCGTCGGACAGCAGGATCAGCCGGGGGGCGGGCTTGTCGAGGTAGAACTGCGCCAGGAAGCTGCCCAGCACCTCGCCCGGGCCGAGCGCCCGGTCGGCCCGGGGATAATAGGTGCGGTTGCCCCAGTTCTGCCCCGTGCGGAAGAACACCACCTCGACCGCGTATTGCCCGGCCTGCTCCACGATGGCGAAGACGTCGGCCTCCTCAACGCCCTTGGGGTTGATGCCCTGCGAGCCCTGGATGGCGGACAAGGCCGAGATGCGGTCGCGCAGCCGCGCGGCCCGCTCGAACTCCATGGCGTCGGCGGCCTGCACCATGTCGGCCGCGAGGCGGTTGCGCACGAGCCCGCTCCTGCCCGACAGGAAGCCGCGGGTCTCGGCCACCAGCTCGTCGTAGTCGGGGCGCGACACCTCGTCCGTGCAGGGCCCGGCGCAGCGCTTGATCTGGTGGAGGAGGCAGGGCCGGGTCCTGTGCTCGAAGTAGCTGTCCGAGCAGGAGCGCAGCAGGAAGGCGCGCTGGAGGGCGGCCAGCGTGCGGTTGACGGCGCTCGAACTCGCGAAGGGCCCGAAGTAGTCGCCCTTGCGGGTGCGGGCGCCACGGTGGCGCGTGAGCTGGGGCGCGCGGTGGTCGCCCGTCACCAGGATGTAGGGGAACGACTTGTCGTCGCGCATCAGGACGTTGAAGCGCGGCCGCATCTGCTTGATGTAGTTGGCCTCCAGCAGCAGCGCCTCGGTCTCGGTCGCGGTGGACACGAAGACCATGGACGCCGTGGAGGCGATCATGCGGGCGATGCGGTTGGTGTGGCCGGCCGCGCGCGTGTAGCTCGCCACCCGCTTCTTCAGGCTCTTGGCCTTGCCGACGTAGAGCACCTCGCCCTCGGGCCCAAGCATCCGGTAGACGCCGGGGCCCATGGGCAGCGTGCGCCAATGGTGGCGGATCGCGGCCGCGCCCTGGCGCACGGAGGCGGGCGCGGCGCTCTCGTCGTCGAGGTTGAGCTCGATGCCCGAGGCGCCTTCCGAGGTGTCGCCCGCCTCGTCCCCGAACGGGTCCTCGTCCCCTTCCGGGGCGTAGCCTTGGTTGGTGCGCCGACTCATGCGGGCAATCTAGGCGGCGGGGCGGGGCGCGGGAAGGGCGGGCGGCCCGGAGCGCGCGAGGCTTCCCGCCGCGGCCCCGAGCCGCTAGAGCGGTCGCGCTTCACGCCCGCCCGGAGAAACCCGCCGCCCCGATGAGCGCCCGCTGGTCCACGCTCCTCAACCCCGACTTCCTGGCCCGGACCTACCCGGCCTGGGCGAAGGGGGCCGCGGCGGTGGACGCCCCCCGGCTGTTCGTCGAGCACGGCGTCGCGGCGCTCGCGGCCCTCGACGAGGGCCTGGCGTTCGATCCCGGCTACTTCCGCGAAACCCATCCCGCCTGGGTGGGGGTGGACGACGTCGCCTGCTACCGGGCCTGGCTGTTCGACCTCGACGCCGCCGGGCCGCCCTCGCCCGCGCGCCACCTCGACCGCCTCGGGCTCCGCCTCCCCCGCTACCCCGAGGCGTTTCCGTGGCGCTTCTACGCGCGCGTGCGCCCCGGGGCCGGCGCGCACCGCTGGGCGGCCCTGGACGACTTCGTGGCGGACGGGTTCGAGGCGGAGGGCGACGCGCTGCCCTACGGCGAGGGGGCGGGCGCCTTCCTGGTCGCGCTCGCGCGGAGCTACGTGTTCCGCCGCGACGCGCTGGCCGTGCGGGCCTTCGAACTCGCGGCCGCGCGCGGGCCGCTCGCGGCGGCCGACCGCCACGAGCTCGGCGACTGCCACCTGCGCCAGAGGTCCTGGGGCGCGGCGCACCGCTGCTACGGCGACCTCGTGCGGGACGGGGCGGGCACGGTGTGGACGGTGCGCAACTTCGTGCTGGCCGCCACCGCCCTGCGCGACTGGGACGGCGCGGCCGCGGCGCTCACCCGGAGCCGGGCGGCGCTCGGGCGCGACGGGGTGTGGCGGAACACGCGCACCGAGCTCGCCACCGCCCGCTTCGAGGCGCGCCTCGCGGGGGCGCAGGCCCGCTACGCCGACGGCGAGCGGGAAACCGGCGACGCGGCGCTCGCGGCCGCGGTGGGCGAAGCCGAAGCGCTGCTGGCGGAGCCCGGGCGCCCCCCCCGGGCCCGCCGCCCGCGGGGCCGGGGCCGCGTCGTGCTGTTCGCCAACCTCGACGACGCCGCCGACCGCCTCTACCGCGTCGAGCACAAGGTCCGCCTGCTGGACCGCCTCGGCCGGCCGTCGGCCGTGATCCCCATGCAGAAGCCCGACGCGCTCGACGCGGTTCTCGCGGACGCCGCGGCCGTGATCTTCTTCGGCGTCCCCGCCGTGCCCGACCAGTTGCAGGCGCTGTTGGCCGCCAAGTTCCGCGGGGTCGCCACAATCTACGAGACACAGGACCCCGTTTTCGATCCCGCCCTGACGCCCGTACCCTTCGCGAGCTTCCGGGGCCGGCTGGCCCATCGCCATTACGAGGACCTGCTGACCGGGGTGCCGCTCTACCGCGCCCTCGCGAGCCGGTGCGACTTCGGCCTGGCGCCGACGCGCGCGGTCGCGGACGGGCTCGGCGCGCTCGTGCGGCGCCGGACGGCCTTCGTGCTGGAGGACATGGCGGAGCCGCCCGGCCGGGACGCGGGGCCCGGCGCGGAACCCAGGATGGTGCTGCGCGCGTCCCGGTTCCTGTTTCTCGGCCCCGAGCCCGGCACGCTCGGCGCCGCGCTCCTGACGGCGCTGGACCGGGTCGACCGCCTCACGCTGACCGTGTCCGGCTACGTCCAGTTCACGGCGGACTTCAACCGCTTCGGCGACCGCATCGTCGAGCTGGGCGGCGACGGACTGCACCGGACCGAGGACGTCCTGGCGGGCTCGACGGTCAACGTCGCGCCGCGTTTCGGGCCGGGCGACGACGCCGTGGTGGCCCGCAGCTGGCTGGAGGCCGCGGGGTTCGGGGTGCCCACGCTCATGACCGCCGCGGACGCCGCCGGCCTGGGGCTCAGGCCCGGCGAGGACGCCCTGGCCGGCGCGGACGAGGCCGCGGTCCTGGCCGGGGCCCTCGCGGAGCCCGCGCGGGCGGCCGGGGTTGGCGCGGCGGCGAAAAGGCGGGTAGAGATCACGCGCAACGAAACCGTCCTCGCCGCCCAGCTCGGCGAGGCCTTGGGACGGGTGGCCGGCCGATGGTGGATGTGAGCGCGGGCGCCGATCAGCCGCGGGCCCTGCTGGAGCGCCTGATCTCGACCATCATGGCGGGCGCCACCGCCTGCCACATCGACGGCTCGCTCTTCACCGAGATCGGCCCCTACGTCGAGGCCGACACCACCGAGGCGAAATCCGCCGAGCAGCTCCTCACCGAGCTCTACAGCCCCGACCGGGCCCGCCTGCTCGACTTCGGCTGCGGGGCGGCCCACCACCGCGCCTTCATCGAGGGCATCGGCTACGCGTGGCGCGGCGTCGACTTCATCGACGCCGTTTCGCCGCTCGCGGCCGACGAGGTGCGCGCGCTCGAAGGACAGGGGGTCGACCTCTACGACGGCGGCGTCTTGCCCTACCCGGACGGGTCGTTCGACATGATCTGGTCGATGGTGGTGTTCCACCACATCCGCCACGTCGACCGGACGTTTGGGGAGCTCGGCCGGGTGCTCGCCCCCGGCGGCCGCATCGTGGGCCAGGTGTCGGCCATGGAGCAGATGCAGGACTTCAGCACCTTCAACTTCACGCCGTTCGGGCTGAAGACGGCCGCCGAGTCGGCCGGGATGCGCCTGAACAAGATCTACCCGAAGCACGACGTCTTCTCGTTCCTGCTCCGCCGCCTGATGATCACGCTCGGCTCGGACGACGACACCGAGCTCGACCCGCTCCTCAACCCGGACGGCTTCTTCCACGGGCAGGCGATCGCGCTCGGCGAGCGGCTCGGCCTGACGGTCGAGCAGGTCAACCTGCTCAGGCTCAAGTTCAGCATGCAGTACATCTTCGACATCGAGAAGGTTTGACCCGGCCCGCGGCCGGCGGACCGGCCCCCCTCCGACTCCAACGAGGATCTGACTTGGCTTTCGGCATTCGGAGGGCACTCGGTCGCCTGCGGGGGGGCTTCGGGCAGGGAGCCGGTTCGGCGGCCGCGCTCGCACCGGGCTGGGCGGCACCGGACGCTTCGGTGGCCGATGACGCGGCGGCCGATGAGGCCGAAGACGAGCCGGCGGAAGACGACGGCGACGGCGACAGGGACGCCGCCGAGCGGGAGGCGAACGAGGCGATCAGGCTGGCCAACCGGGGCATCGCGCTCCGGGACGAGGCGGGCAACCTCGACGCCGCGGAGGCGGTGTTCAAGGGCCTGATCGCGGCCTATCCGGCGCAGCCCTACGGCTGGCAGGAGCTCGGCGTCCTCCACGCGCGGCGCGGCAGCCTCCGCGAGGCCGTGGACTGCTTCCGCGCGGCGGTGCGGATCAAGGGCGACGACATCCTGTTCCGCGTCTACTGCGGGACCTACCTCCCCTTCGTGGGAGAGGCCGCGGAAGCCGAGGAGGTGCTGGCCGGCCACGAACCCGCGTCGGACGCGGAGCGGACCCAGATCGAGGCCCTGCGGGACGCGGCCCGCTTCGTCGGCCTGTGGCCGCAGGCGCGGGCGCTCGACCTGTCGCGGGGGATCGAGGAAGGGGGCAGCTATCTCGGCACGCAGGAGGTCGAGGCCGGCGTCCTCCAGGCCGCCCGGGACGGGCACGGCTTCTCGCTGATCCGCATCGGCGACGGCGAAGGGGCGTGGCTCAAGCTCGGCCCCGAGGACGAGCGGACCTACCCGCACATCTACGCGTGGAACCGCAAGGAATTCCTCCGGCTCTGGTTCAACAACGAGGGCCTGCACGACGACCCCCGGTTCCACGCGCTCGCGGACGGACTGAGCGAGGCGATGGACGGCGCGACCGTGCTGGGGATGCCCTACTCGCTCCGCGTCGTCCACGAATACGGCCTGTGCAGCACGCGCGGCGTTCCCTCCACGGTCAACGCCCTGCGCTGGCTGGGCGAGCGGGTGGGGAGCCGGCCGCGCGCCTTCTGCTCCCAGGACGTCCACATCGAGATGCAGCTGGAGGGATGCTTCGGCCGCATCCTGCGCGCCGGCCACCCGGTCGGGCTGATCAGCTGCCACACGGGGCTGCCCGCCCTCGTGGCGGAACGCACGGGGGCCCGCGTCGCCCGGTTCCACGCCATTCCCGAGGAGAAGGGCTTCTCGGCCATCCTGGGCTTCCGCCACGAGGCGGAACAGCACTTCCCCACGGCGTTCGACCGCATCGTGCCGGCGCTGAAGGAGGGGTCGCGCCGCGGGGAGATCTGGCTGGTGTCCGCGGGCTTCCTGGGCAAGCTCTACTGCGAGGCGATCCGCGCGGGCGGCGGTGTCGCGCTCGACATCGGCTCGGTTGCGGACGGCTGGTTCGGCAAGGTGACGCGGCCAACCCTGCAGGAGATCGAGCGCTTCGCCCTGTGACGCGCGTGCCGCTGCTGTCCCTGCTGGAAGGGCGCGGCCCGATCGCGCTCCCCGTCGCGCTGGTCGCGGTGCACCCGGACGACGAGGCCATCGCCATGGCGGGCGTCATGGCCCGCTTCACGCGGCTGACGCTGATCCACGTGACCGACGGCGCCCCCTCGGGCCCCGGGGCCTGGGGCGGCTTCGCGAGCCAGGCCGAGATGGCCCGGGCCAGGCGGGAGGAGCTCGCGGCCTCGCTGGCGGCCGCGGACGCCCGCCCCGTCCGCGCGGCGGGCTACGGCCTGACCGACGGCGAGGTCCTGGCCGGCCTCGACGGCCTGGTGGACAGGCTCGCGCGCGACCTGGCTGAGGTCGAGGCCGTGGTGACCCACCCCTACGAGGGCGGCCACATCGATCACGACGGCTGCGCGCTCGCGGTTCACCTGGCCTGCGCGCGGCTCGACGCCTCGGGGGGTCGGGCGCCCGACCGGTTCGAGTTCGCGGGGTACCACGCCCGCCGGGGCCAGGTCCGCTCGGGCGAGTTCTGGCCGGACCCCGCCTGCCGGGAGGTGGCCGTGAGGCTGGACGAGGCGGCGCGCCGCCGCCGCGAAGCCGCCTTCGCCTGCCACGCGAGCCAGGAAGGGAACCTGCAGTTCTTCTTCCTGCACGAGGAACGCTTCCGCGAAGCCCCGGCCTACGACTTCCGTGCCGACCCCCCGCCCCGGAAGGCGCTCTACAGCGGGCTGGAGCGGGACCGCTTCCGGGACGCGGCCGCCCGGACGCTCGGCCCCGCGGCCTGAGCGTCCCTCACAACCGGGCGACGGGCGACCGGCACACCCCCGCGCCCTCCAGCGCCGCCGCGGCGCGCAGCACGAGGTCTTCCCGCCACGCCGGGCCGATCACCTGCACGCCGATCGGCAGCCTCGCGCCCGGCAGCCACACCGGCACGGCCGCGACCGGCAGCCCGACGCACGAGATCGGCTGGGTGAGCAGCCCGAGGTTGGCGCGGACGTTGAGCGTTTCGCCGCCCAGCACCATGTCCGTCTGGCCGAGCGCCGGGGCCGTGCAGGGCGTGGCGGGCGCGAGCAGGAGGTCCGCGGTCTCGAACACCGCGCGCAGGGCCGCCTGGAAGGCGCGCCTGACCTTCTGGGCGCGCGAGACCCAGGCCGCCGGCACCAGGGCGCCCGCGAGGAGCCGGTCGCGCACGGCGGGGTCGAAGTCGGCCGCGCGGGTGCGCAGCCGGTCGAGGTGCAGGCTCGCGCCCTCCGTCGCGGTGATCAGGTAGGCGGCGGCCCGGGCGCGCGCCGCCCCGGGGAGGTCGACGGTGCGGGTGGCGCCGAGCGCGTCGGCGCAGAGCGCCACGGCCGCGGCGGCCTCGGGCTCGCAGCGGTCCGCGAAGTAGCCGCCGAGCCGGGCCACGCGCAGACCCGCCCCGCCCTGCCCAAGCCGGGGCAGCGCGGGGTCGACGGCCGTCGCGGCGCAGACGGGGTCGTCCCTGTCGGGGCCCTGCATGGCGTCGTAGGCCAGCGCCAGGTCCTCGGCCGAGCGCGCGAGCGGCCCCAGGTGGTCGAGGCTCGTCACGAAGGGGAAGGTGCGGGCGCGGCTGAGCCGCCCGTAGGTGGGTTTCAGCCCGAACAGCCCGCAGAGCGAGGCCGGCACGCGGATCGACCCGTTGGTGTCGGAGCCGAGCGACAGCGGCACCAGCCCCGCCGCGACCGCGGCGCCCGAGCCGCTCGACGAGCCGCCCGCCATGCGGCCGAGGTCGTGCGGGTTGCGCGCGGGGCCGTCGTGGACGTTCTCGCCGGTGAAGTCGTAGGCGTACTCGCCCATGTTGAGCGCGCCCAGGCAGACGGCGCCCGCCGCCTCCAGCCGCTCCACGAGGGTCGCGTCGCGGGACGCGGGCGGATGCTCGCGGTTGATCCTGGAGCCTGCCCGCGTCGCGAGCCCTGCCAGGTCGAACAGGTTCTTGACCGCGAAGGGCACGCCCGCGAGCGGCCCGGGGTCGCGGCCCGCCGCGACCCCGGCGTCAACCGCGTCGGCTTTCCGCCGCGCCCGCTCGGCCAGCACGTCCGTGAAGGCCCCGACGCGCCCGTCCAGCGCCGCGATGCGGGCGAGGGCGGCCTCCACGCCGTCGCGGGCGCGGGCCCGGCGGGTGCGGACGTCGGC
>CAXTDZ010000048.1:0-24977 GCA_964243035.1 uncultured Lichenihabitans sp.
GGGGGGGGCAGGTCCTCGGCGCGGTGCTTGCGGGCGGCGCGCGGCGCGGCCTTGACCACGGTCCCCTCCGGACTGGGCGCCACGGCCCCCGGCAGCGCGAGCTGGGCGCACGCCACCGCCGGGCTGCCGACCGCGCAGGCCGCGGCGAGCCAGAACCGCGCGGCGCGGGACCACCCGGGGCGACGTGGGAGAAGGGGCACGGGTCGGCTTCTCATCGGGATCAACGCGGCGCCGGTCCGAACCGGCCCGCCACCCTGCAAAGCGGTGGGCGCCGAGTCAAAGCGATATTTCGCAGCGGGCTCGCGGACCGCACCGTTCGCGCCCATCGCTCCACGTCCGGGATCGCGGGGACAACCCGGCCGGCGCGTGCTAAAGGGCTGGGCGGTCGACCCGCGCGGGTCAAGGGAACACGCGTCGCCATGTATGCTATCACGGCCTTGATCGTGCAGATCATCGATCTCTACTGGTACGTCCTGATCGTCACAGCCATCATGTCCTGGCTGCTCGCCTTCGACGTGGTCAACTTCCGCAACAACATCGTCAGGACGGTCTGGACCTTCCTCAACGCCGTGACGGAACCGGTCCTCGCGCCGATCAGGCGACTGCTGCCCAACCTGGGTGGCGTGGACATCTCACCGATCATCCTGCTGCTGCTGCTGTCGCTGATCAGGAACCTGGTGATCGAGTACGGGACGCGCAGCTACGGGCTGCAGTGAGCGCGCGGGCCGGTCTGCAACCCCGCGACGCGAAACAAGGCCGGCCGGGGATAAACCCCAGCCGGCCGGTCGTCACGACGCCCTTTCGGGACCGTCCACCGCTGATCACTGGAACTTGTAATTGATGCCCGCGCGGATCAGGTCGCCCGAGTTGGTGACGCGGGTGTTGTAGGTGTTGGCCGCGCCCGTGTTGACCGCGATGTTGGAGCCGCCCAGGTCGTAGTGCAGGTACTCGGCCTTCACCGTCACCGCGCTCGAATGGAAGACGTTGAGGAAGCTCGCGGTCGGGATCGCGTATTCGAGGCCGCCGCCGTAGGTGTAGCCGGTCTGGAGGTCGCTGCGGCCGCCGGCCGCGAACAGGGCGCCGGGCGCCGTGAAGACGTTGACGCTGTTGTTCACCTCGCCGTAGGCGAAACCGCCCGTGCCGTAGATCATGAACTGGTTGAACGCGTAGCCCACGCGGCCGCGGACGGTGCCCAGGAAGTCGAGGCCGCCGCGGTACGCGGTGCCCGTGCCGCCCAGCGCTGAGTTCAGCGGCGAGACGCCCGTGTAGTCGATGCCGACCCTGCGGTCGAGGTCGGTGTACTGGGCGTCGGCCTCGACGCCGACCACGACGCCGCTGCCGGCTCCGAACTGGTAGTTGTAGCCGATCTGGCCGCCGCCGGTGAAGCCGTCGTCATTCACGTTGGCGCGGGTCCCGGGGGCCCCCAGGAACGGCGGGTTGACCCCGGGGAGGGCGCCGCCCGGGCCGACGCCGGTGTTGAAGCGGGTCTTGGCGTCGAACGCGTAGCCCGCGTTGAGGCCGGCATAGAAGCCCGTCCAGGTGAACACCGGCGGCGGCGGCACGAAGGGCGGGGGCGCACTGCGCAGCGGCAGGTCGGCCGCGAACGCGGTTCCCGTGAGGGCCAACCCCAGCGCGGCAGCAGAGGCGAGGCGAGTGAGGGTCATTTCAGGGTCCGTCGTGGTTATCCGATGACCCGCAAACTACGGATGAAGGCCCTTCGAACAAGTTAAGACTGACAAAGTGCTACCGGTTGGAAACACCCTGTAGCAAAAATACCTCATGGTCGAGTTCACAACAATTTGAACCCCAACATATAAATACCTTATTCTGGCCATGCTGGCCCTCTCTGGCCACGGAAGCGTCGTTTTGACTAAGCCGGATTAAAAAATGTGAACGAGTTGTTAGCGCTGCCCGCGGGCCAAGGGCCCGACGCGGGGCGTCAGCGCAGGAACTGCTCCGCGATGGTCCGGGCGAGGGTGTTGTTGTCGTCGATGAAGCCCGTCACGAACTCGTGAAGCCCGTCCTGGAAGATCTGCTCGATCGAGGCGGTTTCCAGCGTCCGGATCATGCGGCGCCCCAGCGCCTGGGCGGGTCCCTGGCGGCCGTAGGTCCGGCCCAGCGACTCCAGGCAGCGGACGACGTTCTCGTAGCAGTAGAGCAGCGAGCGCGGCATCTCGGAGCGCAGGATCAGCAGGTCGGCCACGAGCCACGGCTTGATGCTTTCCCGGTACACCCAGTTGTAGGCGGTGAGCGCCGAAACGGCCCGCAGCACCGCGGTCCACTGGAAGTAGTCGAGCGAGCCGCCCACCGCCTCGGTTTCGGGCAGCAGCACGTGGTACTTGACGTCCAGGATGCGCGCCGTGTTGTCGGCCCGCTCGATGGATGTCCCGAGCCGGAAGAACCAGTAGGACGGGTCGCGCAGCATCGTGCGGTAGACCGAGCCGTCGAAGGCGAGCGCGGTCTGCTTCACGAAGTCCAGGAAGCGCGCGAACTCCTCGCGCCCGGCCTCGCCGGCGGGGAAGCGCGTGCCCTCGAAGCGCCGCAGTTCGAGCCATGCGCCGTTCATCGTGTCCCACATCTCCGCGGTCAGCGCGGTCCGCACGCCCCGCGCGTTGCGCCGGGCGGCCTCGATGCAGTTGCGGATGGAGGACGGGTTGTCGACGTCGAAGGCGATGAAGTTGACCACCTGGTCGGGGGTCACGGTGTCGAACTTGGCGTGGTAGGCCTCGACCGCCCCCGAGGATTCGAGGGCGCTCACCCATTCGCTGCCTTCGGCGTTGTAGGTCGCGGGCAGCGCGGCCAGGCGCTCGGTCGCCTGGATGATGCGGGCCAGGAAATCGGCGCGCTCCATGGAGCGGGCGAGCCAGAAGATGTCGTCGGCCGTGCGCGACAGAAGCGTGGCGCGGCGGGGCGGGCGGCGCAGGCCGCCCCCCGTCCGTTCGGGCGCGGAGGCGCCGTCGGGCTCGGTCACCGCTGCGCCTCCTCGTCCACGACCCAGGTGTCCTTGGTGCCCCCGCCCTGGCTCGAATTGACCACCAGCGAGCCCGGCGTCATGGCGACCCGGGTCAACCCGCCCGGCACCACCCGGACGCCCCGGGCGCCCGTGAGCACGAACGGCCGCAGGTCGACGTGGCGGGGCTCGATGCCGGCCGCGGTGGAGGTGGGGCAGGTCGACAGCGCCAGGGTGGGCTGCGCGATGAAGTTGGCGGGGTTGGCCTTCAGCTTCGCGGCGAAGTCCGCGATGGTTTCGCGGCTCGCGTGCGGGCCCACCAGCATGCCGTAGCCGCCCGAGCCGTTCACCTCCTTGACCACGAGGTCGGGCAGGTGGTCCAGCACGTAGGCGAGCGCGTCGGGTTCGCGGCAGCGGTGGGTGGGCACGTTGGGCAGCAGCGGCTCCTCGCCCAGGTAGAAGCGGATGATGTCGGGCATGTAGGTGTAGACGGCCTTGTCGTCCGCGACCCCCGTGCCCACCGCGTTGGCGAGCGTCACGCTGCCCGCCTGGTAGGCCCGCATCAGGCCGGGCACGCCCAGCGCGCTGTCGGGCCGGAAAGCCTCGGGATCCAGGAAGTCGTCGTCGATGCGGCGGTACACCACGTCCACCCGTTTGGGTCCCTCGGTCGTCCGCATGAAGACGGTGTCGCGGTCCACGAAGAGGTCGCGCCCTTCGACGATCTCGACCCCGAGCTTGTCGGCCAGGAAGGTGTGCTCGTAGTAGGCGGAGTTGTACTGGCCGGGCGTGAGCAGCACGGCCACGGGGTCGCCGTCGGCGGCCTTGGGCCCGACGCTGCGCAGCGTCTGCAGGAGCAGGTCGGCGTAGTTCTCCACCGGGGCCACGCGGTGGCTCGCGAACAGGTCGGGGAAGAGCCGCATCATCACCTCGCGGTTCTCCAGCATGTAGGACACGCCCGAGGGCGTCCGGACGTTGTCCTCCAGCACGTAGAACTGGTCGGCCTCGACGCGCACGAGGTCGATGCCCGCGATGTGGACGTAAACGTCGTGGGCCACCTTCAGCCCCGCCATCTCGGGGCGGTAGTAGGGGTTGCGGGTCACGAGCTCGGCCGGCACGGTGCCGGCGCGCAGGATCTCGCCCCGCCCGTAGACGTCGGCGAGGAACAGGTTGAGCGCTTTCACGCGCTGCACGAGCCCCGCTTCGAGCCGCCGCCATTCCCCCTTGCCGATCAGGCGCGGCACGATGTCGAAGGGGATGAGCCGTTCCTGCGCCTCGCTGTCGCCGTAAACCGCGAAGGTGATCCCGATGCGGCGGAACATCAGGTCGGCCTGGGCGCGGCGCGCGTGCAGCAGCTCCGGCCTGACCTCGCCCAGCCAGCGCGCCAGCCGCCCGTAGACCGCGCGGGCCCGGCCGTCGGAGAGTGTCATCTCGTCGAAGCACTGGCTCGGGGACGGCACGTCGGACACCTCCGGTACGCGGGGTTTCGGGCCGCGAGGCAAGGCGTGTGCCAGCCGCGGCACCTTTGACCGGTGTTAAGCGTTCGAATTACGGTTAAGTTTCCGCCCGGGCCCCGCGTTGAGGACGTCCGACCGTTGATCGAAGCCGAGGCGTGCTCCCCACCCTCCGTCCCACCCTCGCCGAGCGGCGCCGGGGCGGGATCGGACGCGGGTTCGGAGACGCGGCGGTTCTGGGCCGCACTGCCGTCGTTCTCGCGCTTCGAGGACGTCGCCGAGGGGGCCTGCTTCCGGCCCCTGCCCGGCGGCTGGATCGTCGGGGTGGCCGACGTCGTCGGCTCGACGGAGGCGATCGCGGCGGGACGCTACAAGCGGGTCAACACCGCCGGGGCCGCGGTGATCTCCGCGCTGTCCAACGCGCTCGGCCACCTGGACTTCCCGTTCGTGTTCAGCGGCGACGGCGCGCGCTTCGCGGTGGGGCCCGCCGATGCCGCCACCGCGGCCGACACGCTGGCCGCCACGGTGGCCTGGGTCGGCGACGCGCTGGACCTGCCGATGCGGGGCGCGACGCTGGCCGTCGGGGCGGCCCGGGAGGCCGGCCACGACGTGCGCGTCGCGCGTTTCGCGGCGTCGCCCCACGCGTCCTACGCGATGTTCGCGGGCGGCGGGCTGACCTGGGCGGAGGACAGGCTCAAGGCCGGCACGCTCACCCCCGCCGCGGCCGGGGCCGACGGGCGGCCCGACCTGACCGGGCTATCGTGCCGCTTCCAGGTTCACGGGGCCAGGCACGGCCTGTTCCTGTCCGTTCTGGTCCAGCCGGCCGCGTCGGTCGACGACGCCGTCTTCCGCCGGGTGGTCCGCGACGTGCTGGCCCTGATCGGGTCCCGGCAGGACGTCGGGCGGCCGCTGCCCCGCTTCGGGCCCCTCGCGGCGCTCGCGGCCGAGCCGAACCGGATCCAGGCCTGCCTGGGGCGCCGGCGGGGGGAGCGGGCCGCCCTGAGCCGGCTGCGCGCGCTGGGCGACACCCTGCTGGCGGTGGCCTTCCTGGGCACGGGCTTGCGGGCCGGCACGTTCTCGTCCCGCCGCTACCTGCGCGAGATGGTCGAGAACTCCGATTTCCGGAAATACGACGACGGGCTGATGATGACGCTCGACTGCAGCCCCGCCCTGGCCGACGCGATCGAGGCCCGGCTCGGCCGGGCGGAAGCCGAGGGGACGGTGCGGTTCGGGCTGCACCGCCAGTCGGCCGCGACCGTGACCTGCGTGGTCCCGTCCGCCACCCGGCCCAACCACGTCCACTTCATCGACGGCGCCTCGGGCGGCTACGCGGAGGCCGCGCGCGCCCTGAAGGCGCGCGCGACCCGCGCGGGGACGGCGTGAGGAAGGCCCTGGCGAATTGGTTAACGCTGTGACATCGTTGCACCGTCACGCCCCGCGCGGAGGCCCGCATGTCGCCTGAACCCGTGCCCTCCGGCCAGAAGCCCGACATCCTCCGGGTGGAGGACCTCCGGGTGTCGTTCACGATCCACGACCGGGTCGTGGAGGTGGTGCGCGGCGTGTCGTTCCGCGTGCCGGCCGGCAAGACGGTCGCGCTGGTGGGCGAGTCGGGCTCGGGCAAGACGGTGATCTCGCAGGCCGTGATGGGGCTGCTGCCCAAGGCCGGGGCCGTCACGGGCGGCCGCATCCTGTTCAGCGACCCCGCGAAGGCGGGCGCGAACCCCGTCGATATCGCCACCATGCAGCGCGACGGCCTGTCCATGCGGACCCTGCGCGGCGGCCGCATCGGCATGATCTTCCAGGAGCCCATGTCCTCGCTGTCGCCCGTCCACACGATCGGCAACCAGATCGAGGAAGCGCTGCGGCTGCACCGGCCGGTCCGCCACGGCGAAGCGCGCGACGTCACGGAGGAGATGCTGGGGCTGGTGGGCTACAAGAACCCGAAGACCGCCTACGGCATGTACCCCTTCGAGCTGTCGGGCGGCCTCCGGCAGCGCGCGATGCTCGCCATGGCGCTGATCTGCCACCCCGCCCTGCTGATCGCCGACGAGCCCACCACCGCGCTCGACGTCACCATCCAGGCCCAGGTCCTAAAGCTGATGCGCGACCTCCAGCGCGAGCTCGGCATGGCGATCCTGATGATCACCCACGACCTCGGCGTGGTGGCCAACATGGCCGACGAGGTGGTGGTGGTCTACCACGGCGAGGTCATGGAGGCGGGCGGGGCCGAGGACATCTTCCGGAGCCCGCGCCACCCCTACCTGAAGGCGCTGCTCAACGCCGTGCCGCACGTGAGCCCCGACCCGTCCGCGCGGCTGGTGGCGCTGCGCAACGCCGACGAGGACATCGCGCCGCTGGTCCGGTCGGCCGATGGGCGGCGGGAGCGGCCGGCCTCGACCGAGCCGCTGCTGCGGGTCTGCAACCTGCGCAAGACCTACCGGACCAAGGGCAAGGGCTGGCTGAACCCGCGCCGGCAGACGGTGGCGGCCGTGGACGACGTCAGCTTCGACATCCGCCGGGGCGAGTGCCTGGGGCTCGTGGGCGAGAGCGGCTGCGGCAAAACCAGCGTGTCCAAGCTCATCATGCGGGCCATCAAGGCGGACGCCGGCAGCGTGACCTTCAACGACGGCACCGGCCCGGTCGACGTTCTCGCCCTGCGCGGCGCCGAGGGCCGCGCCTTCCGCCGCCGCGTGCAGATGATCTTCCAGGACCCGGTCAGCTCGCTGTCCCCGCGCATGACGGTGATGAACATCCTGCGCGAGCCCCTCGCGATCCACGGGGTGGGCAGCGCCGACGAGCAGACCGCGCGCGTCGGCCAGCTCATGAGCGCGGTGGGGCTCGACCGCCGCTTCCTGAGCCGCTACCCGCACAGCTTCTCGGGCGGCCAACGCCAGCGCATCGGCATCGCGCGCGCGCTCGCGCTCAGCCCGGACCTGATCATCTGCGACGAGCCCGTGTCGGCGCTCGACGTGTCCGTGCAGGCGCAGGTGCTGAACCTGCTCAAGGACCTGCAGAAGGGCCTGGGGCTCACCTACCTGTTCATCTCGCACAACCTGGCGGTGGTGAACTACGTGGCGGACCGCATCGCGGTTCTCGCCCACGGGCGCATCGTCGAGATCGCGCCCCGCGCGACCCTGTTCCGCGAGCCCGCCCACCCCTACACCAAGGCGCTCCTCGCGGCCGTCCCGGTCCCCGACCTCGACCACCGCCTCGACTTCCGCCTGGTCGCGGGCAAGAGCGCGTCGAACCCCGAGCGGTGGGGGGCCGCGTTCCGCGACGAGGGCCGGCCCGACAGCCTGAAGCCGATCGACCTCGGGCAGGGCCACGTGGTTCTCGCGCGGCCCGAGGCCGACATCCGGGAACTCGCGGCGTGAGGCGCACCGCCGCCGCTCTGCTCGCGCTGGCCCTCGGCACGGCCGGGGCGGGCGCGTCCCCGGTCGTGCCCCAGGAGGTCCCGATGCTCGCGGGGGCCGTCGCGGCCAAAACCATGCCGCCGGTGGCGGAGCGCCTCCCCGCCCACCCGCGCGTCATCGACCTCCCCGCCCTCGGCCGCGAAACGGGAACGCCGGGCGGCACCTGGCGCATGCTGATGGGCGACCAGCGCGACCTGCGCATGATGACCGTCTACTCCTACGCCCGCCTGGTGGTCTTCGACGAGAACCTCACCTTCGTGCCCGACATCCTCCAAAGCCTGGAGGTGACCGACGACAAGGTCTTCACCCTGCACCTGCGCGAGGGGCACAGGTGGTCGGACGGGCAGCCCTTCACGGCCGAGGACTTCCGCTACTACTGGGACGACGTCGCCAACAATCCTTCGCTGTCGCCGTCGGGGCCCAGCGCGGCGCTGCTGGTGCGCGGCAAGCCGCCCCGCTTCGAGGTGGTCGACCCCACCACGGTGCGCTACACCTGGGACGACCCAAATCCCGCCTTCCTGCCCGCGCTGGCCGGCGCGCAGCCGCTCTACATCTTCATGCCGGCCCACTACCTGAAGCAGTTCCACCAGCGCTACGTCGACAAGGACGCCCTCGCGGCCCGGGTCAAGAAGGCGCACGTGATGGACTGGACGGCGCTGCACGAGCGGATGTCGCGCCAGTACCGTCCCGAGAACCCCGACCTCCCGACACTTGAGCCGTGGCGCAACACCACCAAGCCGCCCGCCGAGCTGTTCACCTTCGAGCGCAACCCCTACTTCCACCGCGTCGACCAGGCCGGGCACCAGCTCCCCTACCTCGACAAGGTGCAGCTCTCGCTCGGCACCACCAGCCTCGTTCCGGCCAAGACCGCCAGCGGCGAGTCCACCCTGCAGGCCCGCTACCTGGGCTTCGAGGACTACACGTTCCTCAAGGCCAACGAGGCCGTGAACCACTACCACGTGCGCCTGTGGGAGCAGAGCCAGGGCTCCTACGCGGCCCTGATGCCCAACCTCAACGCCGCCGACCCGGTGTGGCGCGCCGTGATGCGCGACGTGCGGGTGCGCCGCGCGCTGTCGCTCGGCATCAACCGCCGCGACATCAACCAGGCGCTGTTCTTCGGCCTCGCCCGGGAAAGCGGCGACACGATCCTGCCGCAGAGCCCGCTGTTCGAGCCCAACCTCGCCACGGCCTGGTCGACCTACGACCTGGACCAGGCCAACCGCCTGCTGGACGAAGCGGGGCTCGCCAAGCGCGACGGCGACGGCACGCGCCTGCTGCCCGACGGCCGCCGCGCCGAGATCGTGGTGGAAACGCCCACCGAGAACGTCGACTACGCCGACATCTTGGAGCTGGTGAGCGACGACTGGGCCAAGCTGGGCCTACGCGCCTTCACGCACCCCTCCCACCGCGACGCGTTCCGGCAGCGCATCGTCAGCGGGCAAACCGTGATGGCCATCTCGCCGGGCCTCGACAACGGCGCGCCGAGCGAGTCCATCGAGCCCGACGACCTCGCCCCGACCCGCGAGTCGCAGTTCGAATGGCCGCGCTGGGGGCTCAGTTTCGAGTCGGGCGGGCACGAGGGCGACGCCGTCGACCTGCCGGAAGCCGCGAAGCTGCTCGACCTTTACCGCAAGTGGCGCCGGTCGACCGGCCCCGAGGAGCGGACCGCGATCTGGAAGGAGATGCTGGACCTCTACGCCGACCAGGTGTTCACCATCGGCATCGTCAACGGCACGCAGCAGCCGGTCGTGGTGGGCGACAGCCTGCACAACGTCCCCGAGAAGGGGCTGTACGGCTTCGAGCCGAGCGCCTTCTTCGGGCTGTACATGCCCGACACCTTCTGGCTGTCGGCGGCCCAGGGGGGATGACGACGCGATGCTGAGCTACCTCGTCCGGCGCGTCCTCATCATGATCCCGACGCTGGTCATCACCAGCGCGATCATCTTCACCGTGATGGCGCTCTCGCCCAGCGACTACTTCTCCAACTACGTGGCGGAGCTCCAGGCCCAGGGCGAGAAGGCGGACACCAGCCGGATCGAGTTCATGAAGAAGGAGTACGGCTTGGACAAGCCGCCGGTGGAGCGCTACTTCCGCTGGGTCGGCGGCATGCTGACGGGCGACTTCGGCTACTCGTTCGAGTACCAGATGCCGGTGCGCGACGTGGTGGGCGACCGGCTGTGGCTCACCATGATCCTGTCGTTCGGCACCATCCTGTTCACCTGGCTCGTGGCCTTCCCGATCGGCATCTTCTCGGCCACGCACCAGTATTCCTGGGCCGACTACGGGCTGACCACGCTGGGCCTGCTGGGTCTCGCCATCCCGCACTTCCTGCTGGCGCTGGTGTTCCTGTACTTCGCCAACATCTGGTTCGGCGTTTCGATCGGCGGCCTGATGGACCCGCGCTACTTCAACCAGCCGATGAGCTGGGCCAAGGCGCAGTCGGTCCTCGCGCACCTGTGGATCCCCGTCATCATCATCGGCACGGCGGGCACGGGCGGCATGATCCGCACCATCCGGGCGAACCTGCTGGAAGAGCTGCAGAAGCAGTACGTCACGACCGCCCGCGCCAAGGGGCTGCACCCGTTCCGCGCGCTGATGAAATACCCCTTCCGGCTCGCGATGAACTTCTTCATCTCGGACATCGGCTCCATCCTGCCCTCGATCGTGTCGGGCGCGGAGCTGGTCGCCATCGTGATGTCGCTGCAGACAACAGGGCCGCTGCTGATCCACGCCCTGCAGAGCCAGGACACGTTCCTGGCGGGGTCGTTCCTGATGTTCCTGGCGACGCTGACCATCTTCGGCGTGCTCGTGTCGGACGTGGCCCTGGCGGTGCTCGACCCCCGCGTCCGCCTGTCGGGAGGATCAAGCCGGTGAACGCCCCCTTCCCGAAGATCGGCGCCCCGCTCGCGCACTACGTGTCCGAGGCGCCGTTCGACCCGCGCTCGGTCAGCAAGCTCAGCCCCGCGCAGGAGCGCGTCTACCTCGCCTCGCAGTGGACGCTGATGCGCTGGAAGTTCGGGCGGCACCGCATGGCGGTGGCGTCGCTGATCTTCCTGGCGATCCTGTACGCCACCATCCCCTTCAGCGAGTTCCTGGCCCCCTACGCGAGCGGGACGCGCAACACCGACTTCATCCGCTCGCCCCCGCAGGCCGTGCACCTGTTCGCGAACGGCAGCCTCGTGCGCCCCTACGTGTACGGGCTCGCCTACCACCTCGACATGCAGAACCTGAAGCGCGACTACGCGCCCGACCCGGGCCGGATGGAGTCGCTGCGCTTCTTCTGCCACGGCGACCGCTACCGCTTCTGGGGCCTGGTGCCGGGCGACCTCCACCTGTTCTGCCCCGCCGAGGGCGGGACGCTGTTCCTGTTCGGCAGCGACCGGCTCGGGCGCGACGTGCTGAGCCGCATCCTCTACGGCGCCCGCGTGTCGCTCACGGTGGGGCTGATCGGCATCTCGATCTCGTTCTGCCTCGGGCTGGTGATCGGCGGCCTCGCGGGCTACTACGGGGGCTGGTTCGACCTCATCAGCCAGCGCGCCATCGAGATCGTCCACTCGATCCCCCACATCCCGATCTGGCTGGCGCTGGCCGCCATCCTGCCCATGACCTGGAGCCCGCTGCTCGTCTACTTCGGCATCACGGTGATCCTCGGCCTGATGGACTGGACGGGGCTCGCCCGCGCGGTCCGCGCGAAGCTGCTCGCCCTGCGCGAGGAGGACTACGTGCTGGCGGCCCGGCTCATGGGGGCGCGCACGCCGCGCATCATCGCCTTCCACCTCCTGCCGGGCTTCATCAGCCACCTGATCGCCTCGGCCACCATCACGATCCCGTCCATGATCCTGGGCGAGACGGCGCTGAGCTTCCTGGGCCTGGGCCTGCGGCCCCCGGTCGTGTCCTGGGGCGTGATGCTGAACGAGGCGCAGAACATCAACGTGGTTGTGCTCTACCCCTGGCTGATGCTGCCCGTGGTGCCCGTGATCCTGGTGATCCTCGCCTTCAACTTCCTGGGCGACGGCCTGCGGGACGCGGCCGATCCCTACCACGCCTGAGCCGCGACGCGGGCGCTTGCGCATCGGCTTCTACGCGCCCCTGAAGGCGCCGGACCACCCCGTCCCGTCGGGCGACCGACAGATGGCGCGGCTGCTGCTGGCGGCGCTGCGGCGCGCCGGGCACGAGGTGGAGGTGATCTCGACGCTGCGCGCCTACCTGCCCGTGCCCGGCGCGGACGCCGAGGCGGCCCGGGCCCGGGCCGCGCGGGACGAGGTGGAGCGCATCGCGGATCGGTGGGAGAGGATCGGCGCGGCGCCCGACCGGCTGTTCGCCTACCACCCGTTCTACAAGTCGCCGGACCTCGTGGCCCATCCGCTCGCGCAGCGCTTCGGACGCCCCTACGCGGTCGCCGAGGCGTCCCACGCGCCGAAGCGCGCCGGGGGCCCCTGGACCGCGGGGCACGCCGCGGCGGAACGGGCGATCCGGGCCGCGGCGGTCCATTTCTGCTTCACGGCCAACGACCGGGCCGGGTTGGCGCCGGTCGCGACCCGGTCCCGCCTGGCCGACCTGCCGCCGTTCATCGACGGGCGCGGCTTTCCCGCGCGGGCGCCGCGGGAACCCGGCGCGGTCGTCGACCTCGCCGCGGTGGCCATGATGCGCCCCGGCGACAAGGCCGCGAGCTACGCGCTGCTGGCCCGGGCGCTCGACGCGGTGCGCGACCGGCCGTGGCGCCTGACCGTGGTGGGCGACGGGCCCGCCCGCCCGGAGGTGGAACGCGCCTTCGCGACCCTGCCCGCGGACCGCGTGACATGGCGCGGGCGGCTGGACGAGGCCGGGGTCGCGGACGTGCTCGGGCAGGCCGACCTGTTCGCCTGGCCCGGCGTCAACGAGGCGTTCGGGCTCGCCTACCTGGAGGCGCAGGCGCGCGGCCTGCCGGTGGTGGCGCTCGCGGGGGCGGGGACGTCCAGCACCGTCCGCCACGGCCGCACGGGACTGCTCGCGCGGCCCGACACGTTCGCGGCCGCCCTGGACGCGCTGCTGACCGATCACGCCCGCCGCCAAGGCATGGCGGTGGAGGCCGCGCGCTTCGTCCACGGCGAGCGGACGCTCGACCGTGCCGCGGCGGTGCTGGACGCCGGGCTGCGCGACGCGACGAAGGCCGCGGCGTGACCGACGCGTGCTGGCTCGACCTGGACGACGCCCTCGCCAGGGCCGCCGACGGGGCCGGGCGGCCGACCCGCTTCTGGCTGCGGGACGACGACGCGGTCGCGGTCACGCCCGCGCTGGAGCGGCTGGCGCAGGCCTGCGGGGACGCCGCCATGCCCGTCCTGCTGGCCGTGATCCCCGCGGGCGCGGGCGCCGACCTCGCGGCTTGGCTCGCCCGGCACCCGGGCGTGACGCCCTGCCAGCACGGCTGGCGCCACGCCAACCACGCGCGAGCGGGCGAGCGGGCCTGCGAGCTGGGCGGCGACCGCCCGGACGAGGCCGTGCTGGGCGACCTCGCCCGGGGGCGGGACCGGCTCCGCGCCCTGCTCGGCCGCGACCCCGCCCCCGTGCTGGTGCCGCCCTGGAACCGCGTGCGGCCGAGCCTGGTCCCGCGCCTGCGCGCGGGCGGCGCCTACGCGGCCCTGTCAACGTTCGGACGATCGCCCGACCCCTTCGCGCTGAACTGCGACCTCGACCTGATCGACTGGCGCAACGCGCGGCGGGGGCGGAGCGCGGCGGACCTGTGCGGCAGGCTCAGGGGCCTGGTCGGGCAGGCCCGGGAGGACGGTGGGCCGATCGGTCTGCTCACCCACCACCTCGCGCACGATGAGGCGGCCTGGGCTTTCCTCGGCGGCTTCCTCGACCGTATGCGCGGCCGGCCCGACGCGGTGTTCGTCTCGGGGTTGGACGAGGTTTCCCGAGTCCCGCCCACGGGAGACGGTCGGCCGCGGGAGTGAGGCCCGCGCGGAGCGGTCAGTCCATCCAGAGCCCCCGCGACCGGTGCCAGTCCTCGATGGACTGCTCCGGGTAGCCTTGAAACGTCCGATCCCCGGGCCCGACCGCGGCCTCGACCCAGTCGGGCTTGTCGGCCAGCATCAGGTGGACGCGCTCGGGCGGGCGCGGCAGCGGCGTGTCGACCGCCGACGCGAAGGGGTGGATCAGGTCGGGCCAGCTTTCGTCGTAGAGCCACAGCGCGGTGGCGCAGCGGCGGCAGGCGCTGCGCTGCCCCGTGCTCGTTTCGCCGTCGATCTCGGCCCGGTACACCGCAACCGCGTCCCGACCCTCAACGTGAAGGCTCTCCGCCACGCCCATGATGTTGATCGCGAACCCGCCGCCGCCGGCCGTCTTGCGGCAGATCGAGCAGTAGCAGAGCTGGTAGGGGTGGGGCGTGTGGCTGTCGAGCGCGAAGCGCACCGCCCCGCAGCGGCAGGAGCCTTCCAGGCGCATCGGCACGATCCGGTCCTCCTCGCAGTCGTGGAATGACGCGTTCAGATCTCGTAGGTCAGGGCGTCCGCGTCCAAGTCGCTCAACGAGCGCATCTCGGCCAGCGACCGGCTGTCGAGCACCCGCGCCATCGCGTTGCGGACCTCCAGCATCATGCGGCGCACCGCGCAGTGCTCCTCGCTGGTGCAGTCCAGGCAGCGGCGGTAGAAGTTCTGGCTCGCGCAGTCGATCGGCGCCAGCGGCCCGTCCAGCACGCGGATGATCTCGCCCACGCTGATGTCGGTGGCGGGCTTGGCGAGCGCGTAGCCGCCGCCCTTGCCCTTCTTCGACCGCACCAGCCCCGCGACCCGCAGCTCCCCGAGAATGGCGTCGAGGAACTTCTTGGAGATGGCGTTCTCGGTCGCGATCGCGGTCACGAGCTCCGGCTGGCCGGGTTGGCACCCCGCGAGGTGGACCATGGCCTTCAACCCGTACTTGCCCTTCATGGTCAGCACGGCACGGCCGTCCGCGGCGGGACGTGGGAAACGGACGGCACGCGCGGGTCCTTCCTTGATGCTGCCTGTTGATCGGTTATGCCCCGCCCGCGAGCGGCGGACAAGCGAGGCCGACCCGTTGGAACAGCCGCCGCAGCCCTTATGTGCGCTGGGGCGAGGGCTAACCGGAAGCAAGCGGGGAAAGCGTCATGGACAGGGTCAAGGCTTCCGATCTCGACGTGGCGGCCGAGCTGCACGCCTTCGTGACCGACGACGTCCTGCCCGGGTCCGGCGTGTCGCCCGAGGCCTTCTGGGCCGGGCTGTCGGCGCTGGTGCGCGACCTCGGGCCCCGCAACCGCGCGCTGCTCGACACGCGCGACACGCTCCAGGCGCAGATCGACGCCTACCACCGCGAGGGCCGGCCGGCCGCGGGCGAGGCCTACCTCGGCTTCCTGCGCGAGATCGGCTACCTGCTTCCCGAAGCGCCCGACGCGGCGATCAGCACCGCGGGCGTCGACCCCGAGATCGCACTCACGGCCGGCCCGCAGCTCGTGGTGCCGATGTCCAACGCGCGCTACACGCTGAACGCCGCCAACGCGCGCTGGGGCAGCCTCTACGACGCGCTCTATGGCACCGACGCGGTGCCGGACGCGGGCGAGACCGCGCGGGGCCGGGCCTTCAACCCGGCCCGCGCGGCCGCGGTGGTGGCCCGGGTCAAGGCCTTCCTGGACGAGGTCGCGCCGCTGGAGACCGGCTCGCACGCGCTCGTCATCGGCTACGCGGTCGTGAACGGCGTGTTGAAGGCGGACCTGGAGAAGCGGCAGGGCCCCGTGGGGCTCAAGGACCCGGCCACCTTCGCGGGCTACCGGGGTCCGGCGCCCGTGCCCGAGGCCGTGCTGCTGCGCCACCACGGGCTGCACGTCGAGCTCGCCATCGACCGCTCCCACCCGGTGGGCCGGCTGGACGGCGCGGGCCTCGCCGACGTCACGCTGGAATCGGCCGTCACCACCATCGTCGACATGGAGGACAGCGTGGCGGCGGTCGACGCCGCCGACAAGGTCGCCATCTATCGCAACTGGCTCGGGCTGATGCGGGGCACGCTGACGGCCTCGTTCGCCAAGGGAGGCGGCACGGTGGAGCGTCGCCTCAACCCGGACAGGCTCTACACGGCGCCGGACGGCTCAGAACTCCGCCTGCCCGGCCGCAGCCTCATGCTGATCCGCAACGTCGGCCACCACATGTACACGGACGCGGTTCTCGACGCGTCCGGCGCCGAGGTCCCGGAGGGCTTCCTGGATGCCGCCGTCAGCGTGCTGATCGCCAAGGGCAACCTCGACGCCCCGCCCGACGTCCGCAACGGCCGGACGGGGTCGATCTACATCGTCAAGCCTAAGATGCACGGCCCCGAGGAGGTGGCCCACGCCGACGCGCTGTTCGCCCGCGTCGAGGACCTGGTCGGCCTGCCGCGCGACACGGTGAAGATCGGCATCATGGACGAGGAGCGGCGCACCTCGGTCAACCTGAAGAGCTGCATCGCGGCCGTCGCCCGCCGGATCGTGTTCATCAACACGGGCTTCCTGGACCGGACGGGCGACGAGATCCACACCTCCATGCTGGCCGGGCCGATGGTCCGCAAGAACGACATGAAGGCGACGGCCTGGATCAAGGCCTACGAGGACAGCAACGTCGATAACGGCCTCGCGATGGGCCTGCGGGGCCGCGCGCAGGTCGGCAAGGGCATGTGGGCTGCCCCCGACCGGATGGCGGACATGCTGGCCCAGAAGGGCGGCCATCCGAGGGCGGGCGCCAGCACCGCCTGGGTCCCCTCCCCCACGGCCGCGACCCTGCACGCGCTCCACTACCACGAGGTGGACGTGGCGGCGCGGCAGGCCGCCATCGCCCGCCGGCCCCGCACGACGCCGGACGCCATCCTGGCCGTGCCCCTGGCGACCTCCAACTGGGCGCCCGACGACGTGCAGCAGGAACTCGACAACAACCTCCAGGGCATTCTGGGCTACGTGGTGCGCTGGGTCGACGGGGGGGTCGGGTGCTCCAAGGTGCCGGACATCCACGACGTCGGCCTGATGGAGGACCGCGCCACGCTGCGCATCTCCAGCCAGCACGTCGCCAACTGGCTCCGGCACGGCGTCGTGACGCCCGAGCAGGTCGAGGACACGTTCCGGCGCATGGCGGGCGTTGTGGACCGGCAGAACGCCGGCGACCCGGGCTACAGGCCCATGGCGCCCGGCTTCGACGGGGAGGCCTTCGCGGCCGCCCGCGACCTGGTGTTCAAGGGCCGGGAGCAGCCCAACGGCTACACGGAATGGATCCTGCACGCCCGGCGGCGGGCCGCGAAGGCGCGCGACAGCCGCGAGGCGTGACGGGAGGCACCAGTCCCGCACCTTTCATCGGGCGTCGTCACCCGCGGAAAGGGATGCGGCAGGGTCGCCGACCCGGGTGGCCGCGACCCAGGCGCGCGTCCGCGCCTCGGGGTCCCCGCCGGCCTTGACGATGTCGGTCACCACCGCGGCGCTGTCGGCGCCCGCCCCCAGGACCGCGCCGACGCGCTCCAGCGTGATGCCGCCGATGGCGACCAGGGGAACGGCGCCGATCCGCCGCTTCCAGGTGCCGACGCGCTCCAACCCCTGCGGGGCCCAGGGCATGACCTTCAGGGTGGTCGGGTAGACCGGCCCGAGCGCGACGTAGTCCGGGTCGAGGGACAGGGCGCGGTCGAGTTCGGCGTCGTCGTGCGTGCTGACGCCGAGCTTGATCCCCGCGCGGCGCAGCGCGGTCACGTCGGCGCCGTCGAGGTCGCCCTGGCCGAGGTGGACGAAGCCGACGCCCTCGGCCAGCGCGAGGTCCCAGTAATCGTTCAACACCAGCGTGGCCGCGGCCCGGGCGCAGGCGTCACGGGCCGCGCGGACCTCGGCCGCGAGCCGCACGGCGTCCATCTCCTTGGCGCGGAGCTGAACGAGCCGGGCACCCGCCGTCACCACCCGCGCGACCCAGGCCGCGTCGGGCACCACGGGGTAGAACCGGTCCAGGGTCACGCGAGGAGCGCCTTGCCCAGCACGGGTGTGGAGGGTGCCGCCATGTCGCGCACCTCCATCGGGTCCGCCTCGTAGGCGAGGCGGCCCGCCTCGATCGCCCGCGCGAAGGCCCGCGCCATGCCGACGGGGTCGCCCGCCTTGGCGACCGCGGTGTTGAGCAGCACGGCGTCGTAGCCGAGCTCCATGGCGGCGGCGGCCTGCGACGGCAGGCCGATGCCGGCGTCCACCACCAGGGGCACGTCGGGGAAGTGGGCGCGCAGGCTGCGCAGGCCGAACACGTTGTTGAGGCCGCGCCCCGAGCCGATCGGCGCCCCCCAGGGCATCAGGACCCTGCAGCCCGCCTCCAGCAGCCGCTCGGCGACCACCAGGTCCTCCGTGCAGTAGGGGAAGACCTCGAACCCGTCCTCGGCCAGGATGCGGGCCGCCTCGACGAGGCCGAACACGTCGGGCTGCAGCGTGTCGGCCTCGCCGATCACCTCCAGCTTGATCCAGGGCGTGTTGAACACCTCGCGCGCCATGTGCGCGGTGGTGACGGCCTCCTTGACCGAGTGGCAGCCCGCGGTGTTGGGCAGCACGCGCAGCCCGAGGTCGCGGATCAGCGACCAGAAGCCCTGTCCCGCCTTGGCGCCGGCCGACTCGCGGCGCAGCGACACGGTGACGACGTCGGCCTCAGACGCGCGGATCGCCTCCGTGAGCACGGCGGGCGATGGGTATTGCGCGGTGCCGAGCAGGAACCGCGACGCGGGCGCGTAGCCGTAGAACATGGCCTCATCCTCCCTGCATGGGCGCGACGATCTCGATGCGGTCGCCGGGGTTGAGCGGCGTCGCGGCGCGCCGCCCGGTGGGCACGAAGTCGCCATTCACGGCGGTCGCCACGACCGCCTCGGCGAGGTCGAGCTCGCCCAGGGCCGCCTCCAGCGTGTCCGCGGACAGGTCGGCCGCCTCACCGTTGATCGTGACCCGCATGGCAAAGCTCGCGTTCGGGGCTGAAGGGGCGCAGCGCGGCCTCGGCCGCGCGGGCCGCGTAGGCCGGCGACAGGAGGAAGCCGTGGCGGTAGAGCCCGTTCAGGTGGACCACCCGGCCCCGCGCGCGCACCGCGGGCAGGTTGTCGGGGAAGGCGGGACGGACGTCGCTGCCGATCTCCACCACCTCGGCCTCGCCGAAGGCGGGATGCAGCGCGTAGGCGGCGCTGAGCAGCTCGATCAGCGAGCGGGCCGTGACGCGGGTCCGCTCCGCGCTCTCGATCTGGGTCGCGCCCACCATGAACAGCCCGTCCCCGCGCGGCACCACGTAGAGCGGGACGCGCGGGTGCAGCATCCGGACGGGGCGGGCCAGGCTGACCTCGCGGGTGCGCAGGAGCAGCATCTCGCCCTTGACGCCGCGCAGGTCGGGGAGGTCGGCCGCCGCCGCGAAGCCGCGGCAGTCCACCACGCGGTCGGCGTCGAGCCCGGCCGGGTCGACGTCCGTGCCGAACCGGATCGCGACCCCGTCGCGGCGCAGCCCGTCGGCCAGGGCGGCCAACGTGCGGCGCGGGTCGAGATGCGCCTCGCGGGGGAAGAACAGGGCGCGGCGGAAGCGGCCCGCCAGGTCCGGCTCAAGCGCCGCCACGCCGTCCGCGTCCAGGGTCTCGTGGCCGGTCGTCCGGCGGGCGAAGCGGGTGAGGTCGGCCGCGTCGCGCGGGGGGGCGACGACCAGGGTGCCGGCGTGCACCACGCCCGCGCCGCGCGTCCGCCACCAGTCCAGGGCGACCTGCCCCAGTTCGACCACGGCCGCGTCGGCGCTCTCGCCCTCGCACCAGGGCGCCAGCATGCCGCCCGCGCACCAGGAGCAGGCCGCGGTGCCGAGCGACGCGCCGCGGTCGACCACCTCGACGGTGGCGCCGCGGTCGACGAGGTGGCGCGCGGTCACGAGGCCCGCGACGCCCGCGCCCACGACGGTCACGCGCGGCCCGGGACCTCGCGATTGCGGTACGGCTGAAAGATTGGGTGGAAGCTGCGGCACGGTCCCGTCCCTTCGCCGGCATGACCCGGATCAGGTTCGAAGGGTTCGGCCCATTCCGTCTCAGCCCCGCGACGCGGGACACCCCTCGGACAAGATGAAGATAGGGAGCGGCGCCCGGTTCCGCAATTCCGCCGGCGCGCCCGAACCGCCCGCGGCGCCCGCGCGTTCGTTTCCGGTCGAAACAGGCGCGACGCGTGCGACGGGAGGGGATGCGGATGGGATTGTTCGACAACGTTCTCGGCAGCGTGTTCGGCGGCGGCCAGCAGGCGGCGGCGCCGTCCTCCTCGATGTCGCCGGTCGTCAAGGCGCTGCTGCTCCTGCTCGCCGCCAAGGCGGTGTCGGGCCAGTTCACGCGCAGCGCGAACCCTGCCGCCGGCGCCTCGCCCGAGCCCGCGGGCGGCGACGGCACGATCGCCACCGGCATGCTGGCGGGCCTGCCGGGGCTCGACGCGATCCTGGACAAGCTGCGCGGGGCGGGCCACGGCGACGCGGTGCAGTCCTGGCTGGGGCACGGCGCCAACAAGCCGGTCGCGCCCGCCGACCTCCAGCAGGCGCTCGGGCCCGACACGGTGGACCAGCTCGGGCGCGAGTCGGGCCTGCCGCACGACCAGCTCATGAGCCAGCTCTCGACGGCCCTGCCCCAGGTGGTGGACAAGCTCACGCCCGACGGCCACCTCCCGCCGCCCGAGGCGCGCGGCCACTGGTAGAAGCCGTGGCCGCGGACGACCCGCACGACCTCCGCCGGTTCGTGGACGCGCAGGCGCCCGTCTACGACCGGGTGAAGGCGGAGCTCAGGGCCGGGCGCAAGACGAGCCACTGGATGTGGTTCGTGTTCCCGCAGATCGACGGTTTGGGGCGCAGCCCCACCGCGGTGCGCTACGCCATTCGGTCGCTCGACGAGGCCGCGGGCTTTCTCGGCCACGACCTGCTCGGGCCGCGGCTGGAGGAATGCACGGGACTGGTCAACGCCGTGCGGGGCCGCTCGGCGCTGGCGATCTTCGGGCAGCCGGACGACGTGAAGTTCCGCTCCAGCATGACGCTGTTCGCGCGCGCGGCTCCCGGGCGGGAGAGCTTCCGGACGGCGCTCGCGACCTATTTCGACGGCGAGCAAGACCCGGCCACGCTCGCGCGGCTCGGGCTGACGGAAACGGGGAGAACCGCATGATCCATGTCGTCGCCATCGTCACGGTCAAGCCGGGCTGCCGGGCGGAGCTGCTGGACGCGTTCCGGGCCAACATCCCCGCGGTGCGCGCCGAACAGGGCTGCATCGAGTACGGACCGGCCGTGGACCTCGACGCCGCGACCGTCAGCCCCGACCGGTTCGGGCCCGACACGATGGTGGTGATCGAGAAGTGGGAGAGCCACGAGGCGCTGCAGGCCCACGCCAAGGCGCCCCACATGCTCGCCTACGGCGAGAAGACCAGGCCCCTCCTTGCGTCGCGTCGCGTCCACGTGCTCGCGCCGGCGGAGTGAGGCCGGCCGGGCCGACTAGCGTCATCGCGAGCGGAGCGGAGCGGTCCAGCCGGGGGTCTGAGCAAGGGCGCAACCGTCGCAGCCGCCCCGGGACTGGATGGCTTCGCTTCGCTCGCGATGACGGTCCGTGGACGCATGACTACATGTTGTCGCGGGGCACGTGCTCGTCCCACCTCCGCTGGTGGACGCAGTCCCCGTTCTCGGTGACGCGCATCGTCCCCGTGACGTGGAACGCATTCCCGTCGGCGGTCAGCGCCGTCTCGGTCTCGATCGCGATCTGCCAGCCGTCGCGGCCCATCTCGTAGCGCTGCGCGATGGCAGCGCGCGCGGACAGCGGATCCGCGTCCCGCGTTCGTCAGGGTGCGGGTGAGATCGTGGGACAGCGCGGTGCCCGTGTCGTCCCACCGCACCACGCCTTCACCGAACAGGCCGCCTTCCTGGCCCAGTTCGGCCCCGCCCTGAAGCTGCCCTGGACCAAGCTCGTCGCGCCGGAGCTGACGCCGGACCTGGTCGCGGAAGTCTCCGCCCAGTCCGACGCGCAGGCGGGCGCGGCCACGATCCGCGCGCTGGAGCGCAAGCGCGACGACTGCCTCGTGGCGGTGCTGGGCGCCTTACGCGCGCAGGGCTACGGGGCCGGCGCGGTGCTCAAGGGCTACGAGCGACGCGCCGTGGAACGGCTCGCGCGCGAGACCCCGCCCGGGGTCGACCGAGGCTGGCCCGCTCACGCTCCACAGCACCCGCGTCGCGCCCGACTGGATCGACTACGACGGCCACGTGACCGAGAGCCGCTCCCTCGGGTGCTTCGCGGAGGCCTCGGACGCGCTGCTGCGGCGGCTCGGCGTGGACGGCGCCTACCTGGCCGCGGGCCGGTCCTTCTTCACGGCCGAGACGCACCTGATGCACCTCGGCCAGGGCGTGCTGGACGACGCGCCGACGGTGACGGCGCAGGTGCTCGCCGCCGACGCGAAGCGGCTGCACGTCTTCCAGGGGCTGGGGCGCGCGGACGGCCTGCGCCTTGCCACCGCGGAGCAGACGCTTCTCAACGTCGACCTGCAAGCCGGCCGGGCGGTCGCGGCCGAAGGGGTCGCGCTGGCCGCGACGACGGAGCTGGCCCGCGCGCACGCCGCCCTGCCCCGTCCCGCTGGCGCGGGGCGCGCCGTGGGAGCCGGGCGGGGCGCCGCGGCGCCCTGAACGCGCCCCGGCCCACGAGCCTTGCCATCCGGGCGGCTTGGGCCGAAGAAACGGACCGGTCGACGACGGAGCGGACCATGGCGCAGGACAACCCAACGACGGTGACCATCGCGTCGCCGGGCCTGTCGGCGGAGATCGCCCGGCACGGCGCCGAGCTCGTGGCGTTGCGGGACGAGGCGGGGCGCGACCTCCTGTGGAACGGCGACCCGGCCTTCTGGGCCGGGCACGCGCCGCTGCTGTTCCCCATCGTGGGCCGGCTCAAGGACGACCGGCTCCGGGTCGAGGGCGAGAGCTACCCCATGCGGCAGCACGGCCTCGCCCGGGTGGCGGACTTCGACCTCGTGTCGCGGGAGGACGCGGCCTGCCGGCTCCGGCTCGCGTCGAGCCCCGACACGCTGCGCTCCTACCCCTTCCCCTTCGCGCTCGACGTCACCTACCGGATCGAGGGTGCGGCGCTCGCGGTCGAGGTCGAGGTTTGCAACACGGGCGCGGGGGTGATGCCGGCGAGCTTCGGCTTCCACCCGGCGTTCCGCTGGCCCCTGCCCTACGGGGCGCCGCGCGCCGCGCACGAGGTCCTGTTCGAGGCGCCCGAGCCGGAGCCGGTCCGGCGCGTGTCGGGCGGGCTGCTGACCCCGGCACCCGAGTCGAGCCCCGTCGCGGGCCGCCGCCTGCCGCTCGCCGACGCCCTGTTCGCGGCCGACGCGCTGATCTTCCTCGATCCCGCGAGCCGCGCGCTGCGCTTCGGCCCGGCGGACGGGCGCGGGCTGCGGATCGAGTTCCCCGGCATGCCGCAGCTCGGGCTGTGGTCCAAGGCCGGCGCGCCGTTCCTGTGCGTCGAGCCCTGGTGCGGCTACGCGAGCCCGGAGGGTTTCGACGGCGAGTTCGCGGACAAGCCCGGCCTGGTCGCCGTGGAGCCCGGGGCCGCGCGGTCGTTCGCCATGCGGGTCGCGCTGGAGCCCGCCGCGGCCTGAACCGGGGCGGGGCCGGGGAACATGCGCTGAAGCTCCGGCTCGCGGTCCAGCCACTGGTGCTTGAGCGCGCCCAGCACGTGGGCCGCGACCATCGCGTAGAGCACGTAGGCGAAGGACGTGTGCACGGCGCCGAACAGGCTGTGCCAGTAGTCCTTCTGCGACGGGTCGATGGCGGTCAGCCAGCCGATGCGGGGAAAGGGGATCAGGCCGAACAGCACCAGGGGGTGGCTGTCCGCCTGCTTCCACGCCGAGTCATGCGCCCAGCCCGACAGGGGCAGCGCGAAGATCAGCAGGTAGAGCGCCCCGTGCGCCGCGTGGGCGCTCCACCGCTCCCAACCGGGGTAGGAGGCGGGCAGCGGCGGCGCCGGATGCGTGGCGCGCCACAGCACCCGCATGATCGCCAGGCCCAGCACGGTCAGGCCGATCGACTTGTGCGTGTTGATGGTCGGACGCACCCAGTCGTCCGGCAGGCGGTCGACGGTCCACATGATCGCGACGTTGGCGAAGATCAGCAACGCCACCAGCCAGTGGAAGACCATGGCGGTGCGCGAATAGCGTTGGATGACGGACATCGGAGCGATCCCGCGGGTCAGGGGCCGGGCGGAACGGTCCGCCCTCGCCGGTCGGTCCCAGCTTTCGGTGGAACGGATCGTCGCGACAAGCTTTTTATTGTTGCCAAATTCTTGGAGGCAGGTGTCAACGGTAACGCGCCGGACATCAAACCGTATCGTGGCGGCCGCTACCACCGTGGCATCCGGCAACCAGGACCCGACCCCCATTCCCACGCCCCTGTCGCTCCAAGCGGCCCTGAAGGCCGCCTCCCCGCGGCTCAACCCCGGGCCGACCCCCTGGCCCGCGCTGCTGATCCACGGCGGCATCACGTTGCTGTGGCTGCTGCTGTTCGCCCGCGCCTTCGTTCTGCACGGGCTGTTCGCCTGGTCGATCGGCCTCGCCTACGTGGGCTACGACACGGTTCTGCTCGCCTTCGTCTTCGTGCAGACGCTGCCGCTGGCGAGGTCGAGGCCCCGCGCACCTGTCGAACCGGTCGACGGGCCGCCCGTGACGCTGGGCGTCCTGGTCGCGGCCCACGACGAGGCCGCGGTTCTTCCCGTCACGCTGAAGGCCCTGTTCGAGCAGACGGAGGCGCCCGACCTGGTCGTGGTGGCGGACGACGGCTCGACGGACGACACGGCGGCGCTGCTCGCCCGCGAGTTCGGCCTGGAGCCGCCCGAGCTCGGCCGGCTCAGCGCCCCGAGCCCCGCCTGCCCCAGCCTGCGCTGGCTGCGCCTGCCCCAGGGCGGCAAGCCCGCGGCCTTGAACCAGGCCATCCTGCTCGCCGACACCGAGCTGGTGCTGACCGTCGACGCCGACACGCTGCTGGAGCCCGACGCCATCGCGGCCATGCGCCGCGCCTTCGCGGCCGACCCGAGGTTGGTCGCGGCCACCGGCATCCTGGCTCCCGTTTGCGCCCCCACGGCGGCCGGGCGGCTCTACCAGTGGTTCCAGACCTACGAGTACATCCGCAACTTCCTGTCGCGCTACGCCTGGATGCGGATGGACAGCCTGCTGCTGATCTCGGGGGC
>CAXTDZ010000049.1:0-24890 GCA_964243035.1 uncultured Lichenihabitans sp.
GGCGAGGTGGGGCTGCCGGCCGGGCGCAGGCTCGGGGCGGCCGAGCTGGCGCTCGCCGCCGCCATGAACCACGCGACCCTGCCCGTGGCGCGGCAGCCGCGCGTCGCGATCCTCGCCACGGGCAACGAGCTGGTGCCCCCGGGCGCGGAGCCCGGCCCCGCCGAGATCGTGGCCTCCAACAGCTTTGCGGTGGCGGCCATCGCGGAAGCGGCGGGCGCGGTGGCGCTCGACCTCGGCATCGCGCGCGACACGCACGCCGCGGTGGGCGCGGGCATCCGCGCCGCGCGGGACGCCGGGGCCGACGTGCTGGTCACGCTGGGCGGCGCGTCGGTGGGCGACCACGACCTCGTGCAGGCGGCCCTCGTCGGCGCGGGCATGGAGCTCGGCTTCTGGAAGGTCGCGATGCGGCCGGGCAAGCCGCTGATGCACGGGCGGCTCGGCACCACCCGCGTGCTGGGCCTGCCGGGCAACCCGGTGTCGTCCATCGTGTGCGGGGTGCTGTTCCTGCGCCCGCTGCTGCGCGCGCTCGCGGGCGACCCGGAGGCCGGCACCCTGCCAGTCGAGGCCGCGCGGCTCGCCCGCGACCTGCCCGCCAACGGCGACCGCCGCGATTTCATGCGCGCGACCCTGGTGCTGTCGCAGGACGGCCTGCCCGCCGCGGAGCCGGCATCCGTGCAGGACTCCTCCATGCTGCGCGTGCTGGCGGGCGCGCAGTGCCTGGTGGTGCGCGAGGCCCTCGCGCCGCCCGCCCGCGCGGGCGAGGTGTGCCGGGTGGTCCGCCTCGCGCCGCTGCTGGGGTGACGCGGATGCCCTCCAATTCCGTCTCCACCGCGACGCTGCGGATCTTCGAGCCCTACCCCGGCCTGTTCGCCTATTACGACGGCCGCGTCCCCGGGCGGCGGCTCCACGGCCCGGGGCCGAACTGGCTGGACGACGGCGCCTACGACCTCGGCATCGCGTCCTACGCGCTGCTCTCCGGGGCCGAGGCGCTGGTTTACGACACGCACGTCTCGCTCGCCCACGCGCGGGCGGTCCGCGCGCACCTCGAAGGGCTGGGCGCCACCCGCTTCCGCGCGGTGCTGAGCCACTGGCACGCCGACCACGTGGCCGGCACCGCCGCCTTCGCGGACGGCGAGGTCATCGCGCTCCGGTTGACCGCCGACATCCTCCTGGCCGAGCGCGAGGCCTTCGCGCGGCGGGTGCCGCCGGTCGACCCGCTCGTGCTGCCCACCCGCACCGTCGAGAGAGAGCTGGCGCTGACGGTGGGCGCCCACCGCGTCGAGCTGCACCGGTTCGACATCCACAGCATCGACGGGCTCGTGCTGTGGCTGCCCGACGCGGGGCTGCTGCTCGCGGGCGACACGCTGGAGGACCCGGTCACCTACGTGGCGGAACCCGACCGCCTCGACGTCCACCGGCGCGAGCTCGACCGCCTGCGCGCCTGGCCGATCCGCCGCATCCTGCCCAACCACGGCGACCCGGACCGGATCGTGGCCGGCGGCTACGCGCCGAGCCTGATCGACGCGACGCGGACCTACCTCGATTACCTCGTCGGCTTCCGGGAGCAGGACGGAGCGGCCCCGCTCGACGCCGTGATGGCCGAGCCCCTGCGGGCGGGCGCGGTCACCGCCTTCGCGCCCTACGAGGCCGTCCACCGCCGCAACGTCGCGGCCGTGCAGGCCGCCCTCGCCGCGCGCGAGGCGCGCGCGTGAGCGGGGCCGGAGGACGACCGGGCCGGGGCGCCGCGGCCCTCGCGATGCTGATGTTCCTGGCCGGCTGCGCGGCCCCGCCGACGCCGGTCTGCAAGGGGCCCTACCGCCCCTTCGACTCGCGGCAGCTCTGCCACCCGGGACCGTGACGCCGATGACCAAGCTCCGCGCCTACCGGATCGCGCTCGCGGCCTCGCTGGTCCTCAACGCCCTGCTGATCGCGGCGCTCGCGCTCTACATCCATTTCGAGGGTCTGCTGTCGGTCATCGAGGACGCGGTCGGCATCCTGGGCTGAGCCCCGCCCCGTGGTGTCAGGCGATGCGGACGGTGAGCAGGCCGTTCGACTGGCCGAGCTCGCAGCCGAACAGGTCGCGCTCCCCGCTCCTGAGCCGCACCCGGGAGCCCGCGCCGGGCGGCATGGCGAGCACCTGGCCGGGCCGCAGGCCCGCCACGGCCGCGAGCGTCAGGGGCAGGGCGTCGACCATGGCGGTCACGCTCACGCTGGCGCGCCCGACTTCGGCGCCGAGCCGCTCGCTCCAGTCCGGGTCGGGCGCGGGCGCGCGGGTCCCGTCCAGGAAGGCGCCCAGGTCCTCGCCCATCAGGTCGAGCGCCGCCTGGGACAGGAGCATGTCCAGCGCCGCGGCCGTGCCCAGCGCCGCGAGCGAGAAACGCGCCACGAGGAGGGGCGCCTGCGGCTTGCCGAAGGCGGCGGGATCGAGCTTGGGCAGCATCCGGTCGAACAGGATCGTCACCGGCGCGGCCTCGCCCAAAACCTCGCCCAGCGCCGCCGCCACCTGGGTCGCGACCGCGTCCGCGACCCCCGCCTCGATGGGCGACAGGGGCCCGGGCCGGTCCTCGGCCGCCCCGTCCTCGTCGCCCGAGCCGCCGAACATCGCCTCCACCGCGGTTCCGACGAAGCGCTTGTCGAAGCGCAGCACCACCGGCACGCCCCAGGAGGTGGTGAGCTGCGCCAGCACCGCGTCCGCCCCGGGCTGAGCCAGCGCCCCCTCGGCCGTGGTGATCGTGCAGGCCCCGAAACTGACCTCGGCCGGACCGGAGGCGGCGACCGCGAAGGCGCGGCCCCAGGCCTTGGCCACCTTGCCGAGCAGGTCGGCGAGCCCGCTCATCCGGCGGGCGCCGGGACGCGTCTTCTCGAACCAGAGGGGCGGGGCTCCGGCCACGGGTCAGGCGGCTTTCTTCGCGGGCGCCTCGCCGCCCCCGCCCATGGTCTCGTTCTCGACCTCGTCGATCGACGGCCGGTCGTGCGACGAGATGGTCTTGCGCCCGTGCTCCAGCGCGATGAGGGGCACGGCGCCGTTCATGAAGGCGAGCAGCGCCTGCTTGATGATGACGTAGAGCCGGCAGTGCTTCTCGCGGGTGATCTTGACCTTGGTGGCGAGCGGCCCGAACACCCCGTAGGACATGAAGATGCCCGCGAAGGTGCCAACGAGCGCCGCGCCGATCATCTCGCCCAGGATCTCGGGCGATTGGTCGATGGCGCCCATGGCCTTCACGATGCCCAGCACCGCGGCCACGATGCCCAGCGCCGGCAGGCTGTCCGCGATGGCCTGGAGCGCCTGGTAGGGCTTGAGCTTGTCGCGCTGGATCGTGTGGATCTCCTCGTCCATGAGGGACTCGATCTCGTGCGTGCGGGCGTTGCCGATCAGGATCAGGCGGCAGTAGTCGCAGATGAAGGTCGTCATGTCCTTGCTGGCGAGGATTTTTGGGTACTTCTTGAAGAGCTCCGACTCCTTCGGGTTGTCGACGTGGCCCTCAACCTCGTTGCGGGCGTTGCCGCGCAGCTCGCGCATCAACGTGTAGAGGATGCCCAACACGTCGAGGTAGTCGCGGTTCTTGGGGCCGGTGCCCTTGATGGCCTCCATGATGGCCTTGCCGGTGTCCTTGATGGTCTTCATCGGGTTGGCGACGATGAAGGTGCCGAGCGCGGAGCCCAGGATGATGATCAGCTCGTAGGGCTGCCAGATCACGGCGATGTGGCCGCCCGCGGCCGCGAAGCCGCCCAGCATGCAGCCGATCGCCACGACCAAACCGATAAAGAAACTCAAGGCCCGGGCCTCCGCTTGCCGCTTGCCTGCACCACACCAGGGACGCCTTGCGCGGGGCTGGCCCGCGGCGTCGCCGGAGCCGCGGGCCCGCGCGGAAAGCCCCGGGCAAGCCGCCCGGCCCAGGCTTCACGGGCACGGATCGGGCGGCCCCGACCGGGGTGCTCGGGATCATCGATGCAGACCAACCTCTACGTCGGGCTGTCGGGCCAGATGGCGATCGAGAAGCGGCTGCAGACGGTTGCCAACAACATTGCCAACATGAACACGGCCGGCTACCGGGCGGACGGGGTCACGTTCGAATCGGTGCTGTCCACCGCGGGCGCCGACCCGGTGGCCTTCAGCAGCTCGGGAGAGAACTACATCTCGCGCCGCCCCGGCGAGGTCAGCCGCACCGGCAACCCGCTCGACGTGGCGGTCACGGGCGACGCCTGGCTCGGCATCCGCACCCCCCAGGGCATCGCCTACACCCACGACGGGCGGCTCAAGATCACCACCACGGGCGAGGTGCGGACGGTCAACGACGACGCGGTGCTGGACGCGGGCGGCGCCGCGCTGACGCTCGACCCCAACGCCGGGCCGCCCACCATCGCGGGCGACGGGATGATGACGCAGGCCGGCCGCCAGGTGGGCGCCATCGGCCTGTTCTCCATCGACGCCGACGCCAAGCTGAGCCGCGCGGGCACGTCCTCCGTGATCCCCGACAAGGCCGCGACCCCCGTGCTGGACTTCACCAGCGCGGGCCTCGCGCAAGGCTTCGTGGAGGGGTCCAACGTCAACCCCGTGGTGGAGCTGTCCAAGCTGATCGACATCCAGCACAACCTGGAAAGCGTGACCCACATGAACGACACGGCCGACACCACGCTGCAGGACGCCGTCAAGACGCTCGGGTCCGCCTCGTGACGGGGCCGGCCGGTTCTGCCCTTCTTCCCGTCGGGGTTACGGCATCCACAAGGCTCGGCGCGGACCGATTCCGCCCTTCTCCCGACCGGGCGGGAGAAGGTGTCCGAAGGACGGAGGGGGGTGGGGCCGCGGGTCGTGCAAAACCCCTCATCCGCCCTGTCGGGCACCTTTTCCCCGCAAGCGGGGCGAAGGGCAGAACCCGCCCCGGGCGAGCCGGAGGATGGGCGTGAACGCTCTTCGGCGCCTCGCCCGGGCCGCGCGGGAGGCGCGCGAAGCCGTGCCGCTGGTCGAGGTCGAGGGGGTCGTGACCGCGGTCACGCCCACGGCCTACCGCGTGGGCGGCTTGTCGCGCTTCGTGACGGTGGGCGACACGGTGGCGTTCCAGGCCCCGGGCGGCCCGCGCACCGGCGAGGTGGTCCGGGTGGACCGGGACGAGGCCACGGTGAAGCCGTTCGGCCTCACCGTGGAGGCCGGCCTGGGCCTGCCGGTGCGCCGCGCGGCCGGGCTCAGCTTCGCGCCCGATGAGGCCTGGATGGGCCGCGTCGTCAACGCGCTGGCCGAGCCGGTGGACGGGCTGGGGCCGCTGCCCGCCGGGCCCCGGCGGGTGCGGGCCGAGGCCGAGCCGCCCCCCGCGCTGCGCCGGGGCCGGGTGGGGCGCGCGGTCCGCACGGGCGTCAAGGTGATCGACATCTTCTGTCCGATCTGCGCGGGCCAGCGCATCGGCATCTTCGCGGGCTCGGGCGTGGGCAAGTCCACGATGCTGGCGATGCTCGCGGGCTGCGGGGGGTTCGACGCGGTGGTGATCGCGCTGGTGGGCGAGCGCGGCCGCGAGGTGCGGGAGTTCCTGGAGGACGCGCTGGGCGCGGCCCGCGCGCGCGCCGTCACCGTGGTCGCGACCGGCGACGAGAGCCCCATGATGCGGCGGCTCGCCCCCAAGACCGCGACCGCGGTCGCCGAGGCCCTGCGCGACGCGGGCCGCTCCGTGCTGCTGATCGTCGATTCCGTGACGCGCTACGCCCACGCCGCGCGCGACGTGGCGCTGGCGGCCGGCGAGCCCGCGGTCGCGCGCGGCTACGCGCCCAGCGTGTTCAGCGACCTGCCCAAGCTGCTGGAGCGCGCCGGCCCCGGCCCGGAGGGGGCGGGCAGCATCACGGGCGTCTACTCCGTGCTGGTCGACGGCGACGACCACAACGACCCCGTGGCGGACACGATCCGCGGCACGCTGGACGGCCACGTCGTGCTGGACCGCAGGATCGCCGCGCAGGGCCGCTACCCCGCGGTGGACGTTCTGGGCTCGCTGTCGCGGCTCGCCACGCGCGCCTGGAGCCCCGAGCAGGCCGTGCTGGTGGGCAAGCTCCGCGAGTTGATCGCCCGCTTCGAGGACACCCGCGACCTGCGCGCCATGGGCGCCTACCAGCCCGGCGACCCCGACCTCGACCAGGCGGTCGCCATGGTGCCGCGCATCTACGCGGCGCTCGGCCAGTCGCCCGCCAACCCGCCCAGCGACGACGCCTTCCGCGACCTCGCCCAGGCGCTCGGCAAACCCAAGTAGCGAAACCAAGTGACGAAAGGCAGTCCCGTGAGCCTCGGACCCGCGTCGAACGCCGCGCCCCGCACCCTGTCCGACTGGCTGCTCGGCGGCCTGGGCGTGGGGGGCGCCGCGGCCTCGGCGGGCTTCGCGGCCTACATGATCCTGGTGGGGCCCGCGCCCGCCGACCCGCACGGCAGCGGCTACTTCACCGTGTTCGCCCACTTCGACCGGCGGCCGCAGTTCGCGGACCTGCACCCCGGGCAGCAGCGCCCGGACACCGGCACCCCCGCCCCCGCGAGCCATCCGGCGGAGGCGCCGCAGGTGGCCTCGGCCGAGCCGGCCGCGGTCGACTTCACCCCCACCGGCTCGGTCACCGCCATCCCGGCGCAGGCCGAGGGCCGCGAAGCCTGGATCGACCGCGCGCCCGCGCTCGACGACTTCGTGCTGCGCGACGTGTTCGACGGCAAGGCGCTGGTGGAAGGCCGCCACCAGTTGAGCGTGGTGTCGCCGGGCACGCGGCTCGAAGGCGCGGGCGAGGTGCTGTCCATCGAGCGGCACCGCGACGCCTGGGTGGTGGTGACGGAAGACGGCGTGATCGACGGCACGCCGCGGCGCTGAGGCGCGCCGCAAGCCTTCACCTGCGCCGGGGACCGCCGGCGCGGCGCAGACCCGCCGGACGTGCGCGCGACCGGCGGCTCCCGGGGTGGTCGATCCCGTGCCCGGGCGGGTCAGCGCGGGGGGCGCGGCACCGGGCGCCAGTCGGGAGGCGCCATCTCGAACCCCTCGAAGCGGAAGCCCGGCGCCACCGTGCAGCCCACCAGCGTCCAGGCGCCCAGGCTGGTGGCGGTCTGCCACACGCCCGCCGGCACCACGAGCTGCGGCACCTGGCCCGCGTCCAGCGCCGGGCCGAGGTGGCGGGCCTCGGCGTCGTGGCCGTCGGGCGAGAGCGTCAGCACGAGGGGCGCGCCCGCGTGCCAGTGCCACACTTCCGCGGCGTCGACCCGGTGCCACGCCGACACCTCGCCCACGTCGAGCAGGAACAGGATCGCGGTGGAGGCCGCGCGGCCCCCCGCGTCCGTGCGGGGATCGCGGAAGGTTTCGCGGAAGTGGCCGCCCTCGGGGTGGGGTTGGAGGCCCAGCCGCTCGATCACGGCGCGGGCCGAAAGCGTCGACATTCGCGCGCTCACGCCCGGTTCTTGCGTTCGCGCAGCTCGGCGAACACGGCCGCCGGGTCGGCGCCCGCCAGGCCCACCGCGGCCTGCACGGCGGGGTTGTCGGCGCGCAGGAAGGGGTTGGTGGCGCGCTCGATCTCCAGCGTCGTTGGCAGCGTGGGCTTGCCCGCGGCCCTGAGCTCGTCTACCTCGGCGGCGCGGTGGCGGAGCACGGCGTTGTCCGGGTCGACGCTCAGCGCGAAGCGGGCGTTGGACTGGGTGTACTCGTGCCCCGCGTAGACCTGGGTCTCGGTGGGCAGGCGGTTGAGCTTGCCCAGCGACTCCCACATCGTGTCGAGCGGGGTTTCCAGAACGCGGCCGCAGCCCAGCGCGAACAGCGTGTCGCCCGCGAACAGCACGTCCTGCCCCTCGAACCAGTAGACGATGTGGCCCGCCGTGTGGCCGGGCGTCTCGATCACCTTGGCCCTCAGGTGCCCGACCGCGACCGTGTCGCCCTCGCGCACGGGGTGGTCGACGCCCCCGATCCGCTCGGCCTCGCGGGCGGGCGCCGTCACCTTGGCCTGGGGGAAGCGCGCCTTCACGGCCGGGATGCCCTGGGTGTGGTCGGCGTGGTGGTGGGTGACCAGGATGTCGGTCAGCGCCCAGCCGGTCTCCTCAAGGGCCTTGAGGACGGCCTCGCCGTCGGGCGCGTCGACCGCCGCGGTGGCGCCCGTGTCGGAATCGTGCACGAGCACGCCGTAGTTGTCGCTGAGGCACGGGAACTGCTTGAAATGGGCCGTCATGGGGGAGGAACTCGCGCGGGGGATCAGGCGGCGTCGGGCCGCCTCGACACGGGCGAAACGCGCAACTGGCTCAAAAGATTACGCGTTTTGCGCAGGACCTCGAAGCGGAAGCCGTGAAAGGTGAACACCTGCCCCATGTCGGGGATGGACTGCGCCTCGTGGATCACCAGCCCCGCGATGGTGATGGCCTCGGCGTCGGGCAGCGTCCAGTTCATGACGCGGTTGAGGTCGCGGATCGGCACCGAGCCGTCCACCAGCACGCCCCCGTCGGGCTGCACGCGCACGCCCTGGGCCACCACGTCGTGCTCGTCGGCGATGTCGCCCACGATCTCCTCGATGATGTCCTCCAGCGTCACGATCCCCATCACGCCGCCGTACTCGTCCACCACGAGCGCGAAGTGGAGCTTGCGCTTGCGGAAGGCCTGCAACTGGTCGCGCAGCGTGGTCGTGAAGGGCACGAACCAGGGCTCGAAGGCGAGGTCGGCGATGTCGAGCCGGTTGCCGTCGCCGCCCGCCTCGTCCAGCGCGCGCAGCAGTTCCTTGACGTGCAGCACGCCCACGATGTTCTCGGGCTCGTCCTTCCACAGCGGCAGCCGCGTGTGGGGGGAGGCGAGCGCCTGGCGCATCACGTCGAGGGAAGACAGGTCGACGTTGATGGTCCGCATCTGGGTGCGGTGGACCATGACGTCCTCCACCGTGAGGTCGCCCAGGTCGAGCAGGCCGCCCACCATGTCGCGGTCGAGCCGCTCGACGTTGCCTTCACGGTGGAGCTGGTAGACGGCGCTCTTCAACTCCTCCGTGCCGCTCAGGATCGAGCGGCCCTCGGCGAGCGACACGCCGAACAGGTGCAGGATCAACTGCACCAGCGCCTCGACGCCCGTCAGCACGGGGCCGAACACCGCCACCACCACGGCGGCCGGCCCGGAGAAGAAGAAGGACACCCGCTCGGGGTGGTTGATGGCGATCGTCTTGGGCATGATCTCGGCGAAGACCAAGAGCAGCACCGTCATGATCACGGTGGCGTAGAGCACGCCGTGGTCGCCCACCACGGCCACCAGCACGCTGGTCATCAGCGCCGAGGAGCCGACGTTGGCGGCGTTGTTGCCGAGCAGCATGGCCCCGATCAGCCGCGCGCGGTCGTCGAGCAGGCGGCTCACCCGCTCGACGCGGGCGGGCTTCTCGACCTTGTCCATGGCCGCGACCCGCGCCCGCGAGGTCGCGGTCAGCGCCGTCTCGGCCCCCGAGAAGCAGGCCGACAGGACGATGGACACCGCGACCACGCCCACGTCGAGCCACAGGTCGGCCGCGTCGCCTCCGCCAGCGCCAGGCTGCATGGTGGTCCCTTACGCCCCTTCGTCGGACAGGAAATCGAGAACCGCGGCCGGGTCGACGCCGCGCGCCACGTAGCTGTCGCCGATGCCGCGCGCCAGGATGAAGGTGAGCGCGCCGCGGCTCACCTTCTTGTCGTGCCGGATCGCGTCCAGCACCGCCTCGGGCGGGGCCGACCAGCCGGGGATGTCGGCCAGCCGCGTCGGCAGGCCGGCCGCGCGCAGGTGGCGCTCGACGCGCCCCGCGTCCTGCCCCGAGCCGACCCCGAGCCGGGCCGAGAAGCGGAACGCCTGGGCGAGGCCCACCGCCACCGCCTCGCCGTGCACCAGGCGGGTCCCGTTGTAGCCCGTCAGCCGCTCCAGGGCGTGGCCGAAGGTGTGGCCCAGGTTGAGCAGGGCGCGGTCGCCGGTCTCGTATTCGTCGCGCGCCACCACGGCGGCCTTGGCGCGGCAGGCGTGGGCCACGGCCTCGACCCGCTCGGGGCCGCCCGCCGTCAGGGCGCCGTGGTGGCGCTCCAGCCACTCGAAGAAGGGGCGGTCGTCGATCAGCCCGTATTTGACCACCTCGGCGTAGCCCGCGCGGAACTCGCGGGGGCTCAGGGTGTCGAGCAGGGCCGTGTCGGCCAGCACCAGGCTGGGCTGGTGGAAGGCGCCCACCAGGTTCTTGCCGTGGGGCGAGTTGATGGCGGTCTTGCCGCCCACGGAGGAGTCCACCTGGGCGAGCAGCGTGGTGGGCACCTGCACCACGCGCAGCCCGCGCTTGAGGGACGCCGCCGCGAAGCCCGCGAGGTCGCCCACCACGCCGCCCCCGAAGGCCAGCACGAGGTCGCGCCGCTCCAGCCCGGCCGCCAGCACGGCGTCGCACACGGTTGCGAACCCTGAGTAGGATTTGGACCCCTCGCCGGGCTCGACCACGACGGCCGCGTGCCGCACGCCCGCCTCCTCCAAGCCGGCGCTGAGCGCGGGCAGGTGGAGGTCCGCGACGGTGCGGTCGGTCACCACCGCGCAAGCCGCCTCGGGGTCGAGCGCGCGGACGTGGGCGCCCACCGCGCCGAGCAGCCCCGGCCCGATGTGGATCGCGTAGGCGCGGGCCCCCAGGTCGACGGGCACGGTCTGGAGCGGCGCCGCGGGGCGGCGCGGGGCGGACAGGGCTGTCATCGGCTCAGGGGGCCTGCCGTTCGACCGCGGCGAGGATGTCGTCCACCACGGCGTCGGGCGGGCCGTCGCGCGACACCACGGTGAGGTCGGCCTCGGCGTAGACGGGGTAGCGCGCCTCCATCAGCCGGCGCAGCGTGCCCTCGGGGTCGGGCGTGCGCAGGAGGGGGCGGTTGCTGCGCTTGCGGACCCGCCGCATCAGCACGTCGAACTCGGCCTTGAGCCAGACGGTCAGCGCGGTCGCGCGCATCGCCGCGCGCGTCGCGGGGTGGATGAAGGAGCCGCCGCCGGTCGCCACCACCCGGCAGCCGCCCCCGATCAGCCGGGTCACGACCTTGCACTCGCGGTCGCGGAAATAGGGTTCGCCGTGGCGCTCGAAGAGGTCCGGGATGGACATGCCCGCGCAGGACTCGATCTCGCCGTCGGAGTCCACGAAGTCGAGCCCGAGCCGGGCCGCGAGCCTGCGGCCCACCACCGTCTTGCCCGCCCCCATCATGCCGACCAGGGCCACGGGACGCCCGCGGAGGCGCGCCACGATCGCGCCTTCCCGCGCGCCGCGCCCGGCGGAGGCCGCCGAGCGCGGCTCGGCGACGATGGTGTCCGTCCCCCTCATCGGCGCGATGCTTAGCACGGGACCGGGCGCGACCCAACTGGCGCGGAAGGCCGGGTCGGAGCGGACGGGGATCGCCTGTTTCGCGCCGCCCCCGTTCGTTCTAGAAGCGGCAGCCCCGACGCCCACGGAGCTGTCCCGCATGCCCGACCGGTCCCGCTCTCCCTGGAAACGCGCGCTCGCGGCCGCCCTCGGCCTCGCCCTGGCCCTCGCGGGCCGCGCCGCCGCGGCCGACCCCGACTACGTGATCCTGGACAACGACTTCGCGGGGCCGGGCGGGGGCAACATCCAGGCGACCCTGCCGCTGCTCGCGGCCCCGGGCGTCACGGTCCTGGGCTTCACGGTGGTGACCGGCGACGGCTGGGAGAACGCGGAATCCGCGCACCTGCGGCGGATGCTGGAGATCGCGGGGCGCACGGAGGTGCCGGTGGTGGACGGGGCCGTCTACCCGCTCCTCAACACGGCCGCGCGCATGAAGTCGTGGGAACAGCGGTTCGGCACCATCCCGTGGAAGGGCGCCTGGGGGGCGCTCGGCTCCATCGACGCCGTGCCCGCCTTCGAGCCGCCCGTGCCCGCCCTCGACGAGGGGGAGCCCGCGCTGAAGCCCGCGGCCGAGACGGCCGCCGCCTTTCTGATCCGGCAGGTGCACGCCCACCCCCACCAGGTCACGGTGGTGGCGGCTGGCCCGCTCACCAACCTGGCGCTGGCGATCCGGCTCGACCCCACCTTCGCGGCCGACGCCAAGGCGCTCGTGTTCGAGGGCGCGCTGGTCGACACGAGCCTGATGGCCGTGACGGGCAACGCCGACTTCGCCACCGACTTCAACCTCCTGTTCGACCCGGAGGCGGCCCACATCGCGCTGACCGCCCCCTGGCCGCGGATCGTGGCGGTGGGCGACGTGGCGAACACCGCCGGCATGACGCGCGCCCTGATGGACCGGATCGCGGGCGTGCGGACGCCGCTCACCGCCTACCTCAGCAAATATTCCATCGAGCTGCCGCTGTGGGACGAGATGACGAGCGCGGTCGCGGCCGACCCGTCGCTGGTGACGAAGTCGGTCACCGCGACCCTGGACGTGGACATCGCGGACGGCCCCGACTACGGCCGCGCCCACGTCTGGAGCGCGGCGCTGGCACCCAGGGACCGGGGGCTTCGGCCGGTGGAGCTGGTGCAGGCGATCGACGCTGGGCGCTTCGTGGACGGCTTCGTGCGCGCGGCCCAGACGGTCGGGGCCAAGCCCTGAGCGAAGCGGAAGGAGGGCCCGTCTACGGCCGCTCGCCGCGGGCGAGCCGGCCCTCGATCGCGTGGACCACCGGCAGGAGGTCGGCCACGCCGTCCACCACGTAGTGCGCGCCCGCGGCCGTGAGCCGGTCGGCGGCGTCCGCCCGGCGGCGGTCGAACTCGGCCGCGGACAAGGCCTCGGTGTCTTCCAGCGACAGGCCGAACAGGTTGCCCGTGACCGCCACGCCCACCGTCCAGGTGCCGGCGTTGAGCCCTTCCGCGATGCCCACCTCGGTGTCGTCGACCTTGACGGCCGCCCAGGCCGGCCACACGCCGAGGTCGAGCAGGCTGCGGTAGATCATGAACGGGGTGGGCCGCCCCTCGGGCGTGTCGCCCGTGCAGACCAGGCTGTCGGGCCCAAAACCCTCGCGGGCGGCGGCGGGCGTGATGGCGGCCATGATCTCGCGCGTGTAGCCCGTGGTGGAGCCGATCCTGAGCCCCGCCCCGCGCAGCGCGCCCACCACGTCGGCCACGCCCGGGATCACCCGGGCGTGGTCGGCCGCGGCCGCGACGGTGCGCGGCAGGAAGTCCGCGTAGACCGCGTCCACGTCGCGGCCGTCGGGCGGGCGGCCGTGGCGCGCCGTCCAGGCCTGCCGCACGTGCGGCAGGGCCAGGAGCGCTTCCACGTGGGGGCGCTTGGCCATCCCCATGGGCCCCCGCGCGTCCGCCACCGTCAGCGGCACGCCGAACGCCGCGAACGCGTCCACGAAGGCGCCCATCGGGGCGAGCGAGCCGTGGTCCACCACCGTGCCGGCCCAATCGAAGATCACGGCCCTGACGTGTTTCATCGTGAAGTTCCCGTTGAGCCGAACAGCTCGGCCACGACCTCCTCGGCGATCGCGAAGGACGTGCTGGCCCCCGTGCCGCTGGTGATCACCACGATCCTGAGCGCGGCGGACGGCCGGTCGACCAGCATCAGCCGGTCGGGCGCCGACGCGTAGGTGCCGGTCCAGCGCTCGACCACCGTGGGCCGCGGCCCGGCGAAGACGTGGGCGTACTCGTCCAGGATCAGGTCGTCCACGCCCGCGGGCGCGAAGGGGTCCGGGGTCGCGGCATAGTGGTGCGAGTCGCCCACGACCTGGGTCCCGTCGGCCGAGCGCACCGCGATGAGGTGGACGCCGCCCGCGAGGTGCTCCGGCTGCTCGGCCTCCAGCCGCGCCCTGAGCGCCGCCGCGCCGGGCCGTTCCGCGTAGCCCAGGTAGCGGACCAGGCCGAGGTCGGACATCACGGGCGGCAGCCGCGCGTCGACGCGGCCGGGCCGCACGCGCAGCATGTGCAGCTTGCAACGCGTGAGCCCGCAGGCCGCGAGGCGGTCGGCATGCAGGGTGCAAAAGTCGTCGCCCGGGCAGACCACCACCGCGCCGGCCTCGACGGGGCCGCGGCTCGTCTCCAGCCGCGGCGGGGCCGCGACGCGGACCGCCGCGTCGCGCAGGACGGTGACCCCGTGACGTTCCGCGAGGAAGCCCGCCAGCCGCGGCACGGCCTCGCGGGACTCGACCCGCAGCTCGTGGGGCGAATGCAGCGCGCCCGCCAACCCGTCCGTCCGCAAGCCGTCGTAGGCGGCCGCCACCGCGGCGGGCTCCATCAGGCGGCAGCCGCGGCCCATGTCGGTGGCCAGGAACGCTTCCAGCACCGCTCGCGCCTCGGGGCGCCGCGCCACGGTGAGGAGCCCGCGCTGGAGCACCGGGATGCCGGCCGCCTCCGCCACCTCCAGCCACAGGTCGCGCGAGCGCATCGCGCGGGCCCAGCAGGCGCCCTCCTGCTGGCCCGTGACGGTCACGAAACCGAAGTTGCGGATCGAGGCGCCGTTGGCCTGCCGGTCGCGGTCGAGCACGACCACGCGCTTGCCGCGCCGCGCGGCGGCCAGCGCGTGGGCCAGCCCGCAGATGCCGGCCCCCACCACGGCGAGGTCGAAAGCGCGCCCCGTCACGGCCGGCCCTGGTCCTGCGCGAAGCCGTCGCGCAGCAGGTAGCCCGTGAGCGTTTCCTCCTCGAAGCGCTGGCGCCAGGTCAGCATCCGGTCGAGCCCTTCCCCGCGCAGCGCCGCGCAGGCGGGGTCGCCGGCGCGGTTGATGAGCTCGTGAGGGTCCTCGCGGAGGTCGAACAGCACGGGCGGCAGCCCCGCGAAATGCACGTACTTGAGCCGGTCGGTGCGGACGACCTGGAGGTTGCACCAGGTGGACGGCAGGCCGAGCGCCCGTTCCATGCGCCTGGTGCGCACGTCGCGGAAGTCGAAGCTCCAGTGCGCCTCGTCGCGCCAGCCGGGCGGGGTGTCGCCCGCGAGCCAGGGCAGCAGGCTCTGCCCGTCGCAGTTCCGCGGCGCGGACAGGCCCGCCAGCGCGAGCAGCGTGGGCAGGAGGTCGATCGACTCGGTGAAGTGCTCGACCGTCCGGCCCCGGCCGCCATCGGAGGCGGGGCGCGGGTCGCGCAGGATGAGCGGGACGTGGGCCGACTGGTCGAAATAGCCCGCCTTGCCCAGCATCCAGTGGTCGAACAGCTGCTCGCCGTGGTCGGCCGTGAACACCACCACCGTCCTGTCCCACCGGCCGTCCTCGCGCAGCGCCGCCACCACGCGGCCGAGGTGGTGGTCGACCTCCGCCGCGAGCCCCGCGTAGGTGGCGCGGACCGTGCGGATGGTCGCCTCGTCCGCGGCCTCGGGCGGCCCGTCGAGGCCCGGCGCGAAGGACCGCAGGGTCGCGGCGTCGAGCAGCGCGCCCACGAGCGGGTGCTGGGCCCGTTCCACGGCGGGCGCGGTTCCGCGCACCGGCATCGACACGGACGCCGGGTCGACGAGGCGGTGCCACGGGTCGGCCGCCGCGAAGGGCGGGTGCGGGGCCACGAAGGACAGGTGGGCGCAGAAGGGCTTGGCGCCCGCCACCCCGAGCCAGGCCAGGAAGCGGTCGGCCAGAAAGGCGGTCTCGCTGTCCTCCGCCGCGAACACGGCCGCCTCGCCGAAGCCGCGCCGGGCGAACACGCCCTCGCGCCCCGCGTCGGGGTCGGGGATCGCGACCCCCCTGCCGCGCAGGTGGGCCAGCCAGGGGGTCGCGCGCTCCACCAGCAGGGTGTCGACCGCGAGGCCGGCGCAGACGCCTTCGTAGTCGGCGAGGTCGGGGTCCCGCTCGGACCTGCCACGCGGGTCGGGCGCGGTGTCGGTGTAGCCGAACAGGGTGGGCAGGTAGCCCGCCCGGCGCAGCTCGGTGAACAGCGTGGGGTGGCGCGCGTCGAGCGGCGTGCCGTTGGTGATCGCGCGGTGCTTGTGGGCGTAGAGCCCCGTCACCAGCCCGGCGCGGGCGGGCCCGCAGGGGTAGGCCTGGCAGGTGTGCCGGGCGAAGCGCGTGCCCTCGCGCGCCAGCGCGTCGAGGGTGGGGGTGCGGGCGAAGGGGTGGCCCGCGGTGCCGAGCAGGTCGCCGCGCCACTGGTCCACGGTGACGAGCAGGATGTTGGGCGGCCGGGACGTCATGGCCGTTCCTATAGCATGGGACGATGGCCGGTGGGCCGGCTCAGGGGCGAACTCGCGGGTTCGGGAACGGAAGCGCGCCCGTCCCGTTGAAGCCCGCGAAAGACCGGGGCGGCAGGACCCGCGCGCAGCCTGCAAGGAGTTTAAGGACGATGATCAAGACGGGGATCGGGCTCGCCGCTGCGGCGGCGGTGTGCGGGCTGACGCTCTTCCCGGCGGGTGCGGAGGACGGGCGCCTGTTCGAGCGGCTCGCGGGCACCTGGTCGGGGACGGGCACCGCGCGGGTGAGCACCGGCGGGGACGAGCCCATCCGCTGCCGCGCCGATTACGCGCCCTCGGGCCCGTCCAGCCTCCGCCTGAGCCTGCGCTGCGCCAGCGACAGCTTCAACTTGCAGATCTCCAGCGAGATCGCCCGGCAGGGCGACCGGGTCTCCGGCAGCTGGTCGGAGGCCAACACCGGCGTGTCGGGCGACGTGTCGGGCCGGGTCGGGGCCGACCGGATCGACGCCACCGTGGACGGCGCGGGGCTGTCGGCCCGTTTGGGTCTCACGCTGCGCGGCAACACGCAGAGCGTGACCCTGGTGTCCGACGGGCCGCTCGCGTCCAGCGCGTCCGTGGTGCTCCGGGGGAGCTGAGCCGGGGCGCGCGGTCAGTCCGCCCCGCGCGTCTCGGCCCGGAACGGGTGCGCGGGGTAGACGCCCAGGACGCGCACCTCGCGGGAGAAGAAGCGCAACTCCTCCAGCGCGCGGGCGAGCCCCGGCTCGTCGGGGTGGGCGTCCACGTCGGCCAGGAACTGGGTGGCGGAGAACTCGCCCTCCACCATGTAGCTTTCGAGCCGCGTCATGTTGACGGCGTTGGTCGCGAAGCCGCCCAGCGCCTTGTAGAGCGCGGCCGGCACGTTGCGGACGCGGAACACGAAGGTCGTGACCACCGGCCCCGCGCCGGGCTTCGGCACCGCGGGAGCCTTGGACAGGATCACGAAGCGGGTCGTGTTGTGGCTCTCGTCCTCGACGTCCTCGGCCAGGATGTCGAGCCCGTAGATGTCGGCCGCGAGCCGGGGCGCGAGCGACGCGCGGCTGGGGTCGCGCCATTCCGCCACCTCCCGGGCCGAGCCCGCCGTGTCGCCCGCCACCACGGGGGCCGCCCCGAGCCGCCGGATGACCTTGCGGCACTGGCCCAGCGCGTGGATGTGGCTGTGCACGGTGCGGATGCCCCGCTCGGTCGCGCCCCTTACGGCCATGAGCTGGAAGTGGATGGGCAGGAAGTACTCGCCCACGATGTGCAGCCCCGCGTTGGGGATCAGCGCGTGGATGTCGGCCACCCGGCCCGCGATCGAGTTCTCGATGGGGATCATGGCGAGGCCGGCCGCGCCCGAGGCCACGGCCGCGAAGGCGTCCTCGAAGGTCGCGCAGGGCAGCGGCGTCCAGTCCGGGTAGGTGTTGGCGCAGGCGATGTGCGAGTTCGCACCCGCCTCGCCCTGGTAGGCGATGGTGTCCGGCAAGGCTGACCTCTGGTCGGGAGGGACGCGCGGGCTGGCGCCGCGTGTGGCAAAAAACACGGGTCGGGCCGGGACTATACGGGTTGCCAAGCTCGCGGCAAAACCCGTAATCACGGAGCCGACACTGGTTTGCAGCAGGCGCCCGCGCGCGCCGTCCCCGGGGGAGCCCGTCAGGCATGGATTCGTTCGAATTCAACAAGGTCGCGGGCGGGGTGCTGGGCACGCTGCTGGTGACCATGGGCCTGGGGCTGTTCTCGGGTGCCGTGTTCTCGACCCCCACGCTGAACAAGCCGGGCTACGAGCTGCCCAACGCGCCCGCCCAGGACACCGGCGCCTCGTCGGAGGCCACCGCCAACGTCGCCCAGCCGCTGCCCGTGCTGCTCGCCAGCGCCGACCCCCACAAGGGCCAGGCCGACACCAAGGTGTGCGGCGCCTGCCACAATTTCGAGAAGGGCGCGGGTGCCAAGGTCGGGCCGCCGCTCTACGGCGTCGTGGGCCGCCAGGTCGCCTCCATCGGCGGCTTCGACTATTCGTCGGGGCTGAAGGGCAAGGGCGGCAGCTGGACGCTGGACGACATCAACAAGTTCATCACCAACCCCAAGGCCTACATCTCGGGCACCAAGATGGGCTTCGCGGGCGAAGAGAACCCGCAGAAGCGCGCCGACATCCTGGCCTATCTCAACACCCTGTCCGACAGCCCGCAGCCGCTGCCGAAACCCGACAGCCAGCCCGTGCCCGCGCCCGCCTCCGTGCAGGGCGGCGGCGACGCCAAGCCCGTCGCCACCAAACCCTGACGTGGGGGGCGAAGGCGCGGACCGGATGACCCCTCCCCGGGGCCGCGGACCCCAAAAACCGACACGATCGGGCGGCAAGGGTCTGGTCCCGACCGAGCCGCCCGGACAGTCTCGATGACGATGCCCCCTATCACGCGCCGGACCGCCCTGGCCCTGGGCGGCGGCCTTCTCGCCGGCGCGAGCCTGCCCGGCCCACGCGCCCGGGCCCAGGACGGTGAAAGCGAGGCGCACGGGCTGAGCGTGTTCGGCGACCTGGCGCTGCCTGCCGACTTCAAGGCCATGCCCTACGTCAACGCCGAGGCCCCCAAGGGCGGCGCGATCTCGCTGCAGGTGAGCAGCACCGGCGGCAACCAGGCCTTCGAAACCTTCGACACGCTGAACATCTTCATCCTGCGCGGCAACGGCGCGGCCGGCATGGGCGCGACCTTCGACGCGCTGATGACCGGCTCGCTGGACGAGCCCGACGCCGCCTACGGGCTGGTGGCGCGCGCGGTGCGCTGGTCGTCCGACAAGCTCACCTACCGCTTCCTGCTGCGCCCCGAGGCGCGCTTCCACGACGGCTCCCGGTTGACCGCGGCCGATGTCGCTTTTTCTATGGACCTGCTTAAGACCAAAGGTCACCCCCAGTACCGCGCCCTCCTGCGCCACCTCGACGGCGCGGAAGCGGAAACCGACGGGGTGGTCACCGTTCACCTCAATCCCGACCGCAGCCGCGAACTGCACCTGACGGTCGCGGGGCTGCCCATCTTCTCCAAAGCCTACTACACGGCCCATTCCTTCGAGGAACCGACGCTGGAGCCACCGCTCGGCTCCGGCCCCTACGGGGTGGGGCCTTTCGAGCAGGGGCGGCACATCAGCTTCAACCGCGTACCCGACTACTGGGGCCGCGACCTGCCCGTGAACGCGGGCCAGAACAACTTCGACACGATCCGGTACGAGTACTTCCGCGAGCGGCAGGTGGCGTTCGAAGCGTTCAAGTCGGGCGTGTTCACCTACCGCGAGGACAAGACCTCGATCATCTGGGCCAAGGGCTACGACTTCCCCGCCGCCCAGGACAACCGCGTCAAGCGCGAAACGGTGCCGCGGCGCGGGCCGGTGGAGGTCCAGGGCTGGTACTTCAACACGCGCCGCGACAAGTTCAAGGATCCGCGCATCCGCGAGGCGCTCGGCCTCGCCTTCGATTTCGAGTGGACGAACCGGACCCTCATGTTCGGCTACTACAGCCGGACCTCGTCCTACTTCCAGAACACCCCCATGGCGGCCACGGGCAAGCCTGGACCGGACGAGTTGGCCCTTCTCGAACCCTTCCGCGGCAAGCTGCCGGACGCGGTGTTCGGCGAGGTGCCCGTCCCGCCCGTGAGCGACGGGTCGGGCCAGGACCGGGCGCTGCTCGGCCGCGCCTTCAAGATGCTGGGCGAGGCGGGCTGCAAGCGCGACGGCTCCGTCCTCCACCTGCCCGACGGGCAACCGTTCACGATCGAGTTCCTCGACTCCAGCTCCGCGCTGGAGCGCCACACGTCGCCCTACATCAAGAACCTGCGCCTGCTCGGTGTCGAGGCCTCCTTCCGCGCCGTCGATCCGGCGCAGTACCAGAGCCGCACCCAGACCTTCGACTTCGACGTGGTGGTCCAGAACCACGGCGGCGCCACCACGCCCGGCGAGGGCCTGCGGCTCCAGTTCGGCTCGGACGCCGCCAGGACGCCCGGCTCGCCCAACCTGACCGGCCTCGCCGACCCGGTCGTGGACGCGCTGATCGAGCAGGCCCTGGTGGCCGACACCCGTGACAAGCTCACCGTCATCTGCCGCGCGCTGGACCGCGTGCTGCGGGTCGGCCACACCTGGGTCCCCATGTGGAACCTGCCCGCCTACTGGCTCGCCTACTGGGACATGTACGACCGGCCCAGGACGGCGCCCAAGACCGACCCCGGCGTGCTGTCCACCTGGTGGGCGGACGCCGCCAAGGCGAAGCGCCTGAACCTGCCCGGCTGAGCGCCCGATGGCCGCCTACATCGCGCGCCGGGCGCTGCTGATGATCCCGACGCTGTTCGGGATCCTGTTCATCTCCTTCGTGGTGGTGCAGTTCGCCCCCGGCGGCCCGGTGGAGCGCATCATCGCGCAGTTGCAGGGGGCCGACACGGGCGGGGGCGGCCGCTTCGGGGGCGGGGGAACGGACATCGGCGCCGCCGCGACGTCGGGGGGCGGAGACGGCTCCACCTACCGCGGCGCCCAGGGGCTCGACCCCAAGTTCATCGCCGAGCTCAACCACCAGTTCGGCTTCGACAAGCCCTGGTACGCGCGCTTCGCCCTGATGCTGCGCAACTACGCGGTGTTCGACTTCGGCACCAGCTACTTCGGCCACGCCTCCGTGATCCGGCTGATCGGCGAGAAGCTGCCGGTGTCGATCTCGCTCGGCCTGTGGATGACGCTGCTGTCCTACGCGATCTCGATTCCCCTCGGCATCACCAAGGCCGTGCGCGACGGCTCGCGCTTCGACCTGTGGACCTCGGCGGTGATCACGGTGGGCTACGCGCTGCCGAGCTTCCTGTTCGCGGTGCTGCTCATCATCCTGTTCGCGGGCGGGTCCTTCCTGGACCTGTTCCCGCTGCGCGGGCTCACCTCCGACAACTGGGCGGACCTCGACTGGCCGCACCGGGTCCTCGACTACCTGTGGCACATCACCCTGCCCGTCACCGCCATGACGATCGGGGCCTTCGCGACCACGACCTTCCTGACCAAGAACTCGTTCCTGGACGAGATCCGCAAGCAGTACGTGCAGACCGCGCGCATGAAGGGGCTCAGCGAGCGACGCGTCCTCTACGGCCACGTGTTCCGCAACGCCATGATGATCGTGGTGGCGGGGTTCCCGAGCGCCTTCATCACGGCCTTCTTCACGGGCTCGCTGCTGATCGAAAGCATCTTCTCCCTGGATGGGCTGGGGCTGCTCTCCTACGACTCGATCCTGAACCGCGACTACCCGGTCGTGTTCGGCACCCTCTACGTCTTCGCGCTGCTCGGGCTCGTCGTGAACCTCGTGTCCGACCTGACCTACGCCTGGATCGACCCGCGCATCGACTTCGAGACGCGGGAGGTCTGACGCGATGGTCGACGCGGCCCTGTCCCCCGCGCGCCGCGAGGCGCTCGCCCCGCCCCTCCCCCGCGCGGGCCGGCTCAGCCTGTCGCCCATCAACCGGCGGCGGCTCGCCAACTTCAAGCGCAACCGGCGGGGCTACTGGTCGTCGGTCGCCTTCGCGGTCATCTTCGTGCTGTCGCTGTTCGCCGAGTTCATCGCCAACGACAAGCCCATCCTTGCCCTGTACAAGGGCGAGCTGCTCGCGCCGATCTTCAAGGCCTACCCGGAGGACAAGTTCGGCGGCTTCCTGGCCGAGACCGACTACCGCGACCCCGTCATCGCCGACGAGATCTCCGCGCACGGCTGGATGATCTGGCCGCCGATCCGCTATTCCTACAACACCCACAACCTCGCGCCCCCCACCCCCGTCCCCTCGCCGCCGACCTGGACCTTGAGCGACGCGCAATGCCGCGAGGCCATCAAGGCGCACAACGGCACGCCGCCCGCCGCCAAACCCTGCGCGGCGCTGGAGATGAACTGGCTCGGCACCGACGACCAGAGCCGCGACGTGCTGGCCCGGCTGATCTACGGCTTCCGCATCTCGGTCCTGTTCGGCCTGGCGCTCGCCGCCATCTCCTCGGTGGTGGGCATCGCGGCGGGCGCCGTGCAGGGCTATTTCGGGGGCTGGACCGACCTCATCTTCCAGCGCTTCATCGAGATCTGGTCGTCGCTGCCCCACCTCTACCTGCTGATCATCATCTCGGCGGTGCTGACGCCGGGCTTCTTCGTGCTGCTCGGCATCCTGCTCCTGTTCTCCTGGGTCAACCTGGTGAGCGTGGTGCGGGCCGAGTTCCTGCGCGCCCGCAACTTCGAATACGTGACGGCCGCCCGCGCGCTGGGCCTGTCCAACACCAAGATCATCGTGAAGCACCTGCTGCCCAACGCCATGGTGGCGACGCTCACCTTCCTGCCCTTCGTGCTGAACGGCTCGATCACCACGCTGACCTCGCTCGACTTCCTGGGGTTCGGCCTGCCGCCCGGCTCGCCCTCGCTGGGCGAGCTGCTGCTCCAGGGCAAGAGCTACACGCAGGCGCCCTGGCTGGGGCTCACGGGCTTCTTCACCATCGCGATCCTCCTGTCGCTGCTGATCTTCACCGGCGAGGCCGTGCGCGACGCCTTCGACCCGCGCAAGACTTTCCGCTGAGGGCGCGGTAGGGTCGGGCCGAGGAGAAGCGCCATGAACAGGCTGGTCCGCGAGCACTACCCCGTGTCCAAGCTGCCGGAGGATCTGCGGGAGGGGTTCGAGGCGAACGCGACCGTATGCGTGACCGTGGATGTCGAGTCGGGGACGGCTGACACACGGCCGAGCGCCGTGAGGCCCGAAGTGACCGGCAACCCGGGCCTCTTCTCGCAATACAAGCATCTTCGACGTGAAAACTTCAAGACGGACGCGGAGGTGGATGCCCACGTCGCTGCTTTGAGAGACGAATGGTCAGATCGCGGGCGATGATCGCGATCTACGTCGGTGCGAAAGCCCTCACCTCCGCCTACGAATCGACGACCGACAGAGCGGACCACGCCCTCCGCGTGTTCGACGCCGTCGCGGAAGGAGAGTTCAGGGCGGTGACGAGTGAGCTGACCCTGGATCTCGCGACCGCGACTGCAACTGTGACGCTGTGCTGTCGGACGACCTGCGCCTCCCCACGATCGTCGGCATGCGCCTCGTCCGCCTCGGCCCGCGAAGTCTTGGCGAATTGAGGTCCGTCCCGGGGTGACCAGGCCTCTCCTCCAGGTCCGCGACCTGTCCATCGCCTTCGCCCAGGGCGGCACCGTCACCAAGGCCGTCGACCGCGCGTCCTTCGCGCTGGAGAAGGGCCGCACGCTGGCGCTGGTGGGCGAGTCCGGGTCGGGCAAGTCGGTCACGGCGCTGTCGATCGCGCGCCTGCACGGCGCCTCGGGCGCCTCCGTCACGGGCGAGATCCTGTTCGAGGGCCGCGACCTGCTGAAGGCCGGCGAGGCGGAGATGCGCGCGATCCGCGGGCGCGCCGTCACCATGGTGTTCCAGGAGCCCATGACGTCGCTCAACCCCCTGCACACCATCGAGCGGCAGGTGGGCGAGATCCTGGAACTGCACGGCGCCCGCGGCCGGGCCCGCGTCCGCGAGCGGGTGGTGGGCCTGCTCGGCGAGGTCGGCATCCCGGACCCCGCGGGCCGGCTCGGGGCCTACCCGCACCAGCTCTCGGGCGGCCAGCGCCAGCGCGTGATGATCGCCATGGCGCTCGCCAACCGGCCCGCCCTGCTGATCGCCGACGAGCCCACAACCGCGCTCGACGTCACCGTCCAGGCGCAGATCCTGGCGCTGCTCAAGGACCTGCAGGCCAAGCTCGGCATGGCCATGCTGTTCATCACCCACGACCTCGGCATCGTGCGGCGCATCGCCGACGACGTGGCCGTGATGCAGCGCGGCACCCTCGTCGAGGCCGGGCCGGTCGCGTCCGTGTTCGCGGCCCCCAAACATCCCTACACGCGGATGCTGCTCGCGGCCGAGCCGCGGGGCGCCCCGCCGGGCGCGGTGCCGGGCGCCCCCGCGGTGGTGGAGGCCGAGGACGTCCGCGTCTGGTTCCCCATCAAGCGCGGCTTCCTGCGCCGGACCGTGGGGCACGTGAAGGCCGTGGACGGCATCTCGGTCGCGGTGCGCGAGGGCGAGACCGTGGGCGTGGTGGGCGAGTCGGGATCGGGCAAGACCACGCTGGGCCTGGCCATCCTCAGGCTGATCCGCTCGGAAGGCCGCATCGCCTACCTCGGCCGCCGCATCGACGGCTTCGACCGGCGCGCCATGCGGCCGCTGCGCCGCGATATCCAGGTCGTGTTCCAGGACCCCTACGGGTCGCTGTCGCCCCGCCTGTCGGTGGCCGAGATCGTCGAGGAGGGGCTGCTCGTCGGGCGCACGCGCCAGTCCTACGCGGAGCGGCGCGAGGTGGTGGCGCGCGCGCTCGCCGACACGGGCCTCGACCCCGCCGCCATGGACCGCTACCCGCACGAGTTCTCGGGCGGCCAGCGCCAGCGCATCGCCATCGCGCGCGCCATGGTGCTCGACCCCAAGTTCGTGGTGCTGGACGAGCCCACCTCCGCGCTCGACATGTCCGTGCAGGCGCAGATCGTCGACCTGCTGCGCGACCTCCAGCGCAGGCGGGGGCTCGCCTACCTGTTCATCAGCCACGACCTCAAGGTGGTGCGGGCGCTCGCGGCCGAGCTGATCGTGATGCGCCACGGCCGCGTGGTCGAGGCGGGGCCGGCCGCCGACGTCTTCCGCGCGCCGCAGTCGGACTACACGCGGGCGCTGTTCGCCGCGGCCTTCCGCACGGAGGCGGCGGGCGCGGGCGACACGGCCGCGTGATGGGCCGCGCGGCCGTGATCGTGCTGGACTCGGTGGGCTGCGGCGGCGCGCCCGACGCGGACAGCTACGGGGACGCGGGCAGCGACACGCTGGGCCACGTGGCGGCGGCCTGCGCGGCGGGCCGCGCCGACCGCTCGGGCC
>CAXTDZ010000050.1:0-19643 GCA_964243035.1 uncultured Lichenihabitans sp.
ATCGTGGCCTCCAGCGAGGCCGCGAGCGCGGCGGCGCGCCCCGCGCGGTCGAGCGGCAGCAGGGCGCGGGCCGCGACGGGGGCGCCGAAGCGCACCAGCAGCTCGGGCTTGCGCTCGTCCCAGAAGGGGTAGTCGAGCGCCATGGGCACGAGGGTCGCGTCGGGGGCGCGGTCGAGGAGGTGGGCGAGGCCGGGGGCGAGCCGCACGGGCCGCTCGCGCGGGTCCGCGAAGCGCCCCTGGGCGGTGACGAACAGGAGACCGCGCGGCGCGGCGAGGATCTGGGCCGCGGCGGCCAGGAACACGGCCGCGCCGCGCAGGCTGTCCTGCGCGACCCCGAAGGCGCCGATCCGCCGCATGAAGCCGTAGCGGCGCATCATGGCCTCGTCGATGGGCGCGAAGCCGGGGCGGCCGGGGAACAGCCGCGCCATCAGCACGGCGTAGATGGCCGCGTCCCACCAGGACGGGTGGTTGGAGAAGACGAGCAGGTGCGGCGTGCCGGGGGCGGGGGCGGGCCCCGCCTTCGACACGCGCACGGCGTGGAAGTCGCGGCGGAGCGCGCGGGTGAAGATGTAGGCGAAGCCGTCGAACCAGGCGGCCGAGCGCCGCGCGAGGCTCGCGCGCGCCTCCGCCGCGAGCCGGTCCTCGAAGGCCCCCACGGGCGGCTCAGGAGGCGCGCTTGAGCGCCGCGCGGTCGGCGTCCAGCGCGTCGGCCGCGATCCAGCCCCCCATCATCACCATGGGCATGCCGGGGCCGGGGTGGGCGGCGCCGCCCGCGAGGTACAGGCCCTTGAGCTGCCGCGAGCGGTTGCCGGGCTTGAAGGCGCCCAGGAACTTGCCGTGGCTCGCGAGCCCGTAGATGGCGCCGTTCAGCACCTTGTAGCGGTCGTGGATGTCCTGCGGGGTGAGGGCCCGCTCCACCACGATGCGCTCCTCGATGTCGGCGAGGCCCGCGGTGCGCTTGAGCTTGTCCAGGATGGTGCGGCGGTAGGCCGGGAACATCTTTGACCAGTCGTGGTGCGGCCGGAGGTAGGGCGTGTGGACCAGCACGTAGAGCGCCTCGCCCCCCTCGGGCGCCACGGTGGGGTCCGTGCGGGCGGGGGCCGCGATGTAGCAGGTGGGGTCGGGCGCGGGCTCGCCCCGGTTGTAGATGTGGTCGAACTCCTCCTCCGCGCTGCGCGAGAACACGAAGTCGTGGTGGAGCAGGTGGTCGTAGGCCTTCCTCAGGCCGAGGTAGAGCACCACGCCCGAGCAGGCGGGCTTGTAGCGGTCGCGGTAGCTGTCGGCGGCCGAGCCCCCCACCAGTTCCGCGTAGGTGCGCACCGCGTCCATGTTGGACACCACGGCCGAGACGGGCTGGCGCCCGCCGTCCGCGGTGCGCACGGCCGCGACGGCGCCGTTCGCGGTGTCGAGGCCCGTGACCTCCGTGCCGGGCCGCAGCACCACGCCGAGCCGCTCGCACAGGCCCGTCAGGGCCTCGGCCACAGCGCGGGTGCCGCCCACGGGGTACCACACGCCTTCGGAGGCTTGCATGTGGGCGATGGCGCAGAGCACGGCGGGCGACGCATAGGGCGAGGAGCCCACGTACTGGGTGAAGTGGTCCAGCATCTGGGCCACGCGCTCGTCGGGCACGTGGCCGCGCACGCTGCCCGCCACCGACTTGCCCATGCGCAGCGACAGCACGTCCTTGAGCGTGGACGGGCTCATCTGGCGCTTGAAGTCGATGGTGTCGCGCAGGTCCTCGACCGACTTCCAGAAGAAGAAGCGCTGCGACACGGCGTGCAGGTTCTCGGCGAACTTCTGGAACTGGGCGTAGCCCTCGCCGAGGCGCCGGCCGGGCGCGAAGCGGTCGAGGTCGGCCGCCATGGCGGGGACGTCCTCCTTGAGGTCCAGCACCGCGCCGTCGTCGAAGAAGCAGCGCCACTGCGGGTCGAGGCGGATCAGGTCGAGGCGGTCCTCCAGCTTCTCGCCGGCCTCCGCGAAGATGCGCCCCAGCACGGCGGGCACGGTCAGGATGGTGGGGCCCATGTCGAAGCGGAACCCGCCCTCGCTGAGCACGGCCGCCTTGCCGCCCAGCCAGGAGTTCTTGTCGTAGAGCGTGACCGCGTGGCCGCGGGCGGCCAGCACGGCGGCGGCGGCCAGCCCGCCGAGGCCGCTGCCGATCACGGCCGTGGGAAGGGCGTCGGTCATGGGCAAAGCCTCCCGGGGTTCAAGCGTCGTGGGCCGAGCTGAAGTGCGGCGCGGCCGGCAGCGCCATCTCGGCGCCCGTGTCGGCGGGGATGCGGCTGCCGAGCTTCAGGTCCTCCAGCACGAGGTCCGCCGTGATGCGGGCGCCCTCGTAGATGACGGGCAGGCCCGAGCCCGGGTGGGTGCCCCCGCCCACCAAGTAGACGCCGTTCACGCCTTCAAAACGGTTGCGAGGGCGGAACAGCAGCATCTGGCCCAGCGTGTGGCTGAGATTGAAGGTGGCGCCGCGGTGGATCGCCAGGTCGTCGCGCCAGTCCTCGGGCGACACGATCCTCTCGTAGCGGATGCGCTCGGACAGGTCCGTGAGGCCGAAACCCTCCAGCCGCGCCACAACCTTGTCCCGGAAGGCCTGCCTCTCGGCCGCCCAGTCGATCGTGCCGCAGTGGCCCACGGGCACCAGCACGTAGAGCGAGGACCGGTCCGCGTCCCCGAAGGCGGGGTCCGTGCGCGACGGGTTCTGGACGTAGACGGAGGGCTCGCGCGGGGGGACCTCGGCGGCCTCGATCTCGGCGATGTTCTGGCGGTAGTCGCGGCTGAGGAAGATCGTGTGGTGGTCGAGGTGGTCGTAGCGGCCCTCGATGCCGAGGTAGAGCATGAAGGTCGAGCAGGAGAAGGCGGCCTTGTCGATCCGGCGGTCGGACCAGGTCCTGCGCAGCCGGTCGGGGATCAGCCGCGGGATCGCGTGGGCGAAGTCGCCGTTCACCACCACGGCGTCGGCGGCCTCCGTGCCGGACGGGGTCGCGACCCCCGTGGCGCGGCGCCCCTCGAAGGTGATGGCGCTGACCTCCTCGCCCAGCCGGAAGCGGACGCCCAGGGACCGGGCCGCCGCCGCCATGCCCTCGCTCAGCGCGCCGCAGCCGCCCAGGGGGTGCCACACGCCGAACTCGTATTCGAGGAAGCTCAGGATGGTGAACAGGCTCGGGCAGCGGAAGGGCGACATCCCGAGGTACTTGGTCTGGAACGAGAAGGCCAGGCGGATGCGCGGGTCGCGGAACAGCTTGCCCAGGTCCTCGTCCACGGACGACAAGGGCGCGAGCCAGCGCAGCGACTTCAGCACGTCGCCCGAGAGCAGGTCGAGCGGGCTCAGGAACGGTTTCTGGAGCACGGGCCGGAAGGCTTCGAGCTTGCGGCGCCCGCGCTCCAGGAAGCGGCGGATGTTGCGCGCGTCGGCCGGGTCGAGCTTGGCGACCTCGGCTTCCAGCCTGTCGATGTCGGAGGTCGCGACCAGGTCCGGGCCGCCCTCGAAGACGAGCCGGTAGTGCGGGTCGAGCCGCTTGAGCGTGACGAAGTCCTCCAGCGCCAGCCCGCAGCGGTGGAACAGGCCCCGGAGGATCTCGGGGTAGAGGAAGAAGGTGGGCCCCACGTCGAAGCGGAACCCGTCCGCCTCGACCACCCGGGTCCGGCCGCCCACCGTGGGCAGCCGCTCGTAGACGGTGACGTCGACCCCCGCGGCGGCGAGCAGCATGGCGGCCGCCAGGCCGCCGGGCCCGGCGCCCACGACGGCGGCCGCCTTGCGCGTGGCGAGTCGAACGACGTTCATCACGACCTCTCTACGGCGCGGCACCACGCAACCGCCATCACATTATGAACGATCGACAATATGCCGCGGCGCTCCCGCGGGGCGGGTGCGGCGCGCGACGGGCCGCGGCGGAGCCGGGCCGTGAACGGGACGGGCGCGGCCCGACCCCGTCAGGGCGACACGCTCGGACGCGGCACAACGGCGTCCCGGGGCTGGTCCACGGGGTCGCGCAGCCCGCGCGTCAGCGGCAGGGCGAGCGCGCAGAGCAGCGCCATCGACCAGAAGGCGTGCGCGCCGAACCGCCCGTAGAGCCAGCCCGAGGCGAGGGTGAAGACCGCGGAGGCCACGCCCTGGCCGAGCGTGGCGTAGAGCGTCTGGGCCGTGGCGCTCAGCTCGTCCGGCACGCTCTTGCCGATCAGCCGCATGTTGGAGAGGTGGAGCAGCGCGAAGGTGAGGCCGTGGGTGAGCTGCACCGCCGCCAGGACCGGCACCGCGGCCGTGCTCGCGAGCACGGCCCAGCGGATCACCCCGGCCGCGGCCGCCAGCGCCGCGCAGCGGGTCGGGCCCAGCTTGAGCAGCAGCGGCGGCCCGAGCAGAAAGAACACCACGACCTCGGAGGCCACCGACTCGGACCACAGCAGGCTGATCGTGCCCGGCTGGAGCCCGGCCGCGCGCCAGCGGATCACCGCGAAGGCGTCGTTCATGGCGTGGCTGCCGATCACCAGCGCCGCGACCAGCAGGACCTGGCGGAACACCGGCACGGCCAGCAGCGTCCCGAACCCGCCGGTGCCGCGCCGCGCCTCGACCCTGGCGTGGACGCGGGGCAGCAGCGGCGTCGCGAAGGCCAGGACCAGGAACAGGAGCCCGCTCGACACGATGATGCTCGACAGCCCCGCCCTGCCCACGATCCACCCGGAGGCGAGCGTGCCCGCCACGAAGGTCGCGGACCCCACGCCGCGGACCCAGCCGTAGGCGAACACCCGCTCGCGCGCCACGGCGGCCAGCGCGAGCGCGTCGCCCACCGGCGCGAGCGGCGCGAGCACCAGGGAATGCGCCATGCTGATCGCGAGCAGCGCCGCGAAGCCGTAGGCGGGCAGGTAGGCGAAGGACAGCGCGCCGGCCAGCAGGGCGCCGCAGCCCAGCACGGGGCGGGCCGCGTCGAGGCGGTCGGCGAGCCGCCCCGCCGCGGGGCCGGCCACGAGCCGCACCACGGTGCCCGCCGCCAGCACCGCGCCGAGCCCGTCGGGCGACACGCCGTGCGCCGTCATGAAGGCGGGCAGGAAGGGGGACTCGGTCCCGTAGGCGGTGTAGAGCGCCGCGAACACCAGCGCGAAGGCCGGGAACGAGCTGCGCAACAGGGCGGCCGGGTGCGTTTCGCGCCCGTAAAGGTTCGCAGCAGGGTCCATGCCGCCCTCCTCCCCCTTCGCCCGCGCGGGCTCCGGCGTCGTTCTCCGCCCGCGGCCGGCGCGGACGCGCGGGTTCCTCGAAAGACCCGGTCAGCCCGCCCGGGGCGCCGCGGCCGGCGCGGGGCGGTCGCCCGCGAGCCGCCGCCCCACGATCCACCACGCCAGCCCGAGCCCGGCAACCCCCGCGAGCCCGACGAAGGAGGCCCGGAAGCCGAGCACCTGGGCCAGGAAGCCCGCCAGGATGGGGCTCAGCGCGGCCCCCGCCCCGTAGGCCGTCATGACCTCGCCGAGCCCCGCGTTGGCCTGCCCCGTGCCCTCCATCATCTCGGCCACCAGCGCGGGGATCGCGACGCCGCCGAGCCCCGTCGCGATCCCTTCCAGGACCTGCACGGGGATCACGGTCCACCACGAGGCCGCGAAGGCCGCCAGCACCCCGCGCCCGGCCACGATCGCCAGGGCCGCCGACATCACGCCCGCGTGCCCCCGCCCCCGCGCGAGCCGCACGGCCATGAGGGAGGCCAGCACCATGGCGGCCTGCGCCACCACCGTCATCACCCCCGTGGTGATCGCCGGGTTGGCGCCGGCCGCGGTCCGGGCCTGCGCCAGGAAGGGCAGCATGGCGCCGTTGGCGGTCTCGAACGCCAGGGTCGAGCCGGCGAGGACGAGCAGCGGCCGGTTCTTGAGGAGCGCCATGAAGCCCCCGGCGTCCCGGCTCTCGCCGCCGCTGGCCGTCCGGTGGTTGATGGCGGCCGGGTCGATGCGGGCCGTGGTCACGACCGCCGCGACGGCCTTGGCCGCGATCGCGACCGCCACGTAGCCCAAGCCGAACAGGTAGCCGAGCGCGGAGGCGAAGGCGGCGTTGACGGCGTTGCCGCCGTGGTTGAAGGCCTCGTTGCGCGCCACGCGCGCCCCGTAGGCTTGCTGGCCCACGATGCCGAGCGTCAGGGCCGCGACGAGCGGCGCGATGGCCGTGTCGCAGATGCCGATCAGCAGTTGCGACACGGCGATCAGCCAGATGCTCCGGGTCGCGATCAGCAGGAAGGCGCCCACCGCGATCCCCGCCGCGGCAAGCGCGAGCGCGGCCCGCTTGGCCCGGAGGCGGTCCACCAGCGCCCCGATCGGGGTGGTGGCGAGCAGCCCCGCGACGCCCGCGAGCCCCATCGCGATGCCGGTCACGCCCGGGTCGAACCCCTGCTGCTGCAGGTAGACGCCCAGGAACGGCCCGAAGCCCTCGCGGGCCCCGGCCAGGGAGAAGTTCAGCGCGTCGAGGGTGCCCTTGACGTTCACGCGGGGGGGCCCGCGGGCGGAACCGAGGTGCGGGGGGTCATGGAGGGCCTTGCTTGAGGGCGGCGCCCGGGCTCGCCCGGACGGTCACGGATCAACAACACGCCGGATCACCATCGAGCGCGGCGCCGGGCTGCGCGACGTTGTCGCAAGCATCGTTTCACGCGCCCGGGACGTTAGCCTCGTCGAACGCCATTTGTTCCGATCGGATATTGACTTATGACGATACAGCGACCCCTGCCCGCCGCCGCCAGCCACGACCTCCGCAACCGGCTCGCCGCAGCCTGCGCGGTGTTCGCGGCCTCGGCCGAACGGGCGGACGCGGAGGCCGCGGTCACGCCCGAGGCTCTCGACGCCCTGCACGGGTCGGGCTTGGCGCTGGCGCCTTTCCCGCGCGCCTTCGGGGGCGAGGACCTGGGCGGGCCTGAGCGTCACGGCGACCTGTTCGAGGCGCTGCGGGGGATCGGCGGGGCCGACCTGTCGGTGGCGCGGCTGTTCGAAGGTCACGTCAACGCCGTCCAGCTCGTGGGCCGCTACGGGACCCGCAGCCAGGTGGCCGACCTGGCGGACAGGGTCGCGGCGGGCGGGCTGTCGGGCGTGTGGGGGGCCGAGGGCGCGGAGGGGATGAGCGCGGAGCGGGCGGGCGAGGGCTGGGCGCTCGCGGGGCGCAAGATCCTGGCGTCCGGCGCGGGCCTGCTCGCCTGCCCCCTGGTGCCCGTGCGGACGGAGGCCGGGCAGGTGCTCTTCCTTGTGCCGCTCGACGGGGGCGAGCGGGCCGACGTGTCCGGCTGGACCGCGCTCGGGATGCGCTCGTCCGCCACGGGCACGGTGGACTTCTCCGGTTTGGCCGTGGACCACGACCGCGTCGTGGGGGACCCCGGCGACTTCACCCGCCAGCCCGCCTTCTCGGGCGGGGCGTGGCGGTTCTGCGCCGTCCACCTGGGCGCGGCCGAGCGCCTCCTCGACCTGTTCCGCGAGCACCTGCGCGGGCGGGGCCGGGGCGAGGACCCCTACCAACTGGAGCGGGTGGCGCGGGCCGCGGCGGCCTGCGGCACGGCGGCGTTCTGGGTGCGCGAGGCCGCGCGGAAGCTGGCGGACGGTGCGGAAGCGCCCGAAACCACCGTGGGCTTCGCCAACATGACGCGGCTCGTCACCGAGCGCGCCTGCCTGGACGTGCTGGAGGCCGTCCACCGCGGCGTCGGGCTCGGCGCCTTTGTCCGGCCCAACCCGATCGAGCGGGTGGGGCGCGACCTGCAGACCTACCTGCGCCAGCCCGTGCCCGACCTCGCCATGGCGGATGCGGGGCGCGCGGTGCTGGCCTCGCCCCGGCCTGCCGCGTCGCTGTGGGGCTGACCGGGATGGACGCGGGCACCTTCTTCGCCGCCGTCGGGCGGCTCCCGTTCGGCACGCTGGACGCGGTGGCGGGCCGCACGCCCTTCGTGGTGCTGTCGCCCCATCCCGACGACGAGTCGCTCGGCGTGGGCGGGTTGATCGCGGAAGCCTGCGCGCGGGGCCAGCGCGTGGACGTCGTGATCCTCAGCGACGGCGCGGGCTCCCACCCCCGCTCGACGCGTTTCCCGCCCGCGGCGCTGGTGGCGCTGCGCAAGGGGGAGGCGGCCCGGGCCGCGGACGCGCTGGGCCTGCCGCCCGGGCGGCTCACCCACCTCGACCTGCCCGACACCGCGGTGCCGAGCGACGGTCCCGCCTTCGAGGCCGCGCTGGAGCGGATCGGGGCGGTGATCCGCGACGCCGGCGCCAGAACGGTGCTCGTGACCTGGGGCCGCGACCCCCACTGCGACCACGGGGCCGCCGACGCCATGGCCAAGGCGCTCCGGGCGCGCGACCCCGCCCTCGCCCTGTGGTCCTACCCAATCTGGGGCCGCCACCTCGACCCCGGCACCCCGATCGACGAGCCCGCGCCCAAGGGCTACCGCATCGACGTGTCGCGCCGGCTCGCGGCCAAGCACGGCGCCATCCTGGCCCACGCGTCGCAGATGAGCGACCTGATCGACGACGATCCGGACGGGTTCCGCTTCACGCCCGCGACGTTGGCGCCGTTCCTGGAGCCGGTCGAGATCGTGTTCGAGGTGCCGCGGTGACGCGCCGCACCGGCACGATCGCGCCCACCTGGTTCGAGGGGCTCTACCGCGCCGACCCCGACCCGTGGCGCTTCGCGAGCAGCGCCTACGAGCGGGACAAATACGCGGCCACGCTCGGAGGCCTCACCCGGCCGCGCTACGGGCGCGCGCTGGAGGTGGGCTGCTCCATCGGGGTGTTCACGGCGCGGCTCGCGCCCCGCTGCGACGCGCTGCTCGCCATCGACGGCTCGGCCACGGCGCTCGCGGCGGCGGCCAAGGCTTGCGCGGACGCGCCCCACGTGCGCTTCGAGGAGCGGATCGTGCCCGACGGCTTCCCGGACGGGGACTTCGACCTGATCGTGCTGTCGGAGGTGCTGTACTACCTGCACGCCGCCGACCTCGACCGGGTCGCGGAGCGCTGCGCCGCGGCCTTGAACCCGGGCGGCGACCTCCTGCTGTGCCACTGGCTGGGCGAAACCGACTATCCCCTGACGGGGTTGGAGGCGACCGAGCGGTTCGTGGCGGCGGCGCTCAGGCCGCCACTGGTTCACGCGGTCCTGCACGACGCGACCTATCGGCTCGACCGTTTGTCGCGTCCTCCGCCCTGAGCGCGGCGTCGCGCAGGCGGGCCAGCGCCGCCTCGGCACGGGCGATCTGGCGCGGCAGGTCGGACGGGCGCAGGGGCGCGCCGCGGCGCAGAACCGGGCTCGCGGCCGAGAGCTGCAGCCAGAACGCCTCGAAGCCGAACCGGCGATGGCTGTCGAGCAGCGGGGCGACGTCGTCCGGCGCGAGGCCGAACCGCGCCGCCCAGGCGCGGGCGCCGAGCCCGCCCCGGTCGGCCACGCCCCGCAGCCAGCCCTTGGCGAGCGCGCGGCGCAGGGTGGGGAGCGCGGGCTCGATGTCGTCGTCGCAGGGCGCGTCCGCCACGTCGCGGCGGTGGCGCATCGTGTCGGCGGCCCCGCCCGGGGCGCGCCCGTCGAGCCGGCAGGAGGTCGAAACCACCACGTCCATGCTGTGGCGCACGGCGAAGCCGGCGCCTTCCAGCGCGACGGTGAGCGCCGCGTCCTCGCCGACCGGCCGCGGCGGCAGGCCGCCGATCGCCAGGTAGGCGTGCAGGCTCACCGCGAGGCTCGCGCCCGAGGACACGCGGTGGTTGGGCCAGGGGTCGTGCGGCCGGGGATCGCAGCGCGCGTAGATCTCGGCCACCGCGCGCAGGTAGCGATCCTCCAGCCGGCCGCGGCGCAGGAAGTCGCGGCCAAGCCCGAAGATCTCGGCCGGGTGGGCGTCGATGTAGCCCGCCACGCAGTCCGCGCCCGCCGCGAAGCCGTCCAGCGTGGCGCTGATCCAGGTGGGGCCCACGCAACTGTCGGCGTCGGTGGTGAGGATGACGCCGTCGTGGCGGCCCGCCTCGCCCAGGCGCGTGGCCGCGAGGTCCATGGCGCGCTTGCGGGCCCAGCCGGCGGTGCGGTGCTCGGGCGGCAGCACCTCGCTCACCACCGCGACCGGATGCGGGCTCGCGGCCGCGACCGCGCGCACCACGTCGGCGGTGTCGTCCGCACAGGTGTTGGCGTAGACCAGCACCTCGAAGGTTCCCGCCTCGACGGGGGCCCCGAACCGGTCGCGCTGGGTGGCCAGGGCCGCGAGGCATGCCCCGATGCGCCCGGCCTCGTCCTTGGCCGGGATCGCAACAACCGCGTAGCGGGCGGGGTCGGCGCCGCAGCGGAGGTCGGGCAGGGCGTGGGGGAGGCGCATGGAGCAGGGGTCCGGCAGGCTAGACCCGTTCTAGGTGAGCAGGCCGTCCACGCCCGGCAACAACATTTGATCGCCCCGAGCGGGCGGCGGGCGCTTTTGCCGCGCGGCCTCACTCCATCATGTCGTCGATCAAACGCTGCATGGCTTCGCGGATCAGCATGAGGACCTCTGTGGCGTTGGCCTTGTCGATCATGCCGAGGTCGATGGCCGCGAGCAGGCCGTTCTTCACCCCGGAGGTCGCGAGCGTGAGGCCGCCCTGGAAGTCGTATTCAATCTCGATCTGCTTCTGATGAACGGCCGACATGGTTGCGTCACCTTTCCAACGAAGAGAACCTCGGTACAACAGTGATAACCTCAGGATTTTCTGCCGGAGGTTAATTTTCCATGAACCATGACACGTGCGTGACACCCTGTGTCCGATCCGCCGCAGGAAGGGGGGACGCGTGAGCGAAGCGGGCGCGCCGGATGCCGCGGTGGTGGTGGGGGCCTCGGGCGGGATCGGCGCCGCCCTGGTCGCGGCGCTCGCCCGCGACCCCCGCTACGGAACGGTTCACGCGCTGTCGCGCCGCGGCGAGGCCGACGCCGGGCGCGTGCGCGGGGGGCGGGCCGACGTCACGGACGAGGCGAGCCTCCGCGCGGCCGCGGCGGCGCTCGCGGGGCCGCTCCGCCTCGTGGTGGTGGCGACGGGGCTGCTGCACCGGCCCGGCCTCGACCCCGACAAGTCCTACCGGGCGTTCGACGGGGAGGCCTTCGCGGAGCTGTTCCAGGTCAACGCGACCGGCCCCGCCCTGGTGGCCAAGCACGTCCTGCCCCTGATGGCGCCCAGGGGCCGCACCGTGTTCGCGGCGCTGTCGGCGCGGGTGGGCAGCCTCGGGGACAACCGCCTGGGCGGCTGGTCGGCCTACCGCGCCTCCAAGGCCGCGCTGAACATGATCCTGCGCAACCTCGCGATCGAGACCGCGCGGCGCAACCCGGAGGCGATCTGCCTGGGCCTGCACCCGGGCACGGTGGACACGGGGCTGAGCCGCCCCTTCCAGGCCGGCGTGCCCGAGGGTGGGCTGTTCACGCCCGCGCAGGCCGCGGGGGCCCTGCTCGCCGTGGTCGACCGCTGCACGCCGGCCGACAGCGGGCGCGTGCTGGCCTGGGACGGCGCGGCCGTGCCGCCCTGAGCGCCGCGGACGCGGCGGGGGGAGCGCCTGCGTCGTAAGAGCGCAAGCTTAACCTTTTGTACGGTTCCGTACCGTTTCGCGCAAGCTTCGCTCTCCAACCCTGGCCGCCCCATACCAAGCCGCAGCCATGAGCCGACCCGTTTCTGATCAGCCGCGCCCCGCGGTGCTGGGTGTTCCGCTCGGCTGGATGTTCGCGGCGCTCGCAGTGGCGCTGGCGCTCATCTGCGCCACGGCCTCCGCACTGCTTCTGGACGCCCGCGACGACGCCCGGGCGCGGGCGTCCACGGCCATCGCCAACCTGTCGGCGGCGGTCACGCGCGACATCGCCCGCAACGTCGAGCTTTACGACCTGTCGATCCAGGGCGTCCTGGAGGGCCTCGCCAAACCGGAGGTCATGGCGGCGCCCAAGCCGCTGCGGCAGCTGATCCTGTTCGACAGGGCCGCGTCCGACCCCTTCCTGGGGTCGATCCTGGTGCTGGACGAGCACGGCGACGTGGCGATCGACTCAAGGTCGGTGGAGCCGCGCTCCACCGACTACGCCGACCGGGACTATTTCAAGGCCCACGCCGAGCGCGCCGACCTGGGCCTCTACATCAGCCGCCCGATCGTGGCCAGGACCGACCACCAGCTCGTCCTCGGCCTGAGCCGGCGGATCACCAGGCCCGACGGCAGCTTCGGGGGCGTGGTCGTGGGCACGCTGCGCCTGGACTACCTCCGCCAGCTCTGCGGGCACATGAAGCTCGGCCCGGGCGGGTCGCTGACGCTGTTCCGCACGGACGGCACCATCCTCATGCGGGAGCCCTTCGACCCGCAGGTGGTGGGGCGGGTCTACGGCCCGACCCTGCTGTTCGACCACCTGAAGCAGGCGCCGGAAGGCGAGTACATGGCCCAGTCGGTCGTGGACCGCGTGCTCCGCCTGTACCACTACCAGCGGGTAGGCGACCTGCCGCTGGTGCAGAACGTCGCCATGTCGGTGGCGGACGTGGACGCCGACTGGCGCGGCAAGGCGGTCTGGACGGCGGCCGCGCTGGGGGCGTGCTGCGCGATCATCCTGCTGCTCGCGGTCGCGCTGCGCCGGGAGCTGCGCAGGCGCGCGGAGGCCGAGGCCACGCTGGTCGCGCTCTCGGAGGAGGACCGGCTGACGGGGCTCGCCAACCGGCGGCGCTTCGACGCCGCGCTCGCCTCCGAGTGGCGACGCGCCGCCCGCCTGGGAGGCCCGGTGGCGCTGCTGATGGTCGACGCCGACCTGTTCAAGAGCTTCAACGACAGCCTGGGACATCTGGCGGGCGACGCGGTGCTGGCGGCGCTGGGGCGCTGCCTCGCGGGCCGGGCCCGGCGCCCCGGGGACGTGGCGGCGCGCTACGGCGGCGAGGAGTTCGCCGTGGTCCTGCCCGACATGGCGGGCCCGGACGCCATGCGGATCGCCGAAACGATCCGGCGCGAGGTCCTGGACCTCAAGATCGATCACCCGGGCTCGACCTGGCGCAAGGTCAGCGTCAGCATCGGGGTGGCGAGCCTGCGCCCCTCGCCCGACCAGTCGCCGGCCGACCTGATCGCGGCCGCCGATGCGGCGCTCTACGCGTCCAAAGCCGCGGGCCGCAACCGATCCACCCTGCACCTGCCTCGGCCCGAACCCGTGAACGGCCGCGACGCCTTGACCGCGGTCGAGTGGCCGGCTCAGGGCGCGGGCGCCTCGACGGTCGGGCCGAACACGTCCGCGAAGGACGCGCGCAGGGCCGCGTCGACCTGCGCCATCGTGGCACGGCGCCCGAGGTCGTCGAGGCTGGTGACCCCCAGGTGCGCGTCCGCGATGCCGCAGGGCACGATACCGCCGAAGTGGGACAGGTCGGGAGCCACGTTGACCGACACGCCGTGGAAGCTCACCCAGCGGCGCAGCCGGACGCCGATCGCCGCGACCTTGTCCTCGGCGACGGCGCCGCCCGGCCCGGGCGGCTTGTCGGGCCGCGCCACCCACACGCCGACGCGGCCAGCCCGCGGGCCGGCCGCCACGCCGAGCCGCGCGAGCGCTCCCGCGACCCAGGCCTCCAGCGCGGCCACGAAGGCGTGCACGTCCGGTCGCCGGTTGCGGAGGTCCAGCATGACGTAAGCCACGCGCTGGCCTGGCCCGTGATAAGTGTAGCGTCCGCCCCGCCCGGTGGCGATCACGGGGAAGCGCGGATCCTTCAGGTCGTCGGCGCGGGCGGAGGTGCCGGCGGTGTAGAGCGGAGGGTGTTCGAGCAGCCACACCAGTTCGGCCGCCTCGCCCGACGCGATCCGCGCGGCCCGCCGTTCCATGGCCGCCACCGCGTCCCCGTATGGGACGGGGCCGGGCGCGACCGACCAGCCCGCGGCCGGCCGGCCGGGGCCCGCGTGGAACGTCGCCGTCGGGTTTCGCATTGGCACGAGTGTTGCCTGTCGGTCACGGAGAGGCCCGGCTCTGCGCCGGGCACGGAAGAACAGCTTTACTTGGGCGGCGATCGGAACAAACCTACCCAAGTAGCCGCGTCGGTACGACTAGTTATGCGACGATGGAATGGCAATCTTCGGTGACGCGCAGGCGGCCGAAAGCTTGACCGTCACCGTCGGGAAGGGGCTGCTCACGATCATCGCTGCGACATCGCGGATACTCAATGTTGCCCCCATCATAGGGCAGACTTCCGCGAGGGTCGCGTTCAACTTGCCTTAGGTGCGCCATGCCGAACACCGCCAACCCGCTCTCGGACTTCGCCCGCCTGTACCAGGACCGGCGCGACGCGGAGATGTCGCTCAGCGACTATCTCGAGGCCTGCCGCACCGACCCCATGCTCTACGCGAGCGCCGCCGAGCGGATCCTGCACGCCATCGGCGAGCCCGAGATGGTGGACACCTCCAAGGACGCGCGCTTCGGCCGCATCTTCATGAACCGGACGGTGCGCACCTACCCGGCCTTCGCCGAGTTCTTCGGCATGGAGGAAACCGTCGAGCGCATCGTGAGCTACTTCCGCCACGCCGCGCAGGGCCTGGAGGAGCGCAAGCAGATCCTCTACCTGCTGGGGCCGGTGGGCGGCGGCAAGTCGTCGCTCGCCGAGCGCCTGAAGGCGTTGATGGAGGTCTGCCCGGTCTACGTGCTCAAGGCCGGCGACGAGCTCTCCCCCGTGTTCGAGAGCCCCCTCGGGCTGTTCGACCCCGAGCGGATGGGCGACCTCCTGGAGGAGCGCTACGGCATCCCGCGCCGCAAGCTCACGGGCCTGATGAGCCCCTGGTGCGTCAAGCGGCTGGACGAGTTCGGCGGGGACTTGAGCCGCTTCAAGGTCGTCAAGATGATGCCCTCGCGCCTCCGGCAGGTCGCGATCAGCAAGACGGAGCCGGGCGACGAGAACAACCAGGACATCTCCTCGCTGGTGGGCAAGGTCGACATCCGCAAGCTGGAGACGCTGAGCCAGGCGGACCCCGACGCCTACAGCTACTCGGGCGGGCTCAACCGCGCCAACCAGGGCATGCTTGAATTCGTCGAGATGTTCAAGGCGCCCATCAAGATGCTCCACCCCCTGCTGACCGCCACGCAGGAGGGCAACTACATCGGCACGGAGAACATCGGCGCGATCCCCTTCTCGGGCATCGTCATGGCCCATTCCAACGAGTCGGAATGGCAGAGCTTCAAGACCAACAAGAACAACGAAGCCTTCATCGACCGCATCTACGTCATCAAGGTGCCCTACTGCCTGCGCGTCACGGAGGAGCAGCGCATCTACGCCAAGCTGATCCGCGGCTCGGAACTGGCGTCCGCGCCCTGCGCGCCCTCGACCCTGGAGATGCTGGGCCGCTTCTCGGTGCTGTCGCGGCTGCGCAGCCACGAGAACTCCAACCTGTTCTCCAAGATGCGGGTCTACGACGGCGAGTCGCTGCGCGAGGTCGACCCCCGCGCCCGCTCGCTCCAGGAGTACAAGGACACGGCCGGCGTCGACGAGGGCATGGACGGCATCTCCACCCGCTTCGCCTTCAAGGTGCTGGCCGCGACCTTCAACCACGACACGGTCGAGGTCTCGGCCGACCCCGTCCACCTCATGTACGTGCTGGAACAGTCGCTCCGCCGCGAGCAGCTCCCGCCCGAGACCGAGAAGCGCTACCTGGAGTTCATCAAGGCCGAGCTCGCGCCGCGCTACGCCGAGTTCATCGGCCACGAGATCCAGAAGGCCTACCTCGAATCCTACCACGACTACGGGCAGAACCTGTTCGACCGCTACATCGACTACGCGGACGCCTGGATCGAGGACCAGGACTTCAAGGACCCCGACACGGGCCAGCTCTTGAGCCGCGAGCTGCTCAACGCCGAGCTGACCAAGATCGAGAAGCCGGCGGGCATCGCCAACCCCAAGGACTTCCGCAACGAGGTGGTCAAGTTCGCGCTGCGCTCGCGCGCCGCCAACACGGGGCGCAACCCGTCCTGGACCAGCTACGAGAAGATCCGCGAGGTGATCGAGCGGCGCATGTTCAGCCAGGTCGAGGAGCTGCTGCCCGTGATCTCCTTCGGCTCCAAGAAGGACAGCGACACGGAGAAGAAGCACGAGCAGTTCGTCGACCGCATGGTGTCGCGCGGCTACACGGAGCGGCAGGTGCGGCGGCTGGTGGAATGGTACATGCGGGTCAAGCAGTCGGGCTGACCCGCGCCCCCGAATCGATCGAGGACCCGAGCCGCATGTACATCGTCGACCGCCGCCTCAACCCGGGCGGCAAGAGCTTCGCCAACCGGCAGCGGTTCCTCCGCCGGGCCAAGGACCTGGTCCAGAAGGCCGTGCGCGACAGCGCCAAGACGCGCGACATCAAGGACCTCGACCAGGCGGGCGAGGTCGCGATCCCGCTCGACGGCATCGACGAGCCGAGCCTCCGGCGCTCACCGCAGGGGGGCAAGCGCGACTACATCCTGCCCGGCAACCGGACCTACAACGAGGGCGACCGGCTGGAGCGCCCGAAGAGCGGCAAGGGCGGCGGCTCGGGGGCGGGCCAGGGCGGGGGCGGCGAGGACTCGTTCCGCTTCCTGCTGACCCGCGACGAGTTCCTGACCATCTTCCTGGACGACCTGGAACTGCCCGACCTCGCCAAGCGGCGGCTGTCGGTCACCGAAACGCAGGGGCTGCGGCGCGCGGGCTACACGGTGGCGGGCTCGCCGGCCAACATCGCGCTGAACCGCACCATGCGCAACGCCATGGCGCGGCGCATCGCGCTGAAGCGCCCCAAGGCGGACGAGGTCGCGGCCCTGCAGGCCGAGGTGGACGCGATCGAGGAGGCGGGCGGCGCCGACCCGGAGGGCAAGCGCGACGCGCTCCACGCGCTGCGCCAGAAGCAGGGCCGCACCCCCTACCTCGACCCCATCGACCTGCGTTACCGCCGCTTCGAGCCCTTCCCCAAGCCGATCGCCCAGGCCGTCATGTTCTGCATGATGGACGTGTCGGGCTCGATGACCGAGCACATGAAGGACCTGGCCAAGCGCTTCTTCATGCTGATGCACGTGTTCCTGACGCGGCGCTACAAGCACGTCGACATCGTGTTCATCCGCCACACCGACAAGGCGCAGGAGGTGGACGAGGACACCTTCTTTACCTCCGCCGAGACGGGCGGCACGCTGGTGTCCTCGGCGCTCGTCGAGATGAAGCGCATCATCGCCGAGCGCTACCGGCCCGACGACTGGAACATCTACGGCGCCCAGGCCTCCGACGGCGACAACTCGTCCTCCGACGCCGAGCGCACCCGCACCCTGCTCACCCAGGGGCTGCTGCCGCACTGCCAGTACTTCGCCTACCTGGAGGTGGGCGAGGACGGGGGCAGCCGTTTCGGCTCGTCCTCCCAGGGCACGACGCTGTGGCGGACCTACCGGGCCGTGCCCACCCAGGGCCGGTTCGCGATGCGGCGGGTCCACCAGCGCGGCGACATCTACCCCGTGTTCCGCGAGCTGTTCCAGAGGCAGGGCGCCGCGGAGGCCCGCCCGTGACGCTGATCAAGACCAGGGGCCTGCTCTACGAGGGCACCGACTGGACCTTCGACACCATCCGCCGCATCAACGACGCGGTGGCCGAGATCGCCGAGCGCGACCTCGGGCTCGACACCTACCCCAACCAGATCGAGGTGATCACCGCCGAGCAGATGCTGGACGCCTACGCGTCCACGGGCATGCCGCTGTTCTACAAGCACTGGTCCTTCGGCAAGCACTTCGCCCACCACGAAGGGGTCTACCGCAAGGGGCTGATGGGGCTCGCCTACGAGATCGTCATCAACTCCAACCCGTGCATCAGCTACATCATGGAGGAGAACTCCGCCACGATGCAGACGCTGGTGATCGCGCACGCGGCCTTCGGGCACAACCATTTCTTCAAGAACAACTACCTGTTCAAGCAGTGGACGGACGCGGAGGGCATCCTCGACTACCTCACCTTCGCCAAGCGCTACGTGACCGACTGCGAGGAGCGCTACGGCCAGGTCGCGGTGGAGCGCCTGCTCGACGCCGCCCACGCCCTGATGCCGCAGGGCGTCCACCGCTACCCCCGCAAGAAGCCGCTCGACCTCAAGGGCGAGGAGGAGCGCCAGCGCGAGCGGCACGCCTACGACGAGAAGATGTTCAACGACCTGTGGCGCACCGTGCCCGGCAAGGCGGCGGCCTCCGCCAAGGACCGGACGGAGGCCATGCGCCGCGCCATGCTGGACCTGCCGCAGGAGAACCTGCTGCACTTCCTGGAAAAGACGGCGCCGCGCCTGAAGCCCTGGCAGCGCGAGGTGCTGCGCATCGTCCGCCACGTGTCGCAGTACTTCTACCCCCAGCGGCAAACCAAGGTGATGAACGAGGGCTGCGCGACCTGGTGCCACTACCGCATCATGGGCCGCCTGCACGAGACGGGGCAGATCAACGACGGCTCGTACCTCGAATTTCTACAATCGCACACCAACGTGGTGCGCCAGCCCACCTTCGAGAGCAAGCACTACGGGGGCATCAACCCCTACGCGCTCGGCTTCGACATGATGAGCGACATCGCCCGCATCGCGGAAGACCCCACGGACGAGGACCGGCAATGGTTCCCCGACCTCGCGGGCACCGGCGACGCGGTCGCGGCGCTGCGCGACACCTGGGCCAACTACCGCGACGAAAGCTTCATCGCCCAGTTCCTGAGCCCCAAGCTCATCCGCGACTGGCGCCTGTTCCACGTGGCCGACGACCCCGAGGACGACGAGATGGAGGTGGCCTCCATCCACAACGAGCGCGGCTACCGAGCGCTGCGCCGCTCGCTCGCGCGCCAGTACGACGTGGCGCGCATCGACCCCGACATCCAGGTGGTGGACGTGGACCTGGCGGGCGACCGCAAGCTGATCGTCCACCACCGGGTCATGGACGGCCAACTGCTGCAGGCCGAGGACTGCCGCCGCGTGCTCCAGCACCTGGCCGACCTGTGGAGCTACGACGTGGTGCTGCGCGAGGTCGACGAAGGAAGCGGCACGGTGCTGCACGAGCACCAGGTCTCTCCCCGCGCCGGGACGTTGTGAACGCGCGGCGCGGTTGGGGGTGCAGCCGCGCCGCGCGCACCAGGAGACGATGGCCGACGGGGTGAGCGCGGGGCCGTGCCGTCCGATGGCCCCGCGCCGGGAGAACAGGCCCGACCCGGGCAGGGTCGGGCCCCTCTCGGTCTCAGTAGATGCTGTGGCCCCACATCTTGCGGCCGTTCATCGACCGGGCCCGCATCACGGTCTTGCGGTGGCGCGACATCATCGGGCGCTTCATCGCCTTCCTCGCCTTCTTGGCCGCGGGCTTGCCCGTCATGGCCTTGGAGCCGGCCGCGGCCTTGGGCTTGTCGGCCTTCGGCGTTTCGGCCGGGTTGTTGACGGCCGGGGCGGGGGTGGAGGGCGTCGTCACCGCGGGTGCGGCGGGCGGCGGTGAGGCGGCCGGAGCGGGGGCGGGAGCGGCCGGGGCCGGCGCCGCGGGGGTCGGGGGCGTGGGCACGGGCGTCGGGGCGGGTTCGGCGGGTTTCGAGGCGTCCGGAGCCGGGGCCGGAGCGGCGGGTGCCGCGGGCGCGGGCGTCGCAGGCACCGTGGCGGCCGGCGGCGGCGGCGTCTCGGACGGCTGGTTGACCGCGGGAGCGGGCGTGGAGGGCGTCGTCACGGCCGGGGCGGCAGGGGCCGGAGCAGGCGTGGCGGAAGCCGGAGCAGCGGGAGCCGGAGCGGGCGCGGCGGG
>CAXTDZ010000050.1:19743-22033 GCA_964243035.1 uncultured Lichenihabitans sp.
TCGTGTCCTGTTGCGCGAGCGCCGCGCAACTGCCGATCACCAGCAGCGCGCACCCGATCATCAAACGTCGCATCGTGGATCTCCTGGTCGAGGCCGCGCCTCCCAGGCGATCCATACGATGCGCCCAACCCCTTGAAAAGGTCAAGGTCACGTCGAGATCGTGGTCGGGGCGGCGAAGATTTGGTGAGATCGTGGCGGTGGTTTCAACCGTCCCGGTCGGTGCGCCCGCTTCGCGCGCCGACGCTCACCCCGGAAAGGGCCAGGCCGTGCGCATCAAGGTCATCAACCCGAACACCACGCAGTCCATGACGGCCACGATCGTGGCGGCCGCCCGCGCGGCGGCGGGCCCCGGCGTGGAGATCGTGGGCGCGACCGCCGCGACCGGGCCGGTCTCGATCGAGGGCCACTACGACGAGGCGGTGGCGGCCGTGGGCCTGCTCCAGGAGGTGCGGCACGGCGAAGCGGAAGGCTGCGACGGCACGGTGATCGCCTGCTTCGGCGACCCCGGCCTGCTGGCCGCCCGGGAAGCCGCGCGCGGCCCCGTGCTCGGCATCGCGGAAGCCGCCATGCACGCCGCGAGCTTCGTGGCGACCGGCTTCAGCGTCGTGACCACGCTCGGGCGCACCCGGGTCATCGCCGAGCACCTGGTGCGCGCCTACGGCATGGAGCGCCACTGCCGCCGCGTGCGCGCCACCGACCTGGCCGTGCTGGAGCTGGACGACCCCGCCTCCGACGCGCGCCGCGTGATCGCGGCCGAGTGCCGGAAGGCGCTGGACGAGGACGGGTCGGGCGCGATCGTGCTCGGCTGCGCGGGCATGGCCGACCTCGCGCACGACCTGTCGGCAGACCTCGGCGTGCCGGTGATCGACGGCGTCGGGGCCGCGGTGGTCTTCATCGAGGGGCTCGTGCGCCTGGGCCTGTCGACCAGCAAGCGCGGCGACCTCGCCTATCCCCTGGCCAAGCCCTACCTGGGCCCGCTCGCCCCCATGAGCTTCCAGACGGCGTGAGGCGGCCCTTCAGCCGCGGGCGTCCGGCTCGTCCCCGAGATCGGCTGCGACGGCGCGCCGCTCGGCGGGCGTGGCGGCCAGGAGGTGGAGGTGCAGCTCGCAGCCCGGCCGCGCCAGGAACCGCTCGATCCGCGCGGCGTCACGGCCGACCTCGGCGACCCACAGCTTGCGGCGCGTGCCGTCGGCCTGCCGCACGGCCGCGATCACCACGGCGCCCTCCCCCGTCGGCAGGTGGTCGAAGCCTTCCCCCGCCCGGAACACCGAAAACACGTAGCGCCGTCCCGACCGGCCCCGCCAGGTGCGGAACCGATCGGCCAGCGCGCTCCCCGACAACCCCGTCAAAGGCTGGTCCGCCCGCCCGCTGCCCACGGGGCGGGCGCCATTCCCGACGCTGCGGCTCGACCACCCCGCCCTCGTGCTGCCCTCGGCCACACAGATCATCGTCCGTTCCCCCTGCGGAACGAACGTAGAACATAAAGGGGCCGAATCGTCAACTTCCGGGGGAGGTTCGCGTCAGGACCTTCGGTCGCCGGCATCCAACGACGGCCGTCCCCCGGGGCGGCCCGGACCGCCGAAACCTCGCCTCACGCGAACACGAAGTCGCCCGGGCGCGCCTTCAGCTGCGCTTTCGTGACCCCGTCCAAGGTGATCGTGTCCTGCTTGTCGACGTGGATCGTCGCGTTGCCGTCCACCATGGTGGTCGCGCTCAGCACCTTTGCCAGGGTGCCGAGGCCGGTGCTGCTCAGGTCCACGACGTCGTGCCCCGGGCCGGCCACGTCGAAGTCGGTGACGACGTCCCGCCCGAAGCCGGGCAGGAACACGAATCGCTCGCCGCTCCCGCTGCCCGTCATGGTGTCGTTGTAGGCGCTGTAGAGGTCCTGCCCGTCGGCCGATGCGGTGATGGTGTGGGTGCCATCGCCGTTAATGACCGCGGTCACCAGCGGCTTGCCGACGTTGCTGTATTCCGTATAGCTGAAGGTGTTGTCGGGCGCGGCGTCGTACTCCAACGCCCGGTAGGGCTCGCCCGAGATGCCGGTGACGAGCTCGTAGGGTGCCGAGGCCGACGCGGTTTTGCCGGATGCCGTGCTCGCCACGGCGGTCAGGTTCGCGTAATCGCCCGAGCCGAGGTTGTCCGTGAAGGTCCAGGCGGTCCCCGTGACGGTCGCGGCACCGAGGTCGGTGTCACCGTCGTAGACCTCGACGCTCCGGACGGGGCCCGCGACCGTTCCTGTCATGACGGGGCTGACGCCGGACTTGAACCCGGCCGTCGACTGGTCGAACGC
>CAXTDZ010000050.1:22133-24647 GCA_964243035.1 uncultured Lichenihabitans sp.
AAGTAAAGATCCGCGGTCACGCCCCGCGCGGCCAGGCGCGAGAGCGCGTAGTCCAGCGCGTCCCGGAGGGTGTCGTCGCCCTTGCGGACCGCGATGCCGGTGCCGTCCCCAAAGTAGCGGCTCTCGGTGAAGGGGCCGCCCGCGAAGGCGCAGCAGCCGCCGGCCTCCGTGCCGTTCAACCAGAGGCCGGTCGCGATGCCGTCCGCGAACAGGAGGTCGACCTGCCCGCCCTTCAACGCGGCGCGCAGCGACTGGGGGTCGGTGAAGGTCTTCACGACCGCCTTGGGGAAGAACGCCGCGAGAAAGGCCGCGTGCGCGGTCCCGGCCTGGACCCCCACCGTCAGCGGCCCCAGCGTTTCGGGCAGGACGGCCGGGGGCGCCCGCCCGGTGCGCGCCGCGAAGCGCGCGGGGGACCTCATGGTCGGGGTCGTGAAGTCCAGGGTCGCGCGCGTGCGGGCCGAGATCGCGAGCGAGGCCGCGACCGCGTCGGCGGTTCCACCCTCCAGGGCCGCGGCCAGCCCGTCCCAAGACCGGGCCTGGATCGTGCAGGCGACGTGGAGCTCGTCGCAGGCGGCGCGGACCAGGTCGACGTTGTAGCCCGCGAGCGAGCCGTCGGGCGCCGCGAAGCTGAAGGGAGGGTCGTCGTCGGTGGTCAGAAAGCGCAGCGTGCGGCCCGCGCCGAGGTCGGGCAGGTCGACGTGGTGGTGCGGATCGACGAAGCTCGGCACGAACACGGGGCCGGGCCTGGCCGGGTCGGCCCCGGCTCCGCCCGCGAGCAGGCCGGCAAGCAGACCGCACGCCATCACCCCCACCCTGACACCCATGCCGCTCCCCTTCGCCCGGACCGTCCGACCCTACAACCGCCGCGGCCGGGCCGTCACGGGCTGCGGACCGTGACCGGGGGCGGGTCGGACGGGCCCGCGCGGCTGCCGGTCGAGATCGCCTTTCTGCGCCGCTACGGGGTGGACGAGGCGGTGCTCCGCGCGGCGGCCGCGACGGCGGGCCGCGCGGGCGTGACCGCCGACCGCGCCCTGCTGAGCGAGGGCGGGTTGCCGGCCTCTCTGTTCTACGCGTGGCTCGCCGACCACCTGGCCGTGCCCTTCCTGCGCGGCCCGCTGCCAGTCGACCGGCACCTGCGGCTCGACCGGGCGGTGGACGCCGGCATGGTGCGGCTGGAACCCAACCCCGCCGGGCTCGACTACGTGCTGGCGCCGCGCGGGCCGGCCCTGCGGCTGCTGCTCACCCGCGCCGAGGCCGGGACCTGGTCCGGCCAGGGCCGGGTGGCGGTGACCACGCCGCAGCGGCTCGCGGCCCTGGTCCGCCGCAACCACCGCGCCGCGATCGTGAGTCAGGCGAGCGACGCGCTCCCGGACTGGGACGCGCGCTTCTCGGCGCGGGCGGGCGCCCGTCCGGGCCAGATCGCGGCGGGGCTCGCGGCCGCGGTTGGCGTGGCCTACGGCGCCTGGGCCGCGCCCGCCGCGGTCGCGACCGTGCTGGGGCTCACGGCCTCGCTCGTGTTCCTGGCCATGGTCGCGGTGCGCGGCGCGGCGAGCCTCAACAGCCCGCCGCTGCGATCCCTGCCCCCGCCGCGCCGTCCGGACGGGGCCCTTCCGGTCTACACCGTGGTGGTGCCCCTCTACCGCGAGCGCCGGGTGGTGCCCCGGCTCGTGGCCGCCCTGCGCCGCCTGGACTACCCGGCGGCCAAGCTCGACATCAAGCTGGTGGTGGAGGCCGACGACCGCGACACCCGCGCGGCCCTGGAGCGGGAGCGCCTGCCCGACCGCTTCGAGGTGCTGGTCGCGCCCGAGGGCCGGCCCAGAACCAAGCCGCGTGCCCTCAACGTGGCGCTGCACCTCGCGCTGGGCCGCTTCCTGGTGGTCTACGACGCCGAGGACGTGCCCGAGCCGGGGCAGCTCCGGGCCGCCGCGGCGCGGTTCGAGGCGGCGGACGCCCGGCTCGGATGCCTCCAGGGGAGGCTCGCGATCGACAACCCCGACGACAGCTGGCTGTCGGGCCTGTTCGCGCTGGAATACGCGGCGCTGTTCGACGTGGTGAACCCCGGCCTCGCCCGGCTCGGCCTGCCGCTCCCGCTGGGCGGCACCTCCAACCATTTCCGCACGGACGCGCTGCGGGCCGTCTACGGCTGGGACGCGTGGAACGTCACGGAGGACGTCGACCTCGGCATCCGCCTCGCGCGGTTCGGCTACCGGATCGCCATGCTCGACTCGTCCACCTTCGAGGAGGCGCCCCACCGCGCGGGGGCGTGGCTCGCCCAGCGCCGCCGCTGGCACAAGGGCTGGGTCATAACCCTGCTCACCCACACCCGCGACCTGGACCGCCTGTTCGGCGACCTGGGCGTCCGGGCGGCAGCGGCGGTGCTGGCGCTGCTCGCCGGCACGGTCGCGACCGCCCTGTTCTGGCCGCTGTTCGCGGTTCTCCTGCTCGCCGACGTCGCCCGGGGCGGCTGGTCCGCGCCGCCGACGGGCCCGCGCCTGCTGGCCGCCACCGTGGCGG